>JAWPMT010000002.1:368340-736680 GCA_033344775.1 Cytophagales bacterium | reverse complement strand
CGTAGACATTTTACCGTCATCTGTCTGAATACCCCACTCTTCTGCTTGCTTCGGTGAAACAGTCAGGTAGTTGTCCCAGCATGCTTTCGTTACTGGATCAGGCATTTCCTGCAACCAGGGGTTATTCGCCTGACGACCTGTTGCAATTGATGCGTTAGTATACAACACCAATTCCAATCCTGATCCTGCTTTTGAAGCACTTACTGCCGTAGCAGCGCCACCAACAGCAGAACTGTCAAATGCCGGGGCTTCACCAGCTGCATCTGTCTCTAGCACACCATCGTGCAAAGACTTATCCCAGAAAGCATCAAAGTTGGAAAAAGCACCAGGATTGGCCGTATAAACCGCTTCCCAGTTGCTTCGGATAAAGTCGTAGTAATTCGTATTGTTACCACCCCAGGTCAAGAAAGACTCTTGTGCCTGACGGGTATCGAAAATTCTTGAAATGGTTGGTTGCGAAAGGCTGTAATGCCCTGTTGTCAACTCAAAATCATTCCATGATTCCAGGTAATGATTATCAGGAGCGACATATTTCACCAAGGCAGTGGTCTCATCCATTCGATCTGAAGTCGAAATGGATACACCCGCTTTGCTGATCGCACTAGCCAATTGACCACCTAGTGGATGATCGTAAACTGGATTACAGTTATAAAAGATTACACCACCATACTGGCCACCATTCAGCGCAGAAACAAACGCTGCAAATTGCTTATCGTTTCCTTTTCTGATGTTTGTGGCCTTACTTAAATCGATGGTACTTCCGTAGCTTCCTAATGCGTTGTTGATCGCATTGACCAGGATCTGGATGTTGCTATCGTTGCTACCTGCTACGACCAAAGACTTGCCATTGGCAGCTTTCAAGTCTTTAACGACCTTCTTGATGCCTTCATCTTTCGCTGAACCTCCGTTCACGATCGCATTGTACAGATCAGCGATCAAGCCTGCTTGCTCAGAAGCCCTAACTGGGAATCGGTAATCCGCATTGGCACCGGTCAAAGACAGGTTACTCTCGAATGAATAGAGTCGAGACATGGTCTTTTTGCCATCTCCCAACTTTCTGGAAGCAGCGAACTGCTTATTATATAAGGTCTGATTAACGCCAGCTCCCAGGAAATCTGAAGCAAAAGACACAATTACTTCTGCTTGAGAGAAATCGTAGCCTGGATAAGCTCGTGTTCCGAACGTAGCCTCGTTAGCATCAAGCAAACCACTTACCGAATTGGCATCATAAGTAATCACCTCGGTGTTGGCATAAGCTCCCTGAAATGCCTCAATGGCTTTCGTGGTAGAGGGGCTTGCGATCGTATTAGTCACGATAGCAACTCTAGCACCAGCTCCCAAAGCAGCTAAACCATTATCAACGTCCAACCAGGTAGCAGATGCACCATCTTTCATTGGGCCTGTCAATCGCTCTTTATCATAAAGTGATAGGACAGAAGCCTCAGATTGAGCAGAAGATCCGCCTCCAGAGAATGCAGAAAGCTCATTGCCCTCTACTTTGATGGGTCGGCCTTCGCGTGTTTTCACGACTACATTGGCGTAATCGCTACCACTCACGAACGTAGATGCATAATAGTTAGGAATACTAGGATCTACGTCAACAGGCTTTTTAACATAAGGGATCGCATTTCTGATTGGCGCTTCACAAGCTGCCAGAGAAACGGCCCCGATGCCAAATCCCATTACTTTTAAGAAATCACGTCTTGAAGGCTCTGATTCAGCCTCATTCAGTGGTAAGTATTCTGGAAATTCTTTCTCCGCTAATTTCGAAAAAGAGGGCGTATTATTTAACTGCTCCAGTCCCTTCCAGTATTTCTTCGTTGATTTCATATATACTCTCTACTTAAGAAATTAGTAATGACATTTAGAACATTCAAGACCACCATTATCTTCCACCTTCATAGGTGTCTTGCTGGTCTCCGAGTGAAGCTCGACTAACTTCGTGTAGTAATCGTTTCCTTTGGTATTCAAATTGGTCTCTCTGTGGCAATTGATACACCAGCCCATGGTCAGGTTAGAGTATTGATAGACCACTTCCATCTCTTCGATGGGACCGTGACAAGTTTCACATTCCAATCCACCCACTTCTACGTGCTGTGAGTGATTGAAATATGCCAAGTCAGGTAGGTTGTGGATACGTACCCACTCGATTGGCTGTGTGTTATTACCATACTCCCCGGTTGATGGGTCGTAATCAATGGCCGTGTAAATTTTCTGAATTTCTTCTGAATCTGTTTTGATTGCTGTGTGGCAGTTCATACAGATGTTAGCTGAAGGAATGTTTGCCGATTTGGCTTTTCGTACGCCCGTGTGACAATACTGACAATCAATCTCATATTGTCCGGCGTGGATCTTATGAGAGAATGCGATGGGCTGCGTAGGCTGATATCCTTGCTGTACCCCTACGGTAAAGGCTCCGTCGATGGCCGTTTTAAGTAGCACCGCCATGAAGACGAAAGTTACCAGGCCAATGAAGGAGTCGCTTTTCAAGAAACCAAGTAGGTCAAATTTCTGTCCTACTAATTCCTGTTCCTCTTCATCGAGTTCCTTACTGTTCTTGATGTATTTAGACAATACCTGAACGACAATCACCAAGGTGATCAGGATCAGGATCAATACAACGACCAAAATGATTAGAACTGCTGTCAGATAAGACTCGGATACGCCTGACCCTCCATCTCCACCAGAGGCTACCGCGTCTCCACCTCCGTCAGATGCAGGATCAATGACTTCTTTCGCTCCTTCAACTTTGATGTAAGCAAGAATCGAAGTAATCTCTTCTTCACTGAAAGGATAAGCGGTCATCACTGTCTTGTTGTACTCTTCATAAAGAGCTACAGCATATTCATCACCACTAGCGATGACCTTCTGAGAATTCTGGATCCAGCTGATCAGCCATTCTTTTGGTCTTCTCTCGTGAACATCTTTCAAAGCAGGGCCAATGACCACTTCATTGATGGCGTGACACTGCGTACAGTTATTCTTATATAGCTTCTCTCCTGCAGCTACAATACCCTCGTCCGTCGGGATGCCGTCTTCAGCGTCCTGGGCGAAAGAAACTTGAGAAAAGAAAAGAAGGGTAAAGAATATGAGCGCGGATGGAGCTCGAAAGGGGTTGGAAACTGTTCTTCTTAACATTTGATTTAGGTACCGTTCTGGCGCTAACGGACGCAAAACTAACATGAGGGGGTTGTTTTTCAAACTCTTTCAGAAACCTAATTCACCGCCCATCGTATAAGGGGCGCCGCAGGTCACAATCACCCCCTCCAAATACCTTAAAACCAATTGCTTACCCGTTGTTCTGACAACAATATTAACTTATTTAGAATTATTCTAAATAAACTATTTCCCGATTAATACGAATGGGGACCAGAAGTAAGGCTGTGCGAAAGTACCCTCATCAATCATTTTCAATTTCGCTTTGCGCAGGTAACCGGCGTATTGCAGGGATTCTGAAGGAGTTTGAGGCACAGCTACCCGTGACAACTGATCGTAAAGGTTGACCATTAACTCCTTGGTAGACGCATCGGACACTTTCCATAAGGAAACGTTTACATTTTTAGTTCCCGCATAAATCAAGGCTCGGGTCAAGCCAATGATCCCTTCCCCTGTCGATATCTTTCCAAGACCCGTCTCACAAGCGGACAAGGTCACCAATTCCGAATTGATGTTCAGGTTGTAAACCTCTCCGGAAAAGAGAATTCCATCATTTTCATTTTCAACAGAATCCATGGCTAGTAGAATGCCGGAAAACTCGGGTTCTTCCTGATTCACAAAGCCATGACTAGCAATGTGCAAGTACTGATATTCGTCTAGTTTGCCCTGACTAACTACTCTTTCTGTGGCACCTTTTCTGATGTTCAAAGAAACCTCTCTCCCCTGCGCCCGAAAGGTACTGTCGATGGTGAGGACTTCAATCTCTGTTCCCGGCAAGGGCTTCATCTCACTCCGGTTCATTTTAATGTTCTTCCGAAGTGAAATGGCAGTACCCGACTCATTATATGACTGTGCACGTTTTTCTTTTAATACTTCCAAATAAGGCGCATCGAAGACCACAGGTGCCACGGCCATTAGATCTCTGGTAGCTTTCTTTCGAAAGATCTTCTCATTTCTGAAGGTCTTATAGAGCAGGTTAGCAGAGAACGTATAGGAAATGCCATAGTCTTTCACAAAATAGGGCAGCTCGCTATAACTGTCTTTATTCTCAAAATCCTTCGTCAGCAATGCCTCGAAAGGAATGGTCGCCATGATCCCATCTAATACAACGATGATATTTCTTACACCTTTGGGAATCTCGGCAGGAATGAGTTGGTCATACAACTTTCGGGCATACGTTTTATAAAGCTTATCGAACTTGTAGATGGTACTTTTTCGGAAAGCCTGAATGTCTTTTTCGTAGGTCGGCGCTTTGAATTTTTTATGAATGCTGAAATCATCCTTGGTAATGTAATTAGCATAGAGACTGTCTTCCGTCAGGAAATAGGACAGTACCATGGTGGAATCTGGCAGAAAATCCTGCAATTCTTCCACATTCACAACACCTACATCATACTTGAGGTCATAATACTTCGGGAAATCCGTTTCCAGGCTCTTTACCAGCTCCTCGTACTCCCTGTTGGCCTTGAATAATTGGTCCTGATAAAACACACGTTGGGCACTGTCGGGATTGGCACTCAGTTCTTGTGTAATCTGATTGATCCTTGTTTTTAACTCAATCTCATTGGTGACCATACTATCAGGTATACCTCCGAATGACTTGGCATTTGATTCCGCCAGTGAGGAAAACAGAATTGAACCTTTGTTCTTCTCAGTGAAATAGAAATACCAATCCTGGTACTCTTTCTTCTTTTGTTCGTAATCCGCGTCTTTGCCAATCATTTTCACATTCTCGGGATTGAGCAATTTCACCATAGAATAGGAGCCGTTTACCGCTGATTCATAGATCTTATTGGCTTGCTTTGCCAGCAATACCTGATCTCTTCGGTCGGTATATGATTTTCGGATCTGATCAACCAGACTATCACTCAAGACAAAACTTTGGAGAGAAATGTCCAGTCCTTTCATGTTTCGACTTTGGCTAAATCCGGATTCCAACAGTTCGCCTTTGAACTGTAAAAACCAAAGCAGATCCTTGCTATCGAAAAAGTTGACCAAAGAAGGATTCACAAAAATGTTCTCCTCATTGAAGTCCATGATACTGGAATTAATGGCCGACTGTACACTTTCCAGTGCTTGCCGAGTTTGTCCCTGTTCACCATATACCCGCGCAAGGTTGTAGTAGGCGTTGGCAATATTGGGGTGTTTGCTTCCATGGATCTGCAAATCAATTTCCAATGCTTTATTGAAGTACCGGACTGCCAGTTCAAAATCACCTGCGAAGTAGTACAAGCTCCCCAGGTTATTGTAAGCCGCGGAGGTATTTACATGTGTCTCTCCTACCAAATTAAAATTGATGTCCAATACCCTACCATAGTATTCCAGCGCCTCCGAAAATTTCTCTTGATATATATAAGTGTTGGCAACACCTAATAAACTACGGATCGAACTCTGATGGACCTCTCCCACCGTGTTGGAAAATACATCCAGTGCCTTCTCATAATACTTGATGGCTTCCGGATAATCTCCTTTGTTCTTGGCCACATCTGCGAAACCAAGGTAGATCGCTCCGAATTTGGGATTTCTCTCGTCCAAAAATTTCGAATAAATGATCAGAGCCTGATTATAATACTGTAAAGCAATCTCCAGCCCACCACTACTCTTAAAGATGTCGGCGATGCCTACATAGGTGGTTGCCACATCCGGGTGATTGTCTCCAAAAACTCCCTGATTGATCTCCAGCGCACGATTATAGTTTTCTTTGGCCAGGTTGTAACTCCCCTTGTTTCTGTACAAATTCCCCAGACTCAAATAAGAGTTAGCAACATAAGGATGGGCATCACCTAAAATTTCGCGATTGGTTTCTAGCGCATTTTTAAAATATCGAAACGCCTCCTCATATTGAAGTTTTCCATAATAAACATTGCCAATTCCCAGGTTGGTTGGCGCAGAATAAAGATGTTTTTCATCATGCTGTACAGACTCAGTAATTCTCAAAGCCTCGTTGTATTCTTCGAGCGCTAATTCATGCCTCCCAGTTAGGTAATATACGTTACCTATGTTACTCAATGCATTGGCACGTTCAAGGTGATTTACCCCGAGATGATCGTTGGAAAGTGTTAGTGCTTCATTGGCTACCTTTAGTGCTTCCTCCAGCTCAAAAATGGCACAAAGGTTCTCAGATATCTTATTTTTTGAGGCCACCATCCCCTCCCAGTAATTGCCTTTACTGAATAGATCAAAGGCACGCTCAAAGAAGAAAATAGAGCTGTCATGACGATTAAAAAGCAGAAATGTATCCGCTTTATGGAAATATACATCTGCTCGGGCACTATCCGATGGAGATGCGTTAACCGCAATGAGTTCGTTGGAAAAGAGCCCTATAAACGTGAAGCTCAAAAAAATTAGGATGTGCCTTTTCATGGTTGATGCGAGCAGTAAGTCAAACTCCCCGCTAATTTAGTTCCTAGAATCATTTTTTAGGATTATTTTCGGCTTTTGATATTTTATTCCGACCTCAACCAGAAAATGACGCGTAACCTTCGGCTAATAGTTGCCCTAATCCTTTGTAGCAATACAATGGTTATGGCACAAGTTCAACCCGAACACCCAAAGCGATACTATGTTGCTGAGGATGGTAAGCTGTACTGGCAAGCCGAGAAGCCTGTATTCCTGTTTGTTTCAGAAAACCCTGACGGTTCAGAATCCAAAAGATTGGAAAGTGAAACGACACCTGAACACACCAATCCGCTTTACCTGGACACGGAAGGCATTAATTATGTAAGAACGAAGTGGGCAGTCGATCAAACTACAAAAAAAACGATCTCTCCTCAACAAGAACTGGTTTTTGAAATTTACCGGGACGGCAACTCCCCTATTACTGAAGTGAATTTCAGTGCACCAAACGCATTTCAATCTGAAGATGTCGTTTTCTACGGTCAGGATCTTTCTATTTCGGCAACAGCTAAAGATCAGCTCTCTGGTTTGAAAGGAATTTACTACGCGGTGAATGGCCAAGACTATACTCCCTACGATGCACCATTGACCTACAGCGCCGACGGGGACTACTCGTTTAAATTTTATTCGTTGGACAATGTGGGCAATGCCGAAACACCACAATCCTTTGATTTTACGCTGGATTTGACAAGTCCTACGACACGATACACAGTCACAGGAGATAAAACCTCAGAAATTCTTTCACCCCGAACCATCATCCAACTAGAAGGAGAAGATGGGTCCAGCGGCATGGAAAACATCTATTTCCGCATCGATAGTGGTCAAGACCAACGATTCAGAGAATCTGTTGCTTTGACAGCACTTGCAGAAGGAGACCATACACTCACTTATTATAGTGTCGACAATGTGGGTAATAAAGAAGCGAATCGGACCTATGACTTTTATATGGACCGAACTTCACCTGAAGTGATCGCAAGCGTAGTTGGAGATCAATATCAAAACCGTGGCCGTGTATTCATTTCGGTGCGGACCAAAGTGAAACTGGAAGCCTCTGACAATAAAGCGGGGATCAAAAGGGTCTGGTACAAGATTGATGATGGTCCGGAGATTCCTTATAAAGAGCCGTTTGAATTACCCAAATCCAAGGGAAAGCACATCATTGAATACTATGCGACCGATAAAGTCAACAACAACTTCAAGTCGTTGTTTGATGAAAGTACAAGTGGCCGTGAATCGCTTGATATCGATGTAGAAGCACCTGAAATCGACTTTGCTTACGCTGGAGATCAGTTTTTCTCACGAGATACAGCGTTCATTACCAGCAAAACGGATATTGGTTTGAGTGCGGTAGATAATGATGCTGGGGTAAAAGCAGTTGGCTATAAAATCAACGGCGGCAAAGGCCAGGTCTACGAAGGGCCATTCAAATTGGAGGAAGAAGGCGTATACGTAGTAGATTTCTATGGTACCGACCAGGTGAACAACCGAAATAGTAAGACTTTCTACTTTACCGTAGACAATACTGGCCCTGCGATCGAGCAGATCTTGAGTATGGAACCTGTAGGTAGTATCTCATTAAATGACGAGCCTGCTCCCCTTCCGGTGTACTCCAAAGGTGTGAAGTTATATCTCGCTGCAACGGATGCAGTCATTGATACGGATGCGATTTACTACACCATCAACGATGGAGAAGAAAAACGCTATACCGAGCCGATTGAGATCAATTCTCTGGGAATCGTTTCTTACAAGATCCGAGCAACTGATAAATTAGGTAACACCTCTAATACGGACACCTTCTCGATTTTTGTGAAGTAAACCTTAGTGGTTCTTGATCATCTCATAGACGATACTCTGTATGGTAGGTCGAATGGCCAATTCATAGATCATCCGTTGATTTCTCGTAGGATAAACCCGATTGCACAAGAAGACAAAAACCAGGTCATGATCCGGGTCCGCCCAAACCAATGGTCCCGTATATCCACTATGGCCGTAGCTCCGGGGGCTAGCCCATTCTGAAACGTTACTGCGATCACTTTCATTGCTGAGAGTAGGCATATCGAATCCTAAACCTCGTCTGTTTTGATTATTGGGGTATTGCACCGTCGTAAAAAGATCAACCGTTTGTTGCTTCAGATACACCTCACTTCCGTAAGTACCTCGATTCAGGAACATGGACCAGACCTTTCCAACATCCGCTGCATTGGAAAACAATCCTGCATTCCCCGAAACACCACGCATCATAATTGCACCTTCATCATGCACGTAGCCATGAATCGGGACTTCTCTGAAAAACGTATCTACTTCCGTTGGAACAATTTGTGATAAAGGAAAGCGCTCCAATGGATTAAACCCCAGGGTTTTGGCTCCCATCGATTCATAAAAGTGCTCATTTAAATACACATCCAATGATTGTCCTGTCAGTTGTTGCACCAGCTCCGGAACCAAATAGAAAAACAACCCGGAATAGCGATATACCTTCTCATCACTGAGTTCGGCCTTTTTTATGAATCGCTTGATCTTATCATAGAAATCACTGCGCAGGTATTTATCCTCAGTCAATTTAAAATCATATCGATCACTTGGTTGCTGGGCTACCCATTTCTTTTTCAAACGCCCGTTTTTATCTCTGATCTCCTGATGATATGGAATCCAGGGTCGCCAACCCGCCTGATGCGCCAATAATTCCCGAAAAGTAGACTTTCCACGTTTGTTGCCTTTCAGAAAAGTGAGGTACTTAGATATGGGTTTATCAAGCTTAATCAATCCATCTTCATACAGCTTCATAACGGCTAAAGTAGCTGCCGTAACCTTCGTTACAGAGGCGAGATCATACAAGTGATTGCGCTCCACTTTTACCATACTATCGTAGGTATGATAGCCATATGCTTTATGGATCAAAACGGAATCACGGTGTTGCACCCACAAGACCGCTCCTGGAAATGCCATTTTCATAATTCCCTCCTCTAAAACACTGTCGATTTTAGCAATTTCGAAATTTTCAGCACCGAGATTTTGAGCACCTGAAAAAAGAGAGCATCCCAGAATTGTTACTAGAACTAAGGCATATTTCAATCCTTTTTGCATCGTAAGTTTGCGCTTCATTTGACTAACCTATGCAAAATTCCAAATATTTTATCATCGATTTTGATAGCACCTTCACAAAAGTGGAAGCCCTCGATGTTTTAGGCGAAATATCTTTGGAAGGCAAACCTCATCGGCAAGCGGCCCTGGATCGTATCAAAGAAGTGACAGATCTGGGGATGGAAGGAAAATTATCCTTTCGGGAATCTTTAGAGGAGCGAATCAAATTGTTAGAAGCACACCGGGATGATTTACCTGTACTGGTCACTAACCTGACTTCACAGGTTTCTAAATCCTTCAAAAGAAATAAAGAGTTTTTGAAGACTCATGCTGAGCAAATTTTTATCCTCAGTAATGGATTCAAAGATTTCATCATTCCCATCGTTGGAAAATATGGGATCCCGGCCGAAAATGTATTTGCTAATGATTTTGAATACGATGAAGATGGCAAAATCATTGGTTTTAATAAAGAAAACATACTTTCGTCCAATGGCGGAAAACCCAAGCAAATAAAAAAACTCAACTTACAAGGTGAGGTATTTGTGTTGGGAGATGGTTACACGGATTATGAGATCAAAAAAGCCGGACTTGCCAATAAATTTTACGCGTTCATCGAGAATGTGAGGCGAGAAAATGTGCTTGAAAAAGCCGATCACGTGGCACCAACCCTGGATGAAGTATTATATGTGAACAAAATGGAAAAAAGAGCGCTTTCTTATCCGAAAAACAGAATCAAAGTACTTCTTTTGGAGAACATACACCCTTACGGGGTTGAAAAACTGAGAGAAGAAGGTTATCAAGTAGACATACATCCGGCAGGGATGACCGAAGACGAATTGTGTGAAGCCATCAAGGACGTCTCTATTCTTGGGATCCGCTCCAAAACGCAAGTCACTGCGAAAGTGGTCAAAGCTGCCCGAAGGCTACATGCCATTGGTGCGTTCTGCATCGGAACCAATCAAATCGACCTGGAAGCGTGTACGGAAAGAGGAGTGGCCGTGTTTAATGCGCCCTTTAGCAATACCCGATCTGTTGTTGAACTGGCTATCGCGGAGATGATCCTATTGATGCGCAACATCCCGGATAAAGCTGCTGCCATGCATGAGGGCAAATGGGATAAATCTGCAACGAATAGTTTTGAAATCCGAGGTAAGAAACTAGGCATCATTGGTTATGGCAACATTGGATCTCAGCTTTCTGTCGTGGCAGAAGCCCTCGGCATGAAAGTCCAGTACTATGACCTTGAAGAAAAGTTAGCCCTGGGAAATGCGCATCGTTGTAAAACCCCATTCGAATTACTGAGCTCTTCCGATGTGATCTCGCTACATGTTGATGGACGTACAGAAAATGCCAGGTTCATCGGCGAAAAGGAATTCAACATCATGAAGGAAGGTGTGATTTTCCTTAACCTGGCGCGAGGACCTGTCGTAGATATTGCTGCTTTAAAAAACCACATTGATCAAGGTCGCATCCGTGGTGTTGGGATTGACGTGTTTCCTGAAGAACCTTTGAGCAATAAGGATGAATTCATCTCGGAATTGAGAGGGGCTCCGAACATGATCATGACACCTCACATTGGCGGAAGCACAACAGAAGCACAAGAAAACATTGCAGATTTCGTCCCTTCCCGGATCATGGAGTACATCAACACCGGATCTACGTCAAACAGTGTGAATTTTCCTAACATCGTGCTTCCTACCTTGCAAAAGGCTCATAGATTCATTCACATCCATTTGAACGAGCCGGGGGTACTTGCAGAAATCAACCAAACACTAAAAGACTATTCCTTGAATATCGTAGGTCAGTATTTGAAAACCAATGAGCAAATCGGGTACGTAATCACTGATATTAACACAAACTATGATGGAGCAGTGCTTGAAGATTTGAAAAAAATCAGCGGAACTATCAAATTCCGGCAGCTGTATTAGTATTTTTGTTAATCACCAGTCGAAAAAAATTGAATTTTCAGGATTCGATAAATGAATAGAGATATATTTACAAGGATATGACGGACCACCGCTCCACGTCACCATACTGGCAACCATTGACTAATCTCAAGCAATTTGATCAGATCCTTGAACGATCAAAATCAAAGCCGGCTTTGGTGTTGAAATACCATCCTAATACCAGTGAGAGCGAACTAATCAAAAAGTCTCTTGATCAAAATTGGACCATCGGTGCTGCTGAGCTAGATATGTATTTGGTGGACGTAAGCCGGGATACCAAAGTGTCACACGAAGTAACTGAAGTAGCTGGTGTAGATCATGAATACCCTCAAGTGTTGCTTTTCGCAGATGGTGTCACCATGTATGATGAATCTCATGATTTGATCAATGTGAAGAAAATCAAAATCGCATTGAAGATCATCAACAGGACCTTCAAATGGATGGAGACCAGGGTGTAATTCCCATCATCGTTCTCTCCTATTGATTTTTTAGAATTATTCAGCTGATCTGATTACAGCACCTCACCCCGGACCATTATTATTTAGTCACTTGTTTTAAGAAAAGGATCCCAACTTAATTGATGATGATAGTTGATCTTTTTAAAGAAAAATGTCAGGCAGATAAAAATGCCCCCCGTCCGTCTCTAAACCTGATTCAATCAGGATTTGAGTCATCCAACTACATCAACCCTCCACTGTTATCCTTTCTAAAAAGGTCCTTTCGGATGAGGCCCGGTTTTAATAGCCAATCAACCCGGTATTGTTATAAGTGTTAGGTTTAAAAACTTATTACGGGGGGGAATGAACTTCAAAATTAGAAATAGTCTTTATAGATAAAAATGGGCAAGCACATATATTTCACACCAGGACCATCTCAGCTGTATCATACGTATGATTATCATCTGAAGAAGGCAATGAATGAGGAAATCGGTAGTATTTCACACCGCAGTACAGCGTTTCAAAAGATCTATGAAGCAACGGAAACTTCCCTTCGGGAGTTATTAGATATTCCCGAAGACTTCAAAATACTTTTTTTATCCTCTGCTACGGATATCTGGGAAAGAATTCTTCAAAATCTGGTCGCTGAAAAATCTCACCACTTTGTGAATGGCGCGTTTTCAAAGAGATTTTATGAGTTTGCTATCGGAATGGGCAAGAAAAGTACCCAGGAAGTTGCTGATCCGGGACAAGAATTTGCCTCATTTGAAGTCCCGGAAGGATCAGAAGTTATAGGAGTTACCCAGAATGAGACCAGTACTGGATATGCCTTTGACTTAAATCAGCTAAAAGCAATCCGTGAAAAAAATCCGGAAGCATTGATCAGTCTGGATGTGGTCAGCTCTATTCCTTCTGTCCCTACCCCGTTTGACCTGATTGACACGACCTATTTTTCAGTACAGAAATCATTCGGTATGCCTGCGGGTCTGGGTGTTTGGATCATCAATCAAAAGGCCATCGATCGTGCTATTGAATTGGAAAATCAGGGTGCTACAGGTACCTATCGCAAACTCAGCACCCTGGTCAAATCAGCTGATAAGCATCAAACACCAGAGACGCCTAATGTGGTGGCCATCTACATCCTGGGTAAAATTGCCGAGGATATGATCGGACGAGGCATCAAAATGGTCAGGAATGAAACGGTTTACAAGAGCACCATTCTTTACCAAACCCTTGAATCCAGTCCTTTATTCACTCCTTTTGTTAGGGATAAGAAAAATCGGTCCAAGACCATAATCGTCACGGAAACGCCTGAGCAATCGCGAATTCTGGAAGATCTGGAGAAAAAGAAAATTATTCTGGGCAAAGGCTATGGCGCCTTTAAAAATGACCACCTGCGTATTGCAAACTTCCCTGCACATTCAAAAGAACAGGTAGAGATGTTGTGCGACCTGTTGGCCGCATACTAATCCACCAAAGTAAATTTTGAAGAGTACATAAATCACTTTAAATTAAGCACTAGAGTGAAGTGCTAATTGCACTTTTCCTAAGAATATTTTGAACTTTTTGAAGTCTCAATCTATTTTAAAATGTGAATGTGATTTAGCTTTGCGGCTTCTAAATTATACCGCCCTAGATGTATAAATTCAATAAAATTCTGGTAGGCCTCGATCAAAGTGACATGGATTTCGAGTTGATCGATGCTGCTTGTAAAATGTGTCAGCTTTCTGGCTCCGAAGAAGTGTGCTTCATGAACCTGATCAGGGATTTTCATATGCCGGAAGAAGTATTGAAGGAATTTCCTGATTTACTTGATAAAGCCATCAAAGAGCGTGAAGAAGCGATTCGGAAAGCCGTAGATAAGCAGTTTAGCTGCCCTCCGGTGAAAGTTACATTCATGATCAAGCAGGGACAAGCCACGAAGGAGATCATGAAGTATTCCCAGGATCACAAAGTGGACCTGATCATTCTGGGACGCAAAAATGAGAAAGAGACTGGTGGTATCATCATCAATAGAGTGGCTCGCAGAGCAGGTTGTTCTTTATTGGTACTTCCTAAAGGGCACACGGTAGACTTTGATAAAATCCTCGTTCCTAGTGATTTCTCAGACTATTCAAAAATCGCTATGGAAAAAGCGATCGAGATCGCAGGTGCAAAGGATAACAAGCCGGAGATCACGGTACAAAACGTATATCAGGTTCCCAGTGGTTATCATTATACAGGTAAAACCTTTGCCGAATTTGGTGTGGTCATGGAAGAGCATGCCCGAAAAGATTTTGCCCGGTTCACCGCTAACATGGACATTTCGAATCTCAATCTGAATACCGTCTATACCCTGGATAAAAACGAAGACGTAATTGGGTACATCTACGACGAAGCGAAGGTTCAGAAATCAAATTTGATCATCATTGGGGCCAAAGGTCGTACAGCTACCACTGCCCTATTCATTGGTAGCAAAGCCGAAACTTTGATCTCAATTGATACAGATATCCCTTTACTGGTAGTCAGACCCAAAGGCAAGAAAGCCGGACTGATCGAATATTTACAAGAACTTTAGGCGATCATTAGAATACCAGTAAAATAGATCAGCTTCAGCTATCATCGAGAATATTCGGTAATCAGTTATTGGAGTTGTAGCACAAAAAAGCCAGTCACTGTTGGCTCTGGTGAGCCATTTTGGAAGCTACACTGGAAATCAGTAATCTTAATTCTAAGAGACTTTCCGATTCACCATGCCCTCGGAAGAAACCTTAGTCAGACTCGTTTCTATCTACAATTCCGATTAACCAATTAACTGAGTTACGTCAAAGTAGTAACAAACTACTCAGTAGTTATTCGCTTTGGATCTGTCATAAAGATGGTTGAACTAATGACTAATTCCAGCCACGCATCTTGTCGAGTAAGCGACTCAATTCCTCGCTTTCCTTTTCATCAAGATTCTTATTCTTTTCTTCCAGTACTTGCATTTGAGCATCCATTTCCTCGAGCAATTCAAGACCTTGTTCAGAAATAAAGACATCAACAGCTCTTCTGTCCGATGGACACTGCTTTCTGATCACCAGGCCTTTGGCCTCTAGTTTATCAACGATCCTGGACGCATTGCTGCTTTTATCCAGCATCCGTTCGATCAACAGATTGACGGTGGAAGCATTAGGATATTGCCCCCTTAAAATTCTTAGAATATTGAATTGTGGAGTGGTCAGGCCATATGATTTGAATACCTCCTGGTTCTGTTGCGTCAACCAGTTGTTGGTATAAATGATATTGATCATGGCCTTACTATAAGCTGACTTGAACTCCTTCTGCTTTATATCCTCGTTTATTGACATTTCAAGTAGATTACAACGACATTTAATGTAACGACATTTAATTAAAATAGTTCCCCGAAATACTGGACTTTGTGTACAAGCGTTCAGTCATTTATATTGAATGATCCTAAAGTACCGATCACCTGTTCAAGCTATTAACACCACTTATCATGAAAAGCATCGCCATTTTATCGTTTTTATTCTGTTGTTTTCAATTATCAGCACAGCAATGGGATAGCTGGCTAGACGACTACAGCTGGTCTTATGAAAAAATCTATCCCGGGAAATACAACTACGAAGACGTCATTAAATTTGAGAAAGAGGTCGACATGGAACGACTAAACAAAGCCCTTGAAGCCGAATCTCCGAAGAAAGTACTGGTACTGAAATATTTCGAATCTATTCCCAAAGAGATCTTCGAACTCAAAACCATTGAAGTACTGGACATTAGTTGGGGCAATTTCTACCTGAATGAACTCCGGGATATCGACCAGTTTCAGCAATTAAAAGCCATCAATCTCTTTCATACGGCAAAAAATAAGGAAGTCGATGGTTACACAGTCTATGAGAATGGTGATGCACTTCCGGAAAATTTTGGTAACCTCAAAAACCTGGAATACTTACGATTATACAATAATGGTATTGAGGAGCCCATCCCCGATGAATTTGGTGATCTCACCAACCTCAAGCAACTTCAAATTGCTTCTCAGCCTGCACTAATTCTTCCAGAAAGTATAGGCAATTTGAAGAACCTGAAGGTCGTATCATTTTATCACATGAACGAAAATGGTCGGCATGACCTTCCTGCCGCATTTTTTGACCTAAAGCAATTAGTCAGTCTGGAACTCGGCATGATATGGACCGAAGAAGCTGACCTGGCCAAGTACCATTGGAGTAACCTTACGGCTTTGCAAGAACTGCAAATAGATACTTATAGCGGGGTATATCGCAAACAAATCCCGGAGGCTGTATTTCAATTGTCTGGCCTAAAACGCCTCTACTACCCTTCTGGTGTACCTTTGAGCAAAGAAGATCGCCAGTCGTATAAATCCGCGAATAAGAAGCTAAAGATCATTAAGATCAAATAAGATCAGGAGTATCTTCGACAATCATCAACCCCAATCATGAAGAAAAGCCTTTATCTAACCCTCTTTGCATGCGTAATCGCATCCTTACACTTATCAGCTCAAACCATAACACTCAAAGCTGATCGAGTCTTTGATGGAGAAAAGCTGCTCAAAAATCATTGTGTAACCGTCGAAAACGAACTCATCTCATACGTTGGTCCATGCAGGGATGTAACTTCTTCAGAGATCATCGATCTAGAAAATGCGACCTTATTACCCGGTCTGATTGAGGGACACTCACACATTCTCCTCCACCCGTACGACGAAACTGGATGGAACGACCAGGTACTCAAAGAATCGTATGGTGAACGTGCGGCAAGAGCGGTCAATCATGTCCGGTGGTCATTGGAAGCTGGCGTAACAACGATGCGTGACCTGGGATCAGAAGGCGCTGGTTATTTAGATGTAGGCATCAAAGAAGCAATCGATAAAGGAGTTATTCCAGGTCCCGACCTGATTGTAGCAGGTCCGGCTATTGTGGCAACGGGTAGTTATGGCCCTAAGGGATTCCATGATGGAGTAACGGTCCCTCTGGGTGCAGAAGAAGCCGATGCCCCCACTTTAATTCCAACCGTACGTCGGCAAATTGGTGGCGGGGCAGATTTCATCAAAGTCTATGCGGACTATCGTTGGGGACCAAATGGTGAAGCACAACCTACTTTCTCAGAGGAAGAAATTCGCACCATTGTCGAAACGGCAGCTAGCAGTGGTCGGGTCACAGTAGCTCATGCTGCCACTTCAGAAGGGATTCGTAGATCCATCAATGCGGGTGTCAGTACGATTGAACATGGAGATGGCGCAACCAAAAAGGAACTGGAATTAATGAAAATCAGAAATGTAACGCTCTTCCCTACTCTTGCAGCCGTTGAATCCATCAGTGCGTATCGGGGCTGGAAAAAAGGAATCGATCCTGAACCGGAACGCATCATCCAAAAGAACAAGGTATTCAGGGAAGCAATGGACATGGGTGTCGCCATTGGTTTCGGTGGTGATGTTGGGGTTTATTCCCATGGTAATAACGTGTTAGAGCTGGAACTCATGGAAGAATACGGCATGCCAACAATGGACGTCCTTAAAGCGGCTACTTCACTCAATGCGCGCGTGTTCAATTTGCCGAACAAAGGAAATCTAAAACCAGGTTACCTCGCAGACATCATCGCAGTTTCCGGTGATCCTTCCAAAGACATCTCCGACCTAAGAAAGATAATTCTGGTCATGAAAGATGGGGGTATTTTCCTCCATAAAAAATAAATTGAGGTCTTGATTAAACCTTTGATGGAGCGGCTGGTCTAAGGTCCATACCTCCTGAAAAAAGCTTGGAAGAGCAATTCATAATAGAGAAAATAAAAAGCCCTGATACGCGGCAATACGGATTTAATCTGTTGACGCGTGAATATCAGGAACGGGTCTACTGGCACATCCGTAAGATGGTGATCGATCACGATGATGCAGATGACCTGACCCAGGAAACGTTCATCAAGGTGTGGAAAAACCTGGATAAGTTCCGTGAAGAGTCGAGACTCTTTACCTGGATCTACCGGATCGCCACCAATGAGTGTCTGAATTTCCTGAATAAGAAAAAGCGTAAGTTCTTCGTGCCCATCCATGATGTTGCCGGAGAACTAGCCGCAAAAATTGACGAAGATCATCTCGTGAGTGGCGATGAGATTCAGTTGAAGCTACAAAAAGCCATCCTCTCCTTGCCCGAGAAGCAGCGAGCGGTCTTCAACATGAAGTATTTTGATGAAATGAAATTTGACGAAATTGCCGATGTAACAGGTACTAGTGTGGGCGCATTGAAAGCCAGTTATCATTTGGCCGCAAAAAAAATTGAAAAATTTATTCAAGCAGATTAAACCTTTGAACAGTTCTTCCATCTAAGCACCGATGCCACAAATGAATTTGGACGATATCAAGCAAAAGAATCACCCCTACAAGGTACCGGAAGGATACTTTGAGGAGTTGAATACACGGATCATGGAGCAAACCAGCGCGGTTCCCTCTGACAAGGTCGTGTCCTGGTATCGGCAACCTGTTTGGCAAATGGCATTGGCCTCTGTAAGCCTGGTCATGGTAATAGGAGTCGTATTACTATCAGGTGGAAGCGTGGAAGAACAGGATTTTTTAGCGGATGTGACCGATGAAGAGATTTTGATCTACCTGGCTGACAATGACCTGACGGAATCAGAGATCATGGAAAACTTCACTTTTACGGAAGAGGACTTATTACCGGAAGGGGAAGAACTACTGGATGACATTGAAATTGATGATAACATGTTGGATGAGTTGTATCTCGATTATGAGATCGATGACTTGTCCTCACAGATATAAAAAGTTAAGGCTCATGAAAAGATATATAGCGTATTTGATCCTTATAGGCACCTTGTTCACTAAAGCACAGTCACAGGACAAGCCCAACTCGCAAAGTGTAAATGATAAAATTGAAGCGCGAAAGATCGAGTTGATCACTCGCAGGTTAGATCTTACCCCTGAACAGGCGCGTCAGTTCTGGCCTATTTATCGTGAGCTCTCGCAAAAACAAAGAGACATCAAGATAGATTTCCAGCAACAACGCAAAAGCTTTGATCCAAAAACTGCGTCTGAAGAGGAAATGAAAAAAATGATAGATCTGGGTCTGAAAGTCAAAGAACGACAACTCAATCTGGAGCGAGAGTATTCAGAAAGAATGCGGCAGGTCATTACCAATCGCCAGATGGTCAACTTACGTAGAGCGGAAGAAGAATTTCGCCAAAGACTACTGGAACGAATTCAAAAGCAGCGACAAAACGCACAACAACAGCGACAAAGGGCCAACGCCCGGAAAAATCAACGTCGCAATAATTAGCTTCCTTTGCAACCTGCATGAGGTATCTACTGATCGCCATTTTCGCTCTTCCTGGCAGTTTTCTGCTGGCACAAGACTCTTTACAGTTGAGCTATCAGGAGCAGTGGGCACAATTGGAATCAGATCTGGATTCCTTTTCTATTTTTCTGGCCATTGATAGTTTACTTTCTTCTGATCTGAATCCACCTTCAGAATTCAACTTCCGATTGAGCTACAACAGCAACATTGCCAGTGCAGGAAGGAACTACGGCATTGATCAACATGGCTTCTCTCCCGGTCTTTCATATTATCACAAATCAGGTTTTTTTGCAGATGTCGCAGGATTCTGGAACAGTGATTCGGACCCAAACTATAGCCTCACCACCGCCTCCGTTGGTTTCTTAAAAACCATTTCCGAAAAATGGAGCATTGGTGCCGATTATGAACGCTGGTTCATCAATGGTGGTAGTACCACATTTGAAAACAACCTGGGCGTCAACACCAATTATCAGGTCGGCCCAATCGACCTGGCCCTTGATTATTCCTATCTGTTTGGTAAAGAAAACGGTAGCCGGTTGATTGGTAACATTTCTTCTACAATCAAGCTGGGACAAAACTTCCTGGGATTTAAGCGCATCAGCGTGACACCTACGGCTAGTTTTATTCTGGGTCACGATGTGGTTACCACCTTTACCACTTCAGACAATCGCAATGCTGTCTATCTGTTACAGCTGGTCACTTTAGAACCTGAAGAACGTGATCTTGCACTTCAGGCCCTGGTCGCAAATGGCACCATCACTACCCAGCAGGCTTTTCGATTGAGGAACCGGATCAATAATCTTACACCACAACAGGAACAGCGCTTACTGGAAGCTGCTTTTGTTGCCAGCGATAATAAGGAATTTGGGGTATTGAACTACAGTTTTACTTTGCCATTGACCTTATCTAACAAACGATCTTTTCTCATGCTGTCATATACTTATAGTGTTCCGATCGCACTACCAGGAGAAACAGCAAGCTTTGACCCGATTGGCTTTTTTGCTCTGTCATTTAATTACCGACTCGTTACCCAATAATTGAAACGAAAGCCGTAGTTTTGCATCCCGTAACTTAATTTTTAATGGCCAAGGCAAAATACATTTTCGTTACGGGTGGTGTGACCTCATCTCTGGGAAAAGGAATCATCGCAGCCTCGCTCGGCAAACTCCTCCAAGCACGTGGTTTCTCGGTAACGATTCAAAAATTTGATCCCTATATCAATGTTGATCCGGGAACGTTGAATCCTTATGAACATGGCGAATGCTATGTGACAGACGATGGAGCAGAAACAGATCTGGACCTTGGACATTACGAGCGGTTTCTGAATATACCCACCTCTCAGTCCAACAACGTGACTACTGGTCGTATATATTACGATGTAATCAGCAGAGAGCGTGCCGGAGATTTTCTTGGGAAAACGGTACAGGTCGTCCCACACATCACTGATGAAATCAAAAAGAATTTCTACAAACTTGGCGAGACTGGAGAATATGACATTGTCATCACCGAGATAGGTGGCTGTGTAGGTGATATCGAATCCTTGCCATTTATAGAAGCAGTAAGGCAAGCCCGATTGGAGGTTGGGCCGAATAATTTCGTTTCCATCCACTTGACCCTGGTCCCCTACCTGAAAGCTGCAGGTGAATTGAAAACCAAGCCTACACAACATTCGGTGAAAGAACTGCTGGAAGCAGGAATACAACCCGACATCCTGGTTTGTCGTTCTGAACATCACCTGAATGCAGATATAAGAAAGAAATTGGCGCTTTTCTGTAACGTTCCGATCAATTGTGTAATCGAAGCACAAGATGCTGAAACCATCTATGACGTTCCCCTACTCATGCGTAAGGAACGCCTGGATGAACGTGTGCTTTCGCGATTGAAACTAAGCCACAAGAAAGAACCAAAAATCGATCTGTGGAAAGAATACCTGGGGAAACTAAAAAACCCCACAGACAGTGTCGATATTGGATTGATCGGAAAATATGTTGAACTCAAGGATGCCTATAAATCCATTGCCGAATCATTCATTCATGCCGGTGCAGAAAATGAATGTCGGATTAATGTAAAATGGATCCATGCCGAAGAGATCAACAAAGACAATGTTGAAAAAGTACTTGATGATCTGGATGGCATTCTGGTTGCACCTGGTTTTGGGGAAAGGGGAATTGAAGGAAAGATCGAAGCTGTAAAATATGCGCGTGAAAATAGTGTACCTTTCTTTGGCATCTGCCTGGGCATGCAGTGTGCCGTCATCGAATATGCCAGAAATGTGCTGAAACTCAAAAACGCCAGTTCGACGGAAATGAATCCGAAAACCAAACATCCGGTCATTGACCTGATGGAAGATCAAAAGGACATCAAAAACATGGGTGGAACCATGCGATTGGGAGCCTACCCTTGCCAGATCACGAAAGGCACGAAAGCTTACCAGACGTACGGTACCACCAAAATTGAAGAAAGGCACCGCCATCGATATGAATTCAACAGTGCGTACCTCCCTCAATTTGAGGACAAAGGCATGATCGCTTCGGGCATTAACCCGGAGACGAAACTGGTTGAAATCATGGAATTGAAGGACCACCCATGGTTTGTGGGTTCACAATTTCACCCTGAGCTTAAGTCCACAGTACTTAATCCTCATCCCCTATTTGTCAAGTTCATCAAAGCTGCATTGACGCAGCGCAAAGAGCTCATTAACGTTTAAAAAAGAAGATTTAAGATATTTTATAAGCAATGGATAAGAACCAAATTACAGGTTTAATTCTGATGTTGGTCCTGGTGACCGTCTATTTTCAGTTTTTCGCCCCGGATCCACCAGAACCACCAATTGAAGGTGATGACTATGTTCAGGTAGATTCAACGGCAAGCACAACTTCTTTTCAGGAACCTCGTCAGGAGGAAAAAGCCGAGGCGCTTAGCGATTCTGCAGCACAGGCCCTGAGCATTTTAAAATACGGATCGTTCTCTTCAAACGCTTCAGAATTTGAGAACAACACCATGGAAGTGACTACTTCCAAAATGAAGGTACTTTTCTCTTCAAAAGGTGGATTTCCTAAGCAAGTTTCGCTGAATGATTATACTTCATATGATGGTGGTCCCCTGACATTGATGGTGGCCGGTCGCTCTATCATGGACATCAGCTTTGATCATTTAGGTAAAAAGATCAGCTTACGAGACCTCCATTTCGATATGGAAACTAACATGATGGGTGACAGCACCGTCATGACTGCTACCATGAGAACAGATGATGGTCGAAGCTTGAAGCAGATCTACACCCTTTATGAGGACAAATATGAGATGGGTTATGAGATCGTTTCTCAAGGCTTTGAAAAACTCATTGATGCAAAAGACCTTTTATTGACCTGGAATCATCCAGCCAATAGAATCGAGCCACACTTGACAGACCCGAGGCAGCGTTCCACGGTTCGCTATTTCATTCCAGAGTCAGGAGTTGATTATCTCAGCAATACATCGCTGGATTTCGAAGAAGAAACGCTGAACCAAAAAGTTACGTGGATTGCTTTCAAGCAGAAGTACTTCACCTCCGCGATTTTGGCTAGTAACAATTTCTCCAAGGCCTATGTAACCCTGGATACGAACGAGGCAGATACGACCACTGTAAAATACATGACCTTGTCCGCAGATATTCCATTTACAGGTCTGGCCAGCGGAGAATCAAAATTCAAACTGTATTTCGGACCTAATGCCTATGATGACCTGGATGCCTTCGGCGAAGGTTTCAACGAAAACCTGAATTTGGGTTGGTCTATCCTTTCGGTGGTCAACAAATTTCTGGTCTTACCAATTTGGAATCAATTAGAAAAATTCATCCCTGGTTATGGCCTACTGATCATCGTACTTGTACTGATCATCCGGTTGATGTTGTCCCCATTGACTTACAAGTCGCATATTTCCATGGCGAAAATGCGCGTACTCAAGCCTGAATTGGACGAGATCAAGGAAAAGCATGGTGACAACATGCAGGATGCGCAGAAAGATCAGATGGCGCTTTACCAGAAAGTGGGCATCAACCCTTTGAGTGGCTGTATTCCGATGTTGTTGCAGTTTCCTATTCTGGTTGCGCTGTTCTATTACATTCCTAATGCGATCGAACTACGCCAGGTAAGCCTCCTTTGGGCCCATGACCTTTCAACCTTTGATTCCATCCTGGATTTTGGGTTTGAGATACCATTCTATGGCGATCACATCAGCCTTTTCACGATTCTGATGTGCGTATCCATGCTGTTCTTTACCTTCTTCAACAGCCAGACCACTACGGTACAGGGCCCTATGAAGTCATTGCAGTACATCATGCCTGTGATGTTGCTGTTTTTCTTCAACTCCTACGCGGCAGGTCTTACCTACTACTATTTCATTAGTAACCTGGTTTCTTTGGGGCAGATCTTCTTGTTCAAGAGATTCATCGATGAAGACAAGATCAAACAAACGTTGGAGGAGAATAAGAAGAAAAATGCCAACAAGAAAAAATCCAAATTCCAGACCAGATTGGAGGAAGCCATGAAGGCGAATGAGGAGGCACAGAAAAAACAAAAGAAAAAGAAATAATATCCACAGGGTAATTCACATTGCCTGAGGACATTTTTCAGAGAAAAAAACCATTAGAGTGCCTCGTTGAATACAGCCAAAATCATCGTTTTTAAACAAGGAACGACATTTTGAAGTACTTAACGAGGCAGTTTCGTTATTCATCACTTAAGTTCCGCGTCTCAGTAATCCACATTTAACCCACATCAAATAATTGTAGGGTATAGTTTGAATATATTTGTGTCCTTTTTCAGGGTATTTGATCACAAGTATCCCTTCGCGAACTAAAACGATCACTAGTAAAATCATCATAGAATGGGTAAAGTCATTGCAATAGCTAATCAAAAAGGAGGCGTTGGTAAAACCACCACAGCAATCAACCTGGCCGCTAGTTTAGCTGCCCTTGAACTCAAAACATTGATTGTAGATGCCGATCCCCAGGCTAATGCGACTTCAGGAGTGGGCAGAGACCCCAAAGAAGTAGAAACCAGCATTTATGAGTGCATGGTAGAAGGCGCCGATCCGATGAAAGCTGTGGTAAAAACAGATGTAAAATACCTGGACTTGCTTCCTTCTCATATCAATCTCGTGGGTGCTGAAGTAGAGATGGTAAACATCGAAAAGCGCGAAGAAAAGATGAAGAACGTAATGGAAGACCTGAAAACCCGTTACGATTACATCATCATCGACTGCTCTCCTTCTCTTGGTCTGATCACGATTAATGCACTTACTGCTGCAAATTCGGTAGTGGTACCTGTGCAATGTGAGTACTTTGCATTGGAAGGGCTCGGCAAATTATTGAATACCATCAAGATCATTCAGAGTCGATTGAATACTGAACTGGAAATCGAAGGCATCCTTTTGACCATGTACGACACGCGGCTGAACCTATCTAATCAGGTAGTAGAAGAGGTGAAAATGCACTTCAAAAGCATGGTATTTGATACACTGATCCCAAGAAATATTAAACTGAGTGAATCTCCTAGCTTCGGAACACCCGCCATCACCCACGATGCAGAATCAAAAGGTGCGTTGAGCTACCTGAATCTGGCTAGAGAGATCCTGAAACGCAACGACGTAAAAGCCGCTTAATTCATGGCGAAAGGAAAACAAAAGACTGGTCTTGGTAAAGGCCTTGGCGCCCTCCTCTCGGATTCCGATGCAGTAGAAGAAAAACAGGTTGCACCTGCTGCAGTAGAGAAAAAAGAAACCTCAGATATTGGCGAAATTCTGGTTGCCAGCATCGAAGTAAATCCGTTCCAGCCACGAACGGATTTTGATGAAGATGCGCTGGAAGAATTGGCTGAATCGATCAAAACGCAGGGCATCATTCAACCCATTACCGTCAGAAAACTATCTGATGATGCTTACCAGCTGATATCCGGTGAAAGACGCTTACAAGCTTCTAAAAGAGCCGGACTTGAAAAAGTACCCGCCTATATCCGTACCGCCGACGACCAGCAGATGCTGGAAATGGCATTGATTGAAAACATTCAGCGAGAAAACCTTAATTCAATTGAAATTGCACTGAGTTACCAACGACTGCTAAGTGAGATAGGATTGAAACAGGAAGAATTGGGTGACCGTGTTGGCAAGAAAAGAACCACAGTCAATAACTATCTCCGATTGTTGAAACTCCCTCCTGCTGTTCAGGCAGCTTTACGTGACAAAGAAATCTCCATGGGTCATGCAAAAGCTTTGTTGTCCATAGAAAATATAGACCTGCAACTGAACGTTTTTAACAAGATCATAAACGAAGCCCTTTCTGTGCGTAAGGCCGAAGAATTGGCTCGAACAATCTTAAATGGAACAACAGCAAAGCCAAAACCTCCCACTTCCGAGAACGGAGAAATCCTCAGATTACAAGATCAGTTATCTTCGCACTTTGGTACGAAAATCAAAATCAAATCTGATCAGGGAAATCGTGGAGAAATCAAAATTCCATTCGTTTCTACCGAGGATCTTAACCGGATCCTTGAAATACTGGAAGTATAGTTTAGTCCTTCTTTTCATCACATGCTTGTCTCATGTGGGGCAAGCACAGGAAGAATTATCAGATTCTACCTTTCTGATGCAGGAAGACTCAGTGGTCTTTTTTGAAGAAGTCTCTACCTTGGATCCAAACAAGTCGGCCGTGTTTTCGGCTATTTTACCTGGACTGGGACAGGTCTATAATGGCCAATACTGGAAGGTCCCCATCATTTATGGAGCGTTCCTGGGACTATTTCACGGGATTCGGTACAATCACACCTTATACAGCGATTTCAACAATGCGCTACGGGCAGAGGCAGACAGTGATCCTAATACGGTCAATCCTTTTCCAGGCATCGAAGAATCCAGACTAAGAACCATTCGAGACCGCTATCAACGTGACCGGGACTTTCTAATCATTCTAACAACCATTGCGTACCTGATCAACATTGTGGAGGCCCATGTAGCGGCTCATTTGCATGAATTCAAAGTGAATAAAAGTCTTTCCATGAAAATGGAACCAAAATTTGAGTCTTCTCCACTATTTTCGCGCTCCATGGGCGTATCACTGACCTTCAATTTTTAATTCACGTGAACATTGCAATTGTCGGATATGGCAAAATGGGCAAGGTCATTCATGAACTACTCACTGCCCGAGGACATAAGATCAGTTTCATCATCGATCAGGACAACAGAGATCAACTGTCGGAACTGAATGGAGATAATACGGATGTGGCCATTGAATTTTCAAGACCTGAATCTGCTTTTGCTAACATAACCTCTTGCATTAGTCACGGTGTTAAGGTTGTCAGTGGTACTACAGGATGGTTAGATAGACTTTCGGAGATTGAAGCATTGGTCAATGAAACTCAGGGAACTTTCTTCTATGCATCCAACTACAGCCTGGGAGTAAACCTGTTTTTTAAGCTCAACCGGCAACTGGCCACGCTGATGGATGCCCAGGATTATGAAATCAGCATGACTGAGATCCATCATACCGAAAAACTTGACCAGCCATCAGGAACTGCCATTACGCTGGCTGATGGAATTCTGGAAAAGAATCAGGCCAAAACTGACTGGATAAACGAAGAATCAACCGATAATACAAAATTGTCTATAATATCGGAACGGAAACCTAACGTTCCGGGAACGCATACCGTATCCTATACGTCTGCGGAGGACACCATAGAAATTACTCATACTGCAAACAGCCGCAAAGGTTTTGCCCTTGGTGCTGTGAAAGTTGCCGAATGGATCAATGATCAAAATGGCATGTTGGATATGGATGATTTCCTGAAAATATAGCTCGATAGCCCTATGTACTTAAACGACTTTAACGCTGCTACTCTGATCATTGTCCTACTAGGATGGTACCTGCTTCAGGCAATTGCTTACTACAAATTCTTTGAAAAAGCAGGTGAACAAGGATGGATTGGGTTTGTGCCATTTTACAATTATTACGTCCACATGAAGATTGTAGGGCGTCCTACCTGGTGGGTTGCTTTGCTTTTCGTACCCGTGATCAACTTCTTCGTGGCGTTGACCATCCACCTGGACCTTTTGAAGTCTTTTGATCGTTTTTCCTACTTTGATCAGGCTGTCGGTGTTATCCTGGCTCCTTTCTACATGGTCTTTGTGGCTTATGGAAATACCAAGTACGTGGGTAAAGCAGTAGATATTCCCAAAAAACCTAAAAGTCAGGGACAGGAGTGGTTTGAAGCGATCGTTTTTGCCGTATTTGCAGCAACTTGTATCCGATGGGTATTCATGGAAGCCTATGTGATCCCTACGCCTTCGATGGAAAAATCATTACTGGTTGGTGACTTTTTGTTTGTGAGTAAGATCGAATACGGTCCGAGAACACCAAAAACACCGATCCAGATTCCTTTGACACACGCGAAGATCTGGGGTACGGATGTACCCTCTTATGTCAGTTCGGTTCAACTCCCACAATTCAGACTCCCTTCTTTGGGTAAAGTGGAACGAAATGATGTAGTGGTCTTCAACTATCCTCCTGAATTCCAACATCCAAAAGACTTACGAACACACTACATCAAACGATGCGTAGGCATCCCGGGAGATACTGTAGTGGTAGAAAACAGTCAGGTCATCGTCAATGGCGTGCCATCTGACAATCCTGAATTGATGCAACACAGCTATCGGGTATTCACCAAAGAAACCATTCGAGATCGCGTATTTGAAGAAATCGACATTTCCGAAATCAGCAAACAGGCTTTCGGGTATGGTGTACAAACATCTCAGGACAAAGCCGATAAACTGGCTGCATTACCTTTCGTTGATCGTGTGGAACAAGTCATGATGGAGCCAGGCGTTAGAGAGCCAGGTTTCGGTCAACCCATCTTTCCTGATTTTGAATTTTATCCCTGGAACAAAGACCAATATGGCCCATTGGAGGTTCCCTTTCGAGGCATGACCATTCCGATTGATGAACGTATGCTGGCCAAGTACGGATCTACGATCCGCGACTATGAAGATTTGCAGGATGTATCAGTTACTGATGGCGAATTGGTAGTTAATGGCGACAAATTGTCAGAGTACACGTTCAAAAAGGATTACTACTTCATGATGGGTGACAACCGTCATAATTCGCTGGATTCCCGATACTGGGGATTTGTACCCGAAGACTTCATTGTAGGCGAAGCGTCATTTATCTGGATGTCTCATGAAGCCAACAAAGGTCTATTCAGCGGTGTTCGCTGGAGTCGTTTGTTCAATGGGATTAAGTAATGAAATAGTTCATTTCTGAGCATTATACCTCACTCTCCCTTAATAAGACATTGCCGTCATCTTAAGCGAAAGGTTCTAAAATCTCCCGTCTTCGCGAGGCATCGATCGACCGCCGAAGCGGCGATCTTTAGTCGGGAGTTCAGGCCCATAAATCGTAAGATTGGCTTCACTATGCCGGGTGGCCGACGGTCCGCCGCTGCGGTGCCATCGCAATGACGATTTAAATTAATCTGCTTTTTCGGTGGATGGCTATTAGTATTCTTAAGTCGACGGCTATACTTAACAGGGGTGCCTGAAAGCCTACCTGCGGCAAGGCTGGGGATTTTGGAACTGGCAATATTCGAAAACAAGCATCAATTACCAACCAAGGCAATTGCACAACTATATTTATTTTATTGTTCCTAAACAAAAAACTCAAACCAAAATCAACCAGGTATTAGGCAGGTGGATTGCTCTCCGCTATGAAATAGACCACTAATCGGACGAGACCGATCGCTCCTCCGATGAATGCTACCAAAAAAAGGAAACCCGCGAGCTTATTATCCCTTTCGGATTTGGGCTCGTACAACGAGTAGATTTTGTCTTCATCTAACATATCTTAGTTGCTTTAGAAATGTTTAATACCTCAAATTACCACTCAATTGGCAAAATACCCTTATCTACGAGGTAATTATTGCACTGACTAAAGTGTTTATTACCAAAAAAACCCCGATTTGCAGAAAACGGGGAAGGATGTGGCGATTGTAGCACGCGATGCTTCGTGCGATCAATGACCTCTCCTTTTCTCTGGGCATAGGCACCCCAGAGCATGAATACAATGTTTTCTTTGGAATCAGAGATGGCCTTAATGGCCGCATCAGTAAACTGCTCCCACCCCCTGTTTTGATGTGAGCCGGGTTCACTTGCGCGAACAGTAAGTGTAGCATTCAATAAAAGCACACCCTGGTGCGCCCATCGTACCAGGTTCCCATCCGCCGGGAAGTCTTTACCGAGATCTGATTTGATCTCCTTGAAAATATTGATCAATGAAGGAGGATTGGTTATTCCTGGATTAACCGAAAAACACAGCCCATGTGCCTGACCTGCACCATGGTACGGATCCTGACCAAGAATAACAACCTTTACTTCATCAAATGGACAAAAGTCGAAAGCATTGAAAATCTGACTCCCAGGAGGGTAAACACGGGCAGATTGATATTCCTCTTTGACGAATGCTACCAGTGATCTGAAATAATCCTGTTCAAATTCTCCGGCTAGCGCCGATTCCCAGCTTGGTTCAATTTTTACTTTCATTTTAAGACCGTATCGGATTCAATATTAGGCGGATCGGGACAATTTACGATCTGGAATTTGGTTTAATCCTTAAATAAATCCTAAAAGAATTTGGCTTTCACCTTGTGACTTTGCCAAAAAACATCAATGTTTGGGAGATAATTGAGTGAATGAAGAAATTGATCACGGATACTACACAAGGCGTCAAAGTAACGGTAGAGACCGAATATCAACCGGAATATTCCAATCCGGCTCAGCATCACTTTGTGTTTACGTATCGAATCACGATCGAAAATCAGAGTACAAATACCATTCAATTAAAATTCAGACATTGGGAGATTGTCGATGTAACCAATCCCCGAAGACAGGTGGATGGTGAAGGCGTAGTAGGAAAACAACCTACCCTCGAACCTGGACAGATCCATCAATATGTATCTGGTTGTAACCTCCGATCCGGGATGGGAAAAATGTACGGTTATTATACCATGGAGCGGGTACTGGACGGCAAACAATTCAACGTCAATATTCCGGAGTTCATGATGATCGTTCCTTTTCAGCTAAACTGATTGCTCCTTGCCTCAGGACAACTGGCATTTCATCCAAAGGTTATTCGAATACAAAAAACAAGCTGTTGGTGCACATGGCTTGCACTCTCCTTTTGTTTATCGATTGTACGCCAAATACATCCGTAAAAAAAGAAGACACCTTTCCTCCGAGATCGAGCAGTTGAGAAAGACTTGTCAACGCGCTCAGCAGGCAATCAGCGTTACCGACTTTAAGTCCGGAACTATACGAACTAAAAAATTAGGAGAAGAAGCCAGGAGTTCTCCATCAACGGCCACTTTTTCAGCTTTTCTAAGCCAGTTACTCGATTACATTAATGCTGACTGTGTATTAGAAACTGGCACTTCATTGGGTTTCAATGCCCTCTATCTGGCGCAATCTTCGGTAAAAGAAGTTTGGACCCTGGAAGGTAATTCCTCCATTGCTGAGATCGCCGCTGATCATTTCACTCGAATGAAAGCCCACAAGATCAAACTGATCACTGGGGACATTCATGAAACCTTCGAGGCTTCACTGCAGGATTCCGGTGCTGACGTGATTTTTTTAGACGCAGATCACCGTTCGGTTGCTACTTCAAAGTTCATGGATATCCTAGCTCCTCACCTCTCCAGGATCAAATGCATCATTATTCATGACATTTATTGGTCCAAAGACATGACCAACATCTGGCAGGAATTGGTCGCTGATACACGATTCCCCATGACCATTGATATTTTCCAGGCTGGCTTACTTTTCCCCAATCAGAAACTGGAGAAGCAACACTTTGTGGTGAAGTTTTGATTTATTGCTAATTCAGAAGGCTATCTGTTTTTAGAATGAAAGAAGCGCGTGAAAGAGATACCGGTCTTTTTTCAGTTTCCTTCGGAATTTAAACTGAAAAAAACCGGCATGACGCGCTTGTTTTAGTTCAGTAAAAGTTATCCATTTAGCCAATGTGAATGCTTGTCTTTTAAAGTTTCAAGATCAATAAGATTACTTTCATCAAAACTTTCCAAATAGGATTCTTGCAATTCCTTCTCCTGATCTTCGGTTAATTGAATTGATTCTTTAGTCCTGAATTGGTTCTTCTCAATCATACTCTAAAGTTAAATCAAAGCTAGTCTTCGTACTATGCTGCCTTTTTAATAGAACTGGAAGAGACTATCATTTCAAAAAACAAACAATTAGTTTTGCGGCGAAATAAAGAAATACATCAAACGAACGTTCTGAGCTAAAAGGTCTTAGTCTACATGGAGAAGGAAACAGTTAAAAACCAGAACAGAAACATAGTCATAGGAGTAATCGTATTTGTGCTCGCTAGTGTGATCGTCTATTTCGTGATCGAGAACATGAAGCTTTCTGCACAAAAGGAGCAGCGAGAAATTGAGCTGAATGCGACGATCCTGCAACTAGACTCTATTTCCAACGAACTGGATGATCGCATCCGAACCATCGAAGATCTCGGTGGAGAGATTGATACACTGCTAAGTATCAAAGAACAGCTGGAAACAGAGAAAAAAGAGCTATTGGACCTGGATAAACGCCGACAAAAGAACATCACCGCCTTGAGAGATCGTGTGGGAGGCTATCAGGAATTGCTATTGCTTAAAGATGAGGAAATTAAGCAATTGAAAGTGCTGAATGATTCCTTGATGTCGGAAAACACGGATTTAAAGAACGAGAAAAACGAATTGAATCAAAATCTTCGGGCCATTGAAGAGCAGAAAGAGCAATTGGCGCAACAAGTAGCATTGGCAGGAAGGCTCCGCATGGAAGGGCTCAAAGTATTTGCTGTGAATACTCGTGGAAAAGAACGTGAGGCCGAATTCAGGAACCGCCATATTGACCAATTGAAGGTTGAGTTTAGCGTGACTGAAAACGAAGTGGCCCCTATCGAAGGAAAAGAACTGCTCATTAGAATAGTGGCTCCTGATGGCAACGTATTGTTCGATGTAAGCCGGGGTTCAGGTTCTTTCTTTTTCGAAGGAAGGGAATTGTTCTACACCGCTAAGAAAGATATCTTGTACGATAGAAGCCGGCAGCAAATTACTTTGCTTTATGATAAGGGAAGTGAATACGCCATAGGTCGTCATGAGGTGGAGGTATACACAGATGATTACCAGATGGGTAAAGGGTATTTCACAGTGAAGTAATTGCTGACCTTTCGACCGAAAAAAAGGATTTTGCTCCATTTAAAGAGTAATTAAGGAAGGTTGGAGCAGTTAAAATTCATTAATTACCTTTGAACACATGATTATTCGCTTCATAAAGCGAAAGATGATGGTACATTTGCAACCATAGGTTTTCCACCTTGATCAAATTGGAACTATAACTAATTACAGATGAAAAAGCTACTTTATTTCTTTTCCTTGGTTTTCGCCACCGTTTTGTTAACGCAATGTGGAGGAAAGTCTACACAAGAGACTGTTGAGGAGAAGGAAGAGACTAAAAAGGAGTTATCTACATTCGTTGAGCGCGAATTCGAATATCCCATTCCTACTTCTTACGAAGTGACCAATATGCTTCAAAAAGCAAACGCCAACTTCGTGTTCAACATCACCAACCCTCCTACCAACGTGGACAACTACGTGGCTACGTGGCAAAAAGCCCTGAACCTGGGTGTTTATGGTGCTGACTTGAGCTACGCCAGTACTTACAAGCGTCAGGAAGAAACCACTCAGTTTCTGAATGCTTCCAAACAGTTGGTAGAAGATCTGAACATTTCTACGGCCTTTAATGCTGACATGGTAGAGTCAGTGGAAGAAAACCTGGACAACAGCGACGAATTGATCCTGATTATCACAGGTGCTATTTACGATACTTACAACCACCTCAATACCAATGGTGAAGAGTTAAACTCACTTCTGGTTATTGCTGGTAGTGTTGTGGAAGGACTTTACATCACTGGTCAGCTAATTGTAGCAAGTGACTACAACGAGCAATTGATGGAAGTACTTGCCGCTCAAAAAGATCAAGTGAGCAAACTTGTTGAATTGATGGAAAAATATCAGGATGACGAGAATGTCAACCGAGTGCTGCCACAGTTGCGATTGATCAATATATTCTACGATCAAATCGGGGATAACAATGCGATCACTGAAGGTCAATTCAATGACGTTATTGAGAGCATCAATGAAGTTCGATCCAACATCGTGAGCTAATAAAAAAATTTATATCAATCTGATGACGAAAGTCCCGCGCAAAACGCGGGACTTTTTTTTATTTTAGCCTTAATGCAAGGAATGAGCGAAACCATTGTCAATGCATTGGTACATCTGTTTGCCATCATTGAGAGTGTAAAAGAAGATTTCAAAGAGGATACCGGCGATTTGATCGTCAAGCCCTACCTCAAAAAGAATCTGAATCAGGAACTGACCAATGAGTACCTGAAACTCTTCTATGATTACCTGTCTTTCTATCGGGAAGCCAATCAGGACCCTTCCGGGAATCATGAGTTAGGTATTGATTCGACCAGTATCATCCAAATCGCCAAGATCTGTAACCAACTCAACAAGGAGCTACGACAAAGCGAACGTATCACGGTATTCATCCAGCTACTGGAATTGATCAATGCGGACGAAAAGATCATTGCAAAAGAAGGTGAATTTGCTTCACTGGTTGCGATGAACTTCAACCTGAATCAAAAGGAAGTCCAAAACGTCATGTCGTTCATCTTTGATAAGGATACGGACAACATTGACAAGAGTCAGCTCCTCCTCATCGATAATAAAATGACCGAATGGCCAGAAGAAGTGGCCTGGATGATGAGGAAGAAGGAGAAAAAGGTAAAAACAGAACATGGCGGTCTGCACATGTATGTGGAGAATCTTTATGGAAAGATCCTTGTCCTTCAAATAGAATCCGTAGAACGATTTGTCTTCAAATACGATGGCCCGCTAAACCTGTATTTGGAGGGTAATAAGATCTCTCCCAATAAAGCGTACTTCCTGAAACCCGGGTCGATCATCAAGGGCCCGAATATTGAATCGATCTATGAAACGGAAGTCACCAAGAAATTCTTAAAAGACAAGACCAAGGTCAAAATCGTATTGAGCGGTGAAGACCTGGAATTCCAATTCAAGAACAGCACCAATGGCATCCAGAAATTCAATTTCTCTGAGGAATCAGGCCATTTAGTTGGTATCATGGGTGGTAGTGGCGCTGGAAAATCCACCTTACTCAATTTGCTCAATGGTAAACTTGAACCAACGAGCGGGCGGGTACACATCAACGGATATTCCGTGCAGCGCGCAGGGCGCGAAGGAGTCATTGGGTACGTTCCTCAGGACGATCTCCTGTTTGATGAATTGACGGTTTATCAAAACCTGTATTTCAACGCCAAGATCTCTTTCTCGGGATTCTCCCCTGATCGGTTGAAAATGACCGTAGAGAAAGTATTGAAAGACCTTGATCTGTTTGAGATCCGAGACTTGAAAGTTGGGGATCCATTAAACAAGTCGATCAGTGGTGGTCAACGTAAACGACTCAACATCGCCCTTGAGTTGATGCGAGAACCGGGTGTGCTCTTCGTGGATGAGCCAACCAGTGGGCTTTCCTCCAATGACTCGGAAAAAGTCATGTGGCTATTGCGAGACCTGGCCAGAAAGGGAAAACTAGTGGTGGCGATCATTCACCAGCCATCTTCTGATATTTTCAAGCTGTTTGACAAACTGTGGCTATTGGATAAAGGTGGATACCCCATCTACAATGGTAATCCCATAGATGCGGTGGTCTATTTCAAAACCATGAGCACTCAGGTCAACGCTGCGGAAAGTGAATGTCCGAGATGTGGTAACGTGATTGCAGAACATATTCTGCAGGTCATTGAATCCACAGAAATAGATGACAATGGTAAGAACACGGGTCAGCGCAAGGTAGCCCCTAAAAGTTGGTACCTGCGCTATAAAGAAAACATAGAAAGCAATTTGAAGCGGGTGCGATATCAGGAGCAACTCCCACCTAACAACTTCAACATTCCTTCAAGACTGAAGCAGTTCAAAATATTTGGTCAACGAAACCTGCTTTCCAAACTGGCGAATCGGCAGTACATCCTGATCAATTTATTGGAAGCCCCCCTACTGGCCTTGATCCTTGGGTTTTTCTCAAAATATACACCTGCGGGTGGATACATCTTTCAGGACAATAAAAACCTGCCCGTGTACCTGTTCATGTCCGTGGTAGTCTCCCTTTTTATGGGGATGTCCGTGAGTGCGGAAGAAATATTTAAAGATCGGAAAATTCTCGAACGGGAATCGTTCCTGAATTTGAGTCGTACAAGCTACATCAATGCCAAGATCGCATTCTTATTCGTACTCTCAGCGGTACAGGCCTTGTCCTTTACCTTACTCGGCAACTGGATTTTGGAAATCAAGGGCATGACGTTCTACTATTGGATGATCCTGTTCTCTACCTCCTGTGCGGCCAACCTGATTGGTTTGAACATCTCCTCCGCCTTGAATTCGATCATCACGATTTACATCCTGATCCCATTTATTTTGGTCCCTCAACTGTTGCTGGGTGGTGCCATGATTCGTTTCGACGATCTGCACAAAAGCTTCAGTAATGACCGATATGTTCCTATCGTCGGAGACATCATGATCTCGAGGTGGTCCTATGAAGCCCTCTCAGTTGCCCAATACAAGGACAATCAATACATGAAGCATTTCTTTGATGCGGAGATGCGGATGAGCGAGTTTTCCTACGAAAACAACTATCACCTGCCTCGCCTTGAATCGCTGGTAAACAGCCTGAAAAGTGAAACCGACCCCTCGAGCAGACAACAGGATTTTATTTTACTCCGCAATGAATTGGACGCATTGGCCAAGCGCACGAATGTTAGCTTCAACCTGATCAGTGCTATTGACACAATATCATTCAATGAAACCATTGCTGATCGCACCAAATTGTATTTGACCCAGCGCAAGGAAACCTTTCAGGAGCAATACAAATTGGCTGTAGCCAATAAGGACTCCATTTACAATGGCCTGATAGCGACGTATGGCAAAGAAGGTTTTCAGAATTTGAAAAAAGATTACGGCAGTAAATCACTGAAGAACATTGTCACCAATCGGGCAGAACTCAACAAGGTTTATCACACAGAAGATGCCCTGATCCGTAAGAAAGACCCGATTTATATGAAGCCGTATTCGGATTATTTCCGGGCACATTTCTACGCACCGGTGAAAAAGGTCTTTGGCTATCCGATAGATACCGTATGGTTCAACATTGCGGTAATCTGGTTGATCACTGGAATTCTCTATGTTGCGCTACTGAAAAACACCTTGAAACAAATTCTCAAGATATTCAGTGGAGATCGCAAAAAGAAGAAAGCCAATCTATTGCGAGTCTGATCACTTCGTCAAATCCAACGAATGTGATAGTCCTAACAAAATGGTATGTCGATTCTGATGCTGATTGGCAGCCGTTTGAAAGAACCAGTGCATGTAGCCGGCCATGATTTTGAATGGAGCAAGGTCCCAGTGGAATTGCACAATTCCTCGATGCTGATCAAATACATTGATAACAACCGGGTCTCCTGCATTAACCATTACCTCTGAACTGAGTTCCAGAGATAGCTTATTAGCTATAGGAAACATGAACTGAAACTTGTTTCGAAAACGCCACTGATAGCTATAGCCGGAAACAAGCTCTCCATCTGCAGCATTTCTGAACCAACGCTCTTCTGCCATCACACGCCATGAAAAGTTGGTATTGCCTTGTTTGAAGCCATAAGACAAACTTTGAAACGGCCTTAATTCAGGGACCAGGACAAAATCGCTTCCTGCCGTTCGGTTGATGTTAAGGTTAGTGAACCCAAAGCCGACGGAAAATCCATTTTTCAGCTTTCTGGTCGCACTTGCAGTCAGGAAAATATGATAATCTTCGGTCCGATCTGTAAAATCACGGTATTGCACAATCCCGGATAAGCTCCATTTGTTACTAAGCTTCACTTTTTGGCTATAGTAGTACCATAGAATGGTCTCGTTGACAATGGCTTTGTCCTGATTCTGGCCGATAGCAACGCCTTGAAAAATTAATACAAAACAAAAAACAAGGAGGGCGTGCTGAAGAAAGTTCCGTTTCAATGGGTTAAGTCTAATAAGTTAATTCCCAAAACTAAACATGTTTATAGGAACTGAATTGTATCATTCGTTACTGATCATATGATATTCCGCTCGGCGGAATCACATTGCTGCGAATGGATTCTTAATCCCGAGGGGTATAAGCTATTGAATCGATTGCCCAAGTGATTGATAAATCCCAGGTTGACGTTTTTATACCTAACTACATTAAATCCTCGATCACCCTCAGGAGCATCAAATGCCTCCTTTCTTAAATAGAGAATCGCCTGTTCGTAAGTAAGTTCAATAGATTGATAGTGTTCGCTAATTAATTGTGAAAGGGCCAATTCATGTTCAGGGACCAACTTATTCTTTTTGAACTCCCCGATTCGTAAACCGCTTTTCAGCATATGCAATCGTTCACCCAACAAATCACGGGTTGGCAAATCATCGGTATAATACAATACTTCATCCACAACCAGACCTTCAGCCTGCGGATCTTTGATGTATTTTTCTACCGATACTCGTTTGCGTTGGTCTTTCTTTCGTTTGGCTTTCGGTGCTACACTTTCAGTCAATTCCTTCTTTTGAATCACAAAATAGGTGAACCCCTCCCCTTTCACTTGATGAGGAAAGGCCTTATACAAAGGAAATCCCTGCTGCTCAAATACCTTGAATCCAAACTCCGCTACCGCCATCGGTACCGGAGCTACTTCGTGATTGTCGATAAGCCACTGAAGGACTTCTTCATTCTCGTACTGATTGTAAGTACAAGTCGCATAGATCAAAAACCCTTCTTCCGCAAGGCTATCCCAGGCATCTGCCAGGATACGCTGCTGACGTTTCTGACAATGGGATACTGCCTCCGGAGACCATTCCTTCATGGCTTCAGGACCTTTTCTAAACAGTCCTTCGCCCGAACAAGGCGCATCAATTAGCATGAGATCAAACATGCCTGGTAATTGCTTGAAGTCTTCGGGATCATTGGAAGATACCCAATGCGAAGCAGCTCCCCATTTCATTACTGTCTCTTTCAAGATCCGTGCTCGACTTTGAATCACTTCATTAGAAAGCAAAATATCACCTGGCCTCAGTCCTGCGGCCAGATCTGTGGATTTCCCTCCAGGAGCAGCACACAAATCCAGCACCATCGCCTGCTCTGGCAACTTTTCCAATAATGACTTCAAAATGTACCCGACAACCATGGAAGAAGCTTCCTGTACATAGTAAGCCCCCGCATGCAACAACGGATCACACGTAAAATTGGGGCGTTCCGGTAAGTAATAACCATGATCCGTCCAGGGGACTTTTGGCAAGATCACCTCATGTGCCCATTTCGCAGGATTGACCCTCAAGCTTGTTACAGGTGATTCAGTGAGCGCAGATTTTAAGTCAATGACCTCATCAGCATCTAAAAACGAAAGCTGATCTTCAAAAGCGTGTGGTAAAATCATTTAGAGTAGTTATTTGCCATACCTATTATTTAATCGGTCGGTACATGTTACTTCAATTGACTAATTTGCAGCCTTCTTTGAATCAGGTCAAATCTCATATTATTTAACAAGAATAAAAATTTCAACCGCTATCCATGTTCAAATCCCTATTCAAGAAAAAGCCCAAAGAAAAACAACCACCACAACTACTAGACATCAATGGGAATCCTATCATGACCGGTGATCGTGTCGAATCTCAACGATATGAGTTAGGTGAATGTACGGTGGTACTCGAAGGACTTGAATTCTTTTATCAATCCGCCGAAAAGGAAGATCGGGTCAGCTACACGCGTATGGTGGATGCCATTACAGGAAATCAGAAGGTACTTAAGTTGGATTAAGTCTATTTGTTTCTCGTTACTGGATTTTCGTTTTTGGTTGGAAAACAATAGACTAAGAACAAAACCAGAAAAGAAAGAAGATTTGATGAAACAATCTAACGTTCAGGGTAAACCCTATTCTTCTGTATCAAAGAATCGATCGTAGATGTCGTTCAGTACGTCGTATGAAAGTGGTTTTGATCTAAATCCGGATAACTCTTTGATGGCTGCTGCTCGCTCTTCGTCTTTAGGGTTGATCGATGACGTAAGCATGATGACCTTTGGTCCAACACCATTGAGGCCCATCTGAGCGTATTCACGCATGAAATCCCAACCGTCCATTAAAGGCATGTTGATGTCGAGAAAAATCAGGTCTGGTAAGTTGCCATTCCTGGTCTCTTCGGCAATGTACTTCAAAGCTTCTTCCGCTTTGATCTGAGAAACAACCTCATCCGCGAACTTCGCGTGTCGAATAATTGTCTTATTTAGAAAGTTGGTGTGCTCATCGTCATCGACGAGCAAAATTTTCTTGAGTTTCTTCACGTCCTCAAAAAGTCAGAATTTAATGGTCAGGTTTCAACTGGTAAACAGTAAAGATAAAAGATCAAATTCATTTATGCTATCTAAAAAAATGTTCAAGCATTTTTATTGCTAAAACACGATAAAAATCAATTCCGATACTGATAAAAAAGCGTCTTTATGCTTGAATGTGCATGTTGCATAGGATTAATTTCGCTGAAATATCTTTTGAGTGACATTCGACCCTCACACCATTGATCTTCCTATCGTAGATGTGCTCGATGAAGCAAGCAATCAGCTTTCAGAGAACAACACGGTCATACTACACGCGCCTCCCGGAGCGGGTAAAAGTACATTACTACCACTGGCCTTACTGGACCTTCCATTTTTGAAGGAAAAGAAGATCCTGATGCTGGAACCTCGACGACTGGCGGCAAAATCCATTGCGCAACGCATGTCAACCTTATTAGAAGAGCCTCTGGGCAAGACAGTGGGATATCGCATTCGCTTCGAAACGCGGGTAAGTGATACAACGCGCATTGAAGTGCTTACAGAGGGAATCCTGACTCGAATGCTTCAAAATGATCAGGAATTGGAAAATGTGGGACTGATCATATTTGATGAGTTCCATGAGCGGAGTATACATGCAGATGCCGCGTTGGCTTTGTGTCGCGAAGCGCAATCAGTTTTACGACCTGAACTGAGACTACTCATCATGTCTGCTACGTTGAACGTACCGCAACTGAGCAGCCTGTTAAATGCGCCAGTCGTAGCGAGCGATGGCCGGCAGTATCCGGTTGAAATTATCTACACGGGTGAACCCGACCGCACACTCATCCCGGAAATGGCCAGTCAAACCATCATCAAGGCTGCCAAAGAAAATGACGGTGACATCCTCGCGTTTTTCCCCGGTCAGGGAGAAATTAGGAAAAGCGAAGAATTACTCCGAAGGAATCTGAAAGGATTTCATATTCACCCACTGTATGGCCAACTTCCGTTCAAGCAACAGCAAGCCGCTATCTGGCCCAATCGCGAAGGCAAAAGAAAAGTGGTATTGGCCACCTCTATCGCGGAAACCAGTCTTACAATCGAAGGCATCAAAGTCGTTGTTGATGCGGGATATGGACGTGCTTCCCGGTTCGATCCAAGATCTGGGCTCTCCGCCCTACATACACACCTGATCAGTAAAGATGTAGCGGACCAACGTGCTGGTAGAGCGGGCCGATTAGAAGCGGGCAAATGCTATCGCATGTGGTCTTTGGGCACACATGAGCGACTTGACGAGCATCGAACCCCGGAAATCATGGAAGCAGATCTCGCTTCTTTGGTGCTGGACCTGGCTTTGTGGGGCATTACTGATGTGAACCAATTGACATGGCTCACACCTCCACCGAAAGGCAAACTCAAACAAGCATCCGACATCTTGCATGAACTGGGCGCATTGGATAAAGGAAGGATCACGGAGCATGGAAAGAAAATGCATAAGATCCCTTGTCACCCAAGGCTAGCCCACCTACTATTGATTGCCGAGGAGCAGGACCTGTTGGACCTGGCCACGGATCTTGCTGCCGTTCTGGAAGAGCGTGACCCCTTACCCCCCAATAGCGGGATCGATATCAACCTAAGAATAGAAGCGTTACGCAAACACCGCTCAGAAGACCGACAGGGACGTGGTTTGAGTCGTATCGAGAAAGTGGCCGCCTCCTACCGTAAATTATTTGATATCGAGTCTTCTGATGAACCAGTTGACGATTTTGAAACGGGTTTTCTTTTGGCCCAAGCGTATCCTGAACGTATTGCCAGTGCAAGGCCCGGTAACAATGCGCAATTTCAGCTCGCCAACGGTAAATTGGCTATGGCCGGACACAGAGATGATTTGGCGCATGAAGCCTGGCTGGCGGTTGCGCATCTCGATGCACGTGATGGCATGGGGAAAATATTCCTGGCCTCCCCCTTGAATCCGCAGGACCTTGCTCCCCTGGTAAAAGAAGTAGAAATCGTCAAATGGGACACGGATGATGGCGGTTTGGTGGCGACAAAAGACCTGCGAATAGGAAACATCATATTGCAGTCCAAGCCTTTGCCAGAACCAGATGAAAGTCGTCGATCGGAAGCAATCCTAAATGCCGTAAGAGAGGAAGGAGCACAATTACTGGACATTTCTGAAGAAGTCAAGCAACTTCAATATCGGGTGCTCAGTCTCAGAAAATGGAATCCCGGCGGCCCATGGCCGGACTTAAGCCTCATTACCTTACTGCTCACCGTCGAAGAATGGCTGAGCCCATACCTGGACCAGATCAAAAAACCAGAAGATTTCCGTAAGCTTAACCTAATTGATATTCTGACCCATTTCTTACCCTACGAGTTGCAACAAGAGCTTTCCGAAAAAGCCCCGATTAAAATTGAAGTTCCAAGCGGTTCCAATATTAAAATCGAGTATTTCGAAGATGGCGCCCCTCCTGTACTGGCGGCCCGTTTACAGGAGCTATTCGGCATGGGAGAAACTCCTAAAATCAATAATGGAAAAACTGGCCTTTTAATGCACTTGTTATCTCCCGGATTCAAACCCGTACAGATCACCTCGGATCTAAAAAGCTTCTGGGACAATACTTACTTTGAAGTACGCAAAGAATTGAAAAGAAGATACCCTAAACACGAATGGCCCGACGACCCCTGGAGTGCGGAAGCAGTTCGAGGTGTCAAACGACGGAACAAACAATAAAAGCACATTATGATCAACGCACAATCTGCAAAAGCAGCACTCGCGCCTGTCCAATCAGGAGACAACATTTTTATTCATACAGCGGGAGCTACGCCTCAGTCATTGGTCCAAGGATTGGTCGAACGGGCCGATGAATTGAAGGATGTCACCATCTATCAGATGCACACAGAAGGGCCAGCCCCTTATGCCGAGGAACGGTATGCCGATAGCTTCAAAGTGGTGGCAATGTTCATGGGTCCCAATGTCCGCAAAGCGATCAATGAAGGTCGTGGAGACTTTATTCCCAGCTTCTTCAGTGAAGTCCCAATTATGATCCGGCAGGGTACTATTCCAATCGATGTAGCACTGGTCCAGGTTTCACCGCCAGACAAACATGGTTTTTGTTCGATGGGTATTTCAGTAGAAACCACCTTGGCTGCCGTAGAAACTGCAAAAACGGTCATAGCACAGATCAACCCTCAGATGCCTCGCACACACGGAGATGGGTTACTCCATGTCAGTTCATTTGCCGCGGTACTGGAAAAAGATGAGCCGTTACCCGAAATACCCCCTCATCCATTGTCAGAAGTCGAAAAACACATTGGACAGCATGTTGCAAGCATCATCGAAGATGGTGCAACGCTTCAAATGGGAATAGGTGCAATACCAGATGCGACACTGGCGTGTTTAGGTAATCACAAAGACCTGGGTGTTCACACAGAGATGTTTTCCGATGGCGTGCTGCCGCTGATAGAAAGTGGCGTGATCAATAACCGATTAAAGACCAAACACCCAAATGTGCTTGTTTCTGGTTTTTTGATTGGCTCCAGAAAGCTATATGATTTTGTCGATGACAATCCGATGGTTCGCATGCTGGATATCGAATATGTAAACGATACAGCGGTGATCAGAAAGCAACCTAGGATGACCAGTATCAACAGCGCCATTGAGATAGATATCACGGGACAAGTCTGTGCAGACTCTATAGGCTCACGCATGTATAGTGGCGTTGGAGGTCAAATGGACTTTATTCGCGGAGCTTCGCTTTCTCCCGGTGGGAAACCCATCATTGCATTACCTTCTTCTACGAAAAGAGGCGAGTCGAAGATTGTCCCCTTTCTCAAGCAAGGTGCAGGGGTTGTGACCACCAGGGCACACGTTCATTACGTAGCTACCGAGCATGGCATTGTCAACCTGCAAGGCAAAAGTCTGAAACAAAGGGCCAAAGAAATGATCAGGATCGCTCATCCGGACCATCAGGAAACGTTGGAAAAGGCAGCTTTTGAGCGGTTTAAAAGTTTCTAAACAATCCAAGAGCTATAAGGTCGAAGGCTAAGTTTTCAACACTCTGGTCAATGTATTCTTCCCCTTTCAAAAATGAAAGCCAGCAAGATCAGGATAACCGCAGTTCCAAAACCTAGCAAACCTATATTTATCCCTAATAACGTTTTCTCAGAACCATCGAGGTACTTCATGGAACCTCCGTACGCATCTCTTATGAAGTAGGCCAGTAAAAATCCACCAGTTACCAAAAGGCTTAATATTCCGGCCAGACGTGTTTTCTTCTTTTGCCATATCAGCCATAGACATAACATACCGATCCCGGTATTGGTAAAGAGTTGCCATACTTCATGGATCCTTGCATGGGGAGTCCAGTCCGGGTTGAAGACATGGGTATCATTGATCTCTAATATCGGAACAACCAACGCATACAGAACAATGGAAAAGGTAACAGCAGTTTTATTCATTTCGATTATTATTTAGGGTAATTAGCCAGCGGAAACAGTAGCTAATTTATTTTTCCTTTATAATCGACAATTGTAAAAATCGGTCGTTTTCGTTTTTGGTTAATTCACTGGGAGTGACTCCCGAAATTTTCCTGATCGATTTGATAAAATGAGATTGGTCAAAATATGGCTGTTCCGGGTACAATTTACCTCTCTTGATCTGTCCAAATGAAGCGGCACCCTTTCTGATCGTGCAGTAAGTTTTTAGTGAAATCCCAAAAGTCGTTTGAAAATACCTGTTGATCTGACGTTTAGTCCAACAAACTACCTCCGAATACTGATCCACAGATTGTGTTCCTTTGGTTTGGTCCACCAGCGTTAAAAGATGCTTTTTCCGTGAATCAATTGCTTTAGCTTTTGCAACGATTGTTAATAATCGATTATTCATGAAGGAGGAGAATGGTTGAGCTCTTTCATCAAATTTATCCAGCCCCCAAAAGTCCTGATCTATTAGATCAATATCATTTAATAATGAAGCTATTTGCTTTTGAATCAAGACTTCCACGGACAGGGGTCTAAACTGTACCCCAAATATGACGGTGCCAGGCATGATCATCACCTGTGCTCTATGCGTCCACAAGCCAGATAACGCTATTTCCTTCAACTCCTGATTTTGGTAGCTCACCAACAGATCGAAAAAGCCATCAGGAAGAATAGTGTGCTGAATTACTTCTGGCCCTCGGTTTTCAAGCCGCCATAAGCACCTCACCAATTCTTTTAACCGATCGTGTGGTTGTTCCTGATGATAAATCATGTAATGAAAGAGCATTCACCCAAAAATGAACCCTACATACAAGATAGAATGACATCTTGGAATTCCCAAAATGGAGGTTTTAGGGTTGTAGCCCTTTCTGTGGATTCTCCGCCTTAATCGCCCCAATAGCCAGGCAAGCAAAAATGAAGAGGCATATCCATCCGGCAAGTATGTAGGAACCAAAAAGAGTAAGAGACAAACTAAATAGGATCGGACCTAAAGCACTTGCAAATACCATCATCATCGTGACCTGTCCGGTGATCGCACCAAGATGTAATCTTCCAAAATAGCGTGGCCAGCTTACCGAATTCAATACCGCAAAAAGCCCGGTCATGATTCCCTGACCAATAACGATTAGATAGTAAGCACCCGACCAGGAACCGAGTAAAATGAATCCCAGAATGCCCACGCAAGCACCCGCTCCTTTGAGCATGGAAATATACTTTAACGGAATATGGTCACTGATGCTACTGGCAATAAGTGTCACGGCCACAGCCACATAGGAAGAGGGCAAAAAGATTCGTATCGCTTCTTGTTCCGTCAGGCCGCTTTCCCCAAAAATGGATATTACATGAAAAGTAAATCCTGTGATATAAAGTCCCTGCATCGCCAACTGCAAAGCAAATATCCAGAAAGAATAGCTACGGATCGCCTCACTTTTCGTGAATTGCTTCACTACTGGGTAAAGATGTTTCGAGACTTTTTTACTCCCTGTGAAATTTCCATCTGGCTTTAGTCCACTGTCCTCCGGACGATCTCTAAAAACGAGAAAAGCGAACAATGGAAAAATTAATCCCGCAACTACAGCTAATAGCTGCCAGGCACCATTCCATGAGTATTGAGAGATCAGGTGATACAACCAGATGGGTGAAATAGAAAATGCGACGGAAACGAATACATTACTAATCCCAGTTGCTAACCCTCTTCTTTTATCGAACCATTCCATCATCATGTTGCGGGAGGTCATGGTAAGTACCCCCTGCCCGAAGAATCGCAGAAAAAGGAAACAGACGGTCATGATAATCAGTATCAACAAAGGTTTGGATAAGCCAAGTACCTCAAAGATGATCCAGTCCACGTTACTTAAGACCATCAAGATCAATCCTAACCCCAGACTTGATAGAATGGCCAATGTACGTGCACCCCACAGGTCATACTTCTTTCCGGCCCAGGGAAGCAGAAAGGAACTACCAATGGTCCCGAACATATACGCCAGGCTCAACTCATCTCTGGAAATATTCAATACTCCCAACAATGGATCTGTGAATACAGAAACACCCATGGTCTGTCCGGGAATACTCATGAAGATACCCAAGGATCCTGCTACCAGAATAATGATCCCATAGAAGAAGGGAAACTTAGAAGGATCAAACGGAAGATGGGCTTTGATTCTCATGTTCCCGCGAAGGTAGACGATTCAGTCCTGTGGAAATACGCAAACCTTTTCGGTGGTTGTCAGGTTCGTAAAATCTGTATTTTAGATGGTTGAATGGCTTGTTCGGAGTTACCTCCAATGGGTCGTTAACCTCTCTCAGGTGAAACACTTGCAAGGGCTAAGAGTTGTTAATTCATATCATAGGTGATAATACCTACGAAGTTTAGAATACGTAATTGCAAAATAAAATTTTTAATCGTCATTCCTGAAGAAGTGAAATGGAGTTCAGGGTGCCTGAACAAGGAATCTCAAAAACCGGTAACCTGAGTTTCTAAAACACGTCATTCTCGAAAATTGGGCTCAACATTTCTCTAAAGAGAGCATTTTGTCGGTAATCTCATCAGCGCGTAAAAGAGATTCCCCGGACTGGGCGGCTGATATTTTCTGTTCTTCTAGGAATTTTTGACCAGAAAATTCTGGAATGACCGGGTCACGTAGACGCGCTGAAAGGCGTGTTTTAGAATCGAACTCAGATTGATAGTGAATGCTCCATTTGATGAGATTCCGGCACTCCACCAAGTTCCGGCCGGAATGACGGAAAAGATTCAGGATAACCTATTAAACCACAAAGCCAACCTCCTATCGGAAGCTGGCTTTGATCATAACAGCACTACTTACGTTTATTTAGTACATTCTCAGATTACTGGTTTCATCCTTCTGAAATTGGAAATTCTTCACTTCATGTAAGCTCAAATAAGACCTATCACTCATTTGACCAGTTAATGATCTAACTTCTGAACGGAGCTCAACATTGCTCTGATTGATTTCAAGATTCACACTTTCAAAAGGTGTCTCAAATACATCGAATTCAGCATCCCAGGTCGCCTGCAAGTCCAAATGTCCAACCCTCGGACAATCAGATAATGCCCCTCTACCTCCTCGTTGGTTTATCACCAGGCTATCGAGGCGTAAGTCTCTTATTGTATACCTGCTCTCGACCGAAGTGATCGACGTGAATGCTGGACCGGTATTGATCACGAAGGACTGCTGTTCATCATTCGCAGACCCTAAATCAATAAGCACCAACGTATCGCCTTTCATTTCATATTCGATAGCTTCAAAGGAATAAGCCCTTTCCGCGTTCAACTCAAAAGATGCCGTATCGGAATGATGAATATTGACATGTTGATCGATCCCCTCAAAGGAAAGATGTTTAAAGTCAGGTATCACCTGCTTTTCAGTCTTGGTTTCCTTATGACCATAATCTCCCCTAAGCCTCAGTTCAACAAACGCAGCGGTGATGTAAAACACGAGCACAGCAGCGGTTATTAGTAAAATTCGATTACTCATTTTCATGTGCTTCCGTATTTAGTTGATCAATCTCCTGCTTCAATTCATCGGATGAAATACCTAAAAGAGCTGCCTGACGAATGATTTCAGGCAATACCCGTCCGAAGAATTCCTTTCGTTTAGACTCCAGGATAAACTTCTGGGCATCGGTATTTACAAAGTAGCCGATCCCCCTTTTATTTTCAATGATGTTCATGGACTGCAATTCGTTGTAGGTTCTCATAATTGTGTTAGGGTTGACGCCCACTTGCAGCGCCAGTTCTCGAACGGAGGGAATCTTATCCCCTACCGGATACACGCCACTCATCACTTTCTCAATGATGTTGTCGGCGATCTGAAGGAATATGCTTTTGTTTTCACTAAACTTCATATCACACCTCCTTCTCCTTAATTTTCAAAAATGAAACCGTCAGTAGTACCAAATTGATGGACCATACGATGATGGACACCCATCCAATGGCTTGTTTCCCGGAATTTGGAAATAACCAAAGGCTATCATTAGGGTGATACATTGCAAGACCCAACTTTTCGATGACCACATACAAGATTCCCATGGAGCTGAAGAAGATCACCGCCATGACAAACAGCGTCTTCACCAACGGGTATCTTTCAAAGTGTGCCGCTCCAGTAAAAGCAATCATCAGTCCCATGAACGCCAATCCAGAGATAAATGATTTGATCCAAGTGCCCGCAGGATCATTAGGGACCAGTTCTGGAATCTTATTGAGCTGCATGGTTGAAAAATTCGCATCCGGATAGAATACCTGAAATACATACCCTTCAAAATGGAAGATGATCCAAAACATGGCAGGCACCAGAATAAACAATACAATTAGTTTACTGATCAATTCCAGCAAGAATTTTTCTAGACTTGAGGCTGGCAGCATCAAAAAACTGATGGTTTTTTCTTTCGCTCGAAATCCCGAAAATGAATTACCTACGAAGAGTAGTCCTCCACCGATGAATATGACCATGAATAATGGGAGGAAAATTCTTGGTTCTGAGCCCGGGTTCAGATCATTAGAAAGCTGAACCAGAAAAAACAAGATAAACAGTGCTCCACTAAACCCTACCAGAGTAAATAAGATCAGTCTTTGATGGTGCGCGAAACTTTGTTTCGCTAATTGGATGAAACGAGGTAGGCTAAAGGTGTTGTTAGTTGACATAGCTTCTGAGTTTTTGAGTCCCTTGGGTTACCGCGTTGAATAATAATTCGATATCTACATGTGAACTGTCGCCAGGAGTAATGACCCGGTACCCGCCAGGCGAAGCTTCACTGTACAATATCTCCTCTCCTTCCGCAACACTGCTATTCGCAAACCGCAGCTTACTGGAGATTTCGTGCATTTCCTTTTGCATCACAAACTTGCCTTCATCCAGGATCAATATCCGGTCGATTAGGTTCTCCACATCTTTGACCTGATGAGTGGAGATCAGGACCAGCTGATCTTCATCGAGGGCTCCTGCCATACATTTTCTGAAAATAGATTTACTCGGAATATCCAGTCCGTTGGTCGGTTCATCCAATACCAACAGCCTGCATTTAGTGGCGAGTGCAAATGAGATCAGAAACTTTTTCTTTTGACCGTAAGACAGTTTCTGCAAATTGTGCAATTCCGGCAGTTCAAATGAATTGACCAGTTCATCGAACAGCGTTTGATCAAACCGAGGATAAAAAGGCGCATTGGCCTTCACATAATGCTTCCCTGAAATGGCCGGCAGGAAGAATTCCTCCGACACAAAAAAGAGATTTTCCAGATGACTGGGCTCCCGCTTCATTGGGTCGTGACCATTGACCTGTATGGCCCCCGATTGCGGAAACAACAACCCTGTCATCATCTTCAGGAGACTGGTCTTACCAGCTCCGTTTTTCCCAAGCAAACCCGTGATACTGCCCGCAGACAATTCACAGGAAAGGTCTTGAAACAGCGGCGCTCGCTTGGGGTATTGAAAGTTGAGTTTTTGAATGTTAATCATGTCACTGATTTAGTGTACTACTTTACTAATACAGTACAAGAATAGAGAATTTTATTGATCTATTCAAAACCTCGCTATAATTTTTTCAGAAATGTTGGGTGAATGCACGTTTCAGCCACTGTAAATGCTCTTTGCAAATGAACATTGTGGCATAAGACAAACTCCTTCTCGTGGCAGAAAAGCTTAAATGAGCAATTAAACACCTTCTTTCTTAAGAGATCAAAAAAGGATTCTAATTGATCAATTCCGGTGCTTTGAAACCAAAATGATCGATTTCTTCTTTGTATCGCTCTCCCAATAGCTTAATCGTTGCTTCCTTCCACTGCACCTTCTTCTCGTTCCTTCCCTGGTTGTTCCCTACTGGCACAGCTATGCGATCAATTCCAACTCTGTCCAGCACGCGATCAAGACCAATTTGTAATTCCTCGTTGCGTTTGTTCAAGTTCGAACTGTGCAAGACAATGACTTCATCCACCTCTTTGATGTAACGCATTTGATCCAGGACATCATCCAGACGTCCTTCTCCGCTCATGATTGATCTTAATTGATCATCTTTTGGTGCAGGACAGCCTTTAGCTACCCAATCATCGAAAGTCATTGACTTATAACTTTCTGCTACACCATATTTCTGATAATAATAAAAAAAAGAATGCGCTCGGTCCCACGTATTCCGTACGATTACAAAGGACAAGTATTCATCCCATGCCTTCGGGAATTTTTGCTTGATCAACTCTGGGGTCTTGTGGTTGACCGTCGGAAAACGAGGATCGAATGGATTATGAATAAAATCATGTCCCATCAAGGCCATCTTAATCGCGTAGCTCCCAGCCTTAGAATTTTCCACAAAAATTAACTTTAGCTGGTCATCGATCATCGTAAGGTAAATATGTATAGGTTATACGATTGAAGGACTATTTCCCTCCTCCCTCTTCAGGATCTTCTTCTTCGTTGTTTTCTTCGGCAGGAACGCCTTCAGCAGGTGGATCTTCTTCCGAATTAGGATCCTCCTCTTTTTGTTTCTTTTTCTTCTTTTTAAACAAGCCTCCCAGGCCCTTTTTCTCAGTCTGAAGCGAATCCGGTACCACTGTTTGATTCGCCAGGGTGTCTACAGGTGCTGGTTTTGGATCCGGACGATTGTCTACGAGCAGTTTCCCAAAATACTTGTTATAGTAGTCCTGTTCTGCATTGAAGTTATCATTAGGATCATAACGGAAGCGATATTTCTGCTCTTTTTTCTGCTTCACCGAAGAAGGTACTTCCTGCTTGGCAACTGCAATAGAATCCAATGCGAGCGAATCCGATGATACAATTCCCAGTGAATCTGATGAATCAAAATCTGAGGCATAGAACTCGCCTTCATTGACAGGTCCGGTTTGGTCACGCTCTGGCCCATATACATTCACCATCGGAGCGGTACGTAGTTTATATTTTTTCAACCAGTGAGGCTCTCTTTTGACAATGCCGTATTTCGTCTTTCTTACTTCTTCCCGGGGCTGAACATACCTGCCTGCATAGGCGTAATATTCGCTCCAGTTATTTTTTGGAGGAGAATCTCCCATTCCAATCGAGTCCACTTGCGTGGTATCTACGGCCGATAAAGAAGCAATGTATTGTTGACGAGTGCCCTCATCGAGTTTCCAGGCGTATGAATAGAATGCGGTTCGGGTAGAGTCGTCGAGGATATACGTGCTCTGGTAAGCAGGGCATATGATCCTATCCGTGCAAGCCGTTAGCAGGATCATCGCAAACACAAAAACGCATAACACTCGCATAAAAGCCGATTTGGCAATGAAAGCCCTAAATTAGAATTATTACATCACAACGCCAAAAGAAGCAGTTTAGCACACGATGATCAAAGAATATTTATCGATTAGTGAACAGATATACTTTTTTGTCAAGAATTATGACGCCCATCTGCACCCCCTTTCGCCCTGGCCCTGCACCAAGCGGGGCCGGCCATACCTCGTCCTGCAGGCGGACGAGCTAGTGCTCTTTTGTTATAATCACCAATGAATGTTCGTTTCTGCTTCTTGAAAAACTAGTAGAAGGACTACAGATATTAACAACTTCTAATCCCACTTTGAAAAAGGCTGATCATACCATGTTGATAAGTTAGGAGAATAAGATCGTCAGGCTGAAGCTTTTAGGAGTGTCAGGTTGAGCCTGTCGAAACCTACTCCACAAACCCAGGCAAAATCACCTCTTCCACCCAGCGGGTGTACATTGTTCCTGAGGGATGTAGGTTGTCACTCGCAACCAAATCGGGGTTTTCGCCTGCTTCTCTGGAAATTGGTGTGATGTCATAAAATTTGATACCTCGCTCCTCGGTCTGTGCTTTGGCATACGCATTGTATTCATCGAGTTCTCGAGCGATTTTCTCCGGGCCAAATCTACTTCCGAAGGGTGTCAACCCATAGTCGGGAATTGAAACCACAAAGACCTTATTCACATCGCCTCCCGCAAACCCGATGGCTTGATCCAGCAATGCCACAAATTCTGTTTCGTATTGCGAAAATTCGTAACCTCTAAACTGATTGTTTACACCGATCAGTAAAGAAACCAAATCATAGGTTCCCTGGGGATCAGCCTCAGCAATAGCCGCCTGCAATTCGTTGGTGGTCCAGCCTGTCGTCGCGATAATTTGGGGATCATCATAATTAGCGCCATTTTCATTCAGTCTGGCAGTCAGTTGTACAGGCCAACGAAGGTTCTCATCCACACTTTCTCCAATGGTATAAGAATCTCCAAGTGCGAGGTACCGCAAAGACTCGGTTTCAACAGGTTCGTTTTCATTCATATCACAGCAAATAAAAGTGCAAAGCAACAGTACACCAACCAGAAATTTCATATCAGCAATGTTAGTCAAATGAGTATAACTCGCAACCCTCCGTTGATGTTTTCAGCTTACCGATCAAATAAAATCCCGGCTTATTTACAAGTTGGTTGAGGGTACGCCCATCTGCCGTTGTTTCGCTAGAAATACCACCAAAAACTCAAATGTCAAGATTAATTTTTTATCTCCTACTCTTGATCCCTATTGGGCTGTGGGCCCAGCAAGATAGCCTGATGATCTATTACAAGACGGGAATTGCAGCATATGAAACGTCTGACTATCAAGGGTTTTACAAAGCTTTTAAGAGGGCCAATGAAATTCGACCGGGCAATCCAACACTGATCTACAATCTGGCCTGTGGCTCAGCTCTCACCGGCAGAACCGATCATGCCTTTGCACGATTGAAAGAATTCTTATTGATGAATGCAACCCATGACTTCAGTACCGACAAAGATTTCAAAAGGCTGTGGGACGATCCCCGATTTCTGGAACTGGTTGAACTGCAAATCGATCTCAGCGACACCATTCGCACCAGCAATGAGGCATTCAAACTAGAAGCACAAAGTTTTCACCCCGAAAGCATTACTTATTGCACTAAAGACAACAGTTTTTTCTTTGGCGACATTCGATCCCGTCGCATCATGAAAGCCAATTTGGATGGCCAATTATCGGAATGGTTACCAACCCAGCAAAACATGTATGCAGTGATGGGCATTGCCCTTAATGAATCCAAAAATGAATTGTGGGCGGTTACCGCTGCGCTCTCCGAAATGGTCGACTATCATGATTCCTTGCATGCAAGCAAATCCAGCATGTTTGTATTTGACATGACCACTAAGAAATTAAAAGCTAAATGGTTGTTTGACAATAAGGTCCTTGGTGGCATTACCATTGGTCCAAAAGGAAATGTACTGGTCAGTGACCTAAAGCACAACCAGATATGGGAAATCAAAGATTTAGAAAAAGGCCCTATCCTATATAAGGACCTTTCAGGCAATTTTTTCAACATTCAAGGGATGACTTATAATAAGGACGGCTCTAAGTTGTACTTATCCGATTACATCACTGGTTTGTATTACCTGGATCAAAAAAAGGTTTTAAAAACTATGCGACCTCCTAAAAATGTCTCGTATAAAGGTATAGATGGCCTCTATTATCACGATGGGAAACTATTTGCGACACAAAATGGGACCAAACCAATGCGATTTTATCAGTTTCAATTGGACACAAATGGTACTAAAATTGAGTCGGCGAAACTTGTGGATCAAGCAGGTATCCTGAATGAGCCTACCACCGGGACGTTCACAAAAGATCAGTTCCTGTTCATCGCTAATAGCCCCTGGGGAGCGTACGATAAAACCAAAAATTTCAATCCCGAAGGCCCAGTCGTTATTCTGTCACAGCGTCTGGAGTAGCGGTCATCAGGTCCCGAAAAGCCATCAGGTCTTTGTCCAGTAAGTGAGAGGTGTGTACATTTTTCAAAGCAGTCAGCATGATTTCTTTGCGATCGGGATACTTTTTTTCCCAGGTAGTCAGCAGATCCTTGATGATCTGACGCTGTAGGCCTTCCTGCGAACCGCAGAGATTACATGGAATGATAGGAAACTCTCGAAGCTGAGCATAAGTTGCGATCTCCTCTTCCTTACAGTAAACCATAGGCCGGATTACCAAATGTGCCTCATCATCGGTCAGGTATTTGGCTGGCATTGCTTCTAGTTTCCCATTAAAGAAGAGATTCATCATAAAAGTCTCCAGGACATCCTCCCTGTGATGTCCTAATGCCACTTTATTGGCACCAATCTCCTTAGCATAGCTGTACAAGGTCCCACGACGTAACCTGGAACACAAACTGCACATGGTCTTACCTTCCGGTACTTTATCTACCACAATGCTATACGTATCCCGCTCCAGGATCTGATAGTTAACGCCCTGCGCATCCAGATAGTTAGGCAGCACACGTTCAGGGAAACCGGGCTGCTTTTGGTCAAGGTTTACAGCAATGACCTCAAAATCAAAACCACGCACCTTTTGTACATGCATGATCATATCCAGCAGCGTGTAGCTGTCTTTTCCACCGGAAAGGCAAACCATGATCTTGTCTCCTGCCTCAAACAGGCCAAAATCTTCATCTGCTTCCCAAACAGACTTTCGTAAACGCTTGACCAGTTTTCGGTTCTGCTCCTCTACCTCTGACAATTCCATCGCGCAAAAGTCGTGAAAGCCAGGCGCTTTATCAATATCAAAATGATTTACTGAAGGTTATCTGTCGCATTGACAAGCCGGGCAAACTCTGCTTTGAATCCATGTTCATCTGGTAAAGTCAAACCTTCCTGCCATGTGAGGATATCTCCATAAGACACTTTACCTGCATAAGCCGATCCTCTTAACAGCATTCCATACGCCACAATACCTGCAGAAAATTTCATGAAATCACTGGACTGTTCAAACGTATGTCCCAAATCCAATACTTCAAGCTCCGTTTCAACACTGCTCTCTGAGTCCGGATTTTTGTACCTGAATTGAATGGTAAAGGAAGGGTCCAGTCGCAATGCACTCTCTTCCTCCAAATCAGCTGGAACAATCTCATACAGTGCTGTTATATTCTGTCCTGCCCCTATCTCACCGGCATCTTCACTATCATCCTCAAAATCCTCAGTTTCTAATACACGATTTTCATACCCAATAAGTCGATAGGATGAGACAAGCTCCGGATTGAATTCCACCTGAACCTTAACATCCTTGGCCACCGCATAAAATTTAGAGTAGTCGTAAATGAAGACTTTTCTCAATTGCTCGATGTGATCCACATATTCATAGGTACCATTGCCATGATTGGCAATCTGCTCAAGGGCCGCATCATTCAAATTACCCCTGCCTACGCCAATTACTGTAATGTAAATACCAGATGCGCGCTTTTCCTCAATCAGTGTCACCAAATCTTCCTGACTTGACGGCCCTACATTAAAGTCTCCATCAGTCCCGATGATGATCCGGTTATTTCCACCGTCGATAAAATGTTGTTCAGCAATATTATAGGCAGTAAGAATTCCTTCCGCTCCCGCAGTACCTCCACCCGATCCCAGTCTGGATATCGCCGATTTAATGGTTGCCTTATCCGTTCCTGGCGTAGATTCCAGAACAACCCTCGCTGAACCAGCATAGGTCACAATGGCTACCCGATCTTCAGCACGCATTTGATCGACAAAGGCATTGAAACCGTTCTTTAATAACTCCAGTTTGTCTTCACTCGACATGGAACCAGAAACATCGATCAAAAAGATGAAATTTGAATTGGGCAATTGCTCATCTGGGATCTCGCGTCCCTGAATACCAATCCTGATCAACTTGTTTCCTTCCTGCCAGGGACAATCGCTAATTTCCCCATTAAGAGATATCGACTGATCCGTTTCCTGTAAGGGATAATCCAGGTCAAAATAATTCAGTAATTCCTCCGATCTTATCGCTCCCTTTGGTGGTACGGTTTGATCCTGAGTAATGAACCGACGTACATTCGCGTATGAAGCACCATCCGCATCAATCGAAAAGGTAGAAATCGCTTGTTCAGTTGTGTTGATAAAAGGACTTTCCTCAAAATCATTATAGCGATCTCCACCTGCAATGGAAGGATCGAAACCATCATAAGCTAAACTCGCGTCGCTTAAAGTGCAGCCTGCAGCTATCAAAATCAAACAGCTGAAACAAGCGAAATTTATAATTCTCGTCATTTTGTGCGTGGTTTAGTGATGGAAATAAAACGACAAATACCATCCTAAATTGTCATCAAGGTATTGATTTGTGCTACTTTTCTTTTTCTTACCATTGGGAAAAAACAAAAAACCCAAAGCACCTAAAGTTCGTTTCCACGCGGTAATGGCCTTCCAAACCTACGGTAAGTATTTCCTATTGCTGATCTGTCTACAGGTACTGTTTACCTCCTGTTCAAAAGAAGAAAAAGTACCGCCACGGTATTATCCTCGAGATAGTCATGATGCCTATCGAAATAATTTAGTAGAAGCCAATCTAAATGAAACAGCGTTAGGAAAAGATTGGCTTACTGCAGCTAATCAGATTTTTGAAGAGCAAGTAACCTTACAGCTCCCTTATCAGGAAGCATTTCACATGGACCCAAAGTTGCCTGAAGCGTTAGGTTATCGGTTTTCCGCAAAAAGAGGCCATAAAATCGTGATAAGTTTGGATCAGATTGAAGGAGATTCAGCCATCTTATTCATTGATGCCTTCAGAATTGTGAATGACTCCTTGGGTGACTATCGACATGTTGCCTCTGCTGATAGTAGCTGGCAACTGGCATTTGAACCTCGACGTGATGCAGAATACATCCTACGATTTCAACCAGAACTGCTGCGTGGTGGTAGCTATAAGATTGATATCCAACATGGGCCTACGCTGCAATTTCCAGTTGCAGGTAAAAACAAAAGAGCGATCTGGAGCTTGTTTGGCGACCCCAGGGATGGAGGCAGAAGGAAACACCACGGCGTAGATATTTTTGCAAAACGTGGAACGCCTATTGTTGCTCCCACCAAGGGATATGTGAGGTTTGTGGGTACTCGCGGTATTGGCGGCAAAGTAGTTTGGATTCGGGATAATAAAAGAAACCAAAGCCTGTATTTCGCGCATTTGGACTCTCTAATCGCCGAACAAGGTACATACGTCAATCCTGGTGACACCATAGGCACAGTCGGCAACACGGGGAATGCACGATACACCCCTCCGCACCTACATTTCGGCATCTACAGCAATGGCCCGATCGATCCCTATGCACACATTGTTGAGATTTCCGATCAGCCTACTCCAATCGGTGATCACCTTGCCCTGCTAGGTCAACCCGTACACGCTTCAAAATCCAGTTTCCTACGAAACTTACCCAAACATCGATCGCAAGTGATTGATACGATACAAACTGACACAGCGCTGGAAGTAGAAGCTGTGATTGCCAATTACCTGAGAGTAAAGACCCCTGAGGGTACCAAGGGCTACCTTCAACGACGGCAGCTTCAATTCTCTTCAGGTCCTTCAAAATGAGAATTCAAGCCAATTCTTTTCCGTAAATTCATGGATCAATCACGCCTATCAGGCTCAGTCCATGAATAAACTTTTTTCATTTCTTCCTTCCTTCTCTCTTTCCATTCTCTTGATGGGAATTGTTTTCTACAGCTGTCAAACAAAATCGGCTAAACCCGACCGACCACCCAATGTGATCATCATCTTCACTGACGACCAGGGGTACGAAGATGTGGGATGCTTCGGATCTCCCGATATCGAAACACCTCACCTCGATCAAATGGCAAGGGAAGGTGTTAAACTAACTCATTTTTATGCCGCGCAGGCTGTGTGCTCAGCTAGTCGGGCAGCATTGCTTACAGGTTGCTATCCAAATCGCATCGGTGTACACGCAGCGTACATGCCTAACAGTAAGAAAGGCTTGAACCATGATGAAGTCACCATTGCTGAAATGCTCAAAGCAAAAGGTTACAACAATGGCATCTTTGGCAAATGGCATTTGGGAGACCATCCTTCACTCCTGCCTTTGAATCATGGGTTTGATGAATACTATGGCATACCCTATTCCAACGACATGTGGCCTTATCATCCACAGCAAGGCCCAATTTTCAACTTCGGACCCTTGCCGCTCTACGAGCAGGGAACGATCATCGATACGCTGGAAGATCAAAGCACGCTGACAACTGAAATTACCGAAAAGAGCATTGATTTCATTCGAAGAAACCAAGACCAACCGTTCTTTTTATACGTCCCTCATCCCCAACCACACGTTCCCCTGTTTGTCTCTGACAAATTCAAAAACAAATCCAAACGTGGGCTTTACGGTGATGTGATCATGGAAATCGATTGGTCGACCGGACAGATCTTACAAGCATTAAAAGAGTACGGAATCGATGACAACACCTTAGTCATTTACACCTCTGATAATGGTCCGTGGATCAACTATGGAGAACATGCGGGATCTGCCGGCATCCTAAGAGAAGGAAAAGGTACTGCCTGGGAAGGCGGTCAACGAGAACCCTTCATCGCTCGGTTTCCGGGAGTAATCCCTAAAGGACTCGAAGTAGCCACACCCACCATGGCCATTGATTTGCTGCCAACCATTGCAGAATGGACCGGGGCCGTTTTGCCTCCCAATTTTATTGATGGAAAAAGTATCCGCTCGATCCTTACCGGAAATAGTAATGAGCCTGTACAGGAGGCCTATTTCCATTACTATAAAACCAATGAATTGCATGCGGTGACACATGAAAAATGGAAGCTATACTTCCCTCATACCTACCGCTCACTAAATGGTCGTGAAGGTGGAAAAGATGGTTTCCCAGTCCCCTATGAACAATTGAATGTTACGCAACTGGAGTTGTACAACCTGGAAGAAGACCCATCAGAAACGACCGATATCGCTTCACAACACCCGGATATTGTTCAGAATATGGAGGCAATAGCAGATGAAATGAGAGGCAAGTTGGGTGATGCACTCCAAGATCAGGAAGGTAGTGAGAATAGGCCTCCAGCAATCATATTACAATAGAAAATGTTTATCTTAATTTATGAAAGATCATAAACATGAAACACCTTAATGTCTACATCCACTTCAAAGACAATTGTGAAGAAGCCTTCAATTTTTATCAATCGGTGTTTGGCGGTGAATATGAAGCACTAAGTCGCTACAGTGAGTTACCTCCTCAAGAAGGCATGCCTCCCCTTTCCAAAGAGGACAAAAACCTGATTTTACATATGACCTTACCCATTGGGGAAACGACCAAACTCATGGGAAGTGATATGGCTGGTCCCTGGGCCTCAGGGTTAAACACTGGGAATAACTTTTCCGTCTCGTTACAAACAGATTCAAAAGAAGAAGCAGACCATGTGTTCTCAGGACTTTCTGCTGATGGAAAAGTCACCATGCCCATGCAAGACACCTTCTGGGGTTCGTATTTTGGTTCTTTTCAGGACAAATTCGGCATCAACTGGATGATCAATTACGACCTGGGAACTAATGAGTAAACTTTCTGAACTGAAAATATTTTTCTCATAACGTGTCTATTTTGATCCGCGGGCTTTTTTACAATGAGGGCTTCAAAAAAGTCAACTCACTCACAAATGCTCCTCATCCAGCAGGATAAAAACCAACAAGAAGGACTCCTTTTCAGATAAACGGTTAACTTAGGCCCATACTTTTATAACATGAAGCACCTGGATCTGATTGGGCGTTTGCTTTTTGCGATTCCCATGGTTCTTTCTGGATTTTTCCATTTTACTAAATCATCAGTCGTTACCAGAACGGTTCCCTCCTACATGCCCTTCAAAGAAATATGGGTCTATGTCACAGGAGTAGGCTTTATTCTGGCAGCCATCAGCATCATCATTGGAAAGAAAAGCCGCCTGGGTGCCGGATTACTGGGTGTAATGATCTTGCTTTTTGCCTTCCTGATCCATTTCAAAGGATTCCTTCGAGGTGTACCTCTTGCTTCTAGCTGGTTCATTAGAGACGTTGCTCTTGCCGGTGGAGCTTTGTTCATCGCGAGTAAAGCGAAGGATTAATTTTCATTAGAGATACTTTAATCGGTTGACACTTTTTTGGTGACAACTTGCATTGGTTAATACACAAACGTATTATCCGTTAGATTGCTTTTCGGTGATAAAACCAAAAAGGGCCAAAGACTACTAAAACAGCTGATAGTTCCCTCCTCTTCGGAAGGAATCCATGTCGATCTTGGGCATGCTGCGTCCTTCAAAGTATTTCTTCTGGGACTTCTTAAACAATTGCTTAATGATATCCGCATAACTCCCTTCTCCTGATTGCCTTCTTCCAAATTCAGAGTCGTTAACATTTCCGCCGTGCAGCTCACAAACCTGATTCCAGACTTTTTGCGCGCGATCCGGGAAGTTCTTAAATAGCCAGTCCCTGGTCAAATCAGCAATCTGGCCATTTAACCGAACGACCGTATAGCCAGCTGACTTTGCACCTGCGTGAGCAGCAGCTTCCAAAACCTTTGGGATTTCATGATGATTCAGACCTGGTATGATTGGTGCATTCATGATACCTACCGGAATTCCTTCATTGGTGAGCTGACGAATTGCCCTCAGCTTCTTAACCGCACTTGCCGTTCTTGGCTCCATCAATTGCCTCAGCTTTTCATCGAGGGTTGTGATGGACAAATACACATGCACCAATCGATGACTTGCTAATTCTTTTAGTATATCTATGTCCCGGGTGATCAATGCATTTTTCGTTATGATCCCTACGGGATTGCGATACCTCAAACAAACCTTCAAAATGGCCCGCGTAAGTTCAAAACGTTGCTCCAAAGGCTGATAACAATCCGTATTGCCTGAAAGCATGAGTTTTGATGGCTTCCATGACTTTTTGAGGAAGGCCTCTTCCAACAATTGTGGTGCGTCTTTCTTTACGATGATCTTACTTTCAAAGTCTAATCCGGCACTGAACCCCCAATATTCATGCGAATTACGTGCATAGCAGTAGATGCAACCATGTTCGCACCCTTGATAAGGATTTACTGAATGATCAAATGGCAAGTCCGGACTGTCATTTCGGGAAATGATCTTTTTGGGTGTTTCGTAAAAGATCTCTGTTTTGGGTTTATCTGCTAAATGTTGCTCATCCAGCCCCTCCACGTGATCATAAGCCAAATGATGTTTATCGAACCGGTTAAAGGTGTTGATCTGTGCTCCTTTGCCTTTGAAGTAGTCATGGTCTTGCATGATTCAAATATACCATCTTTATTAGTATTTAACTAAAATTAATAGTAATTCAAATGTGAACGAAAACGCTATGTAGACCAGGCAGCAATCAATCGTTACTTCCCCATTCCCTCAAGAGAATCTATTGATTTTCACTTCGCATTCCTCAGGAAATAAGCCGAACCGACTCCCACGATCGCCCCGAATAAATGCCCTTCCCAACTAACTCCTTGCCTCATGGGCAGGACACCATAGATCAATCCTCCGTACATGAAAATGATGACCAGGGTGATGAGAATGGATTTGATGTCCCGGCGGAAAAAGCCCATGGACATCAGAAAAGCTGCCAGGCCATAAGCCACACCACTTGCACCGATGTGATACAGTGGCCTTGCAAAAAGCCAAACCAATACACTGGATAAAACATAGCACTGCAGAAATACCTGTGTTGCGATCTTGCTGTAAAACACATACAAAACTACCCCCAGGAAGAGCATGGGAAACGTATTGGAAATGATGTGCCACAAACTTCCGTGAACCAGAGGAGCGGTGACGATACCAAGAGTGCCGTCTAAAGTTCTGGGTCGAATACCCATGTAGCTCAGATCCAGTCCAAGCGTGGTTTCTACGGCAAAGAAAAGCCACATAAGGAAGACAAAGCGAAGTGGCGGTACGATGGATGCTTTATTCACAAGCGGGTAATTATTTGTTGTTTGAAGGTAATGATTTCAAATCAGGCGAAATACGATTCAATAAATTATAATTCAAAGCACAAAAAAAGAGCTACGATATCGCAGCTCTTCTTTATAAAATTTATCGTTAATGATCAAATACCTGCTTTCTCAGGATCGTTGATCATCTTAAGATCCATCAATGATTTCTCTTCGTAAGAAACAGAAAGGTATCCAAGAACTCCACCGGAAGCTTCAGCAATTTTCTTTGCCAGGTCTTTCAAACTTGCATATAATTTGATGGAGAACACGCGATCAATTTTTGGAAGAATGAAATTGAGCTTTCTAAGCTCTTGCTCAATATCGGTATTTCGATCTTTCACATCTTCAGGAAGCGTATCTACCAGATGGTTAAAATCCGATTCGAAAGTTTCGCCAACAGCCTTGTAGTATTCTACTAGTTGCTCACGCGCTCTGCTTTGTCTTGATCGAGCCACTTCTATGGCTTCTTTTCTTTCCGATTTATCAATTTTTCCGTCAGCACCCGCTATCAAAATAGCAACATACACCGGGGCTTTGAGCATGACCTGTATTTCGTCTTCTCGTAGGTTCTCAAATTCTTGAACGTTCATCAGGGACTGATTTTATATCGGGCTCGAAATTATATAATAAATCTCACTATTGGTTCATTGTCAAGAGCCAAAATCAACGACAATTGAAGCTCAATTACATCAATGGGAATTCTTTCTAATCAACCGGCAGTGGTTCTTCCTTCCCGAGGAACTTTGGCTGGGTACCAAACAGAATATCCAGTACAGCTACAGTCCTCGCGATCACCTCTCTCAACCGCATTTTCGCAGGTTGTGGTCCTGGAGCTGTGAAGCCAATGGCTTGTATCTTATGATGCCGGGCAATGTATAAAGCCCTGGGTAAGTGAAATGACTGGGTAACAATGACCAGGCTGTCCTGACCAAATACTTCTTTAGCGCGTATGATTGAATCGAGGGTCCTAAAACCCGCAAAATCCATGGTCATGGCTGAAGCCGGAACACCCTGCGCTTCAAGTTCCTTTTTCAGCAAAAGCGGTTCATTATACTCTTTAAGACTATTGTCACCACTCAAAAGCAAATGCGCTACATGCTTGGTACGGATCAGTTTTTGAGAAGCTTCTACCCGGCCTTTGAAATACAGGTTTTGAGTGCCTTGCATGGTCCACTTACTGGTACCTAAAACCAAGGCCACTTTGTAATTACTTTCTTGTAGATCGGAAAGAGTAGCGATTTGATCTCTGGAACCCATCAAAATAATCACATTGCAAATGATCACAAATGCAACGGCAGCAGCAATGGCAAGCAGCAGTAATTTGGCGAGTTTCTTCAAATTGCTATGGCAAGGCGTTTCTAAGTATGATATCCGAGTTCTTTACGATCTCCTTATACCATACTAACTTCAGTTCTTCCATTTCTGGTTCACTGAGATGCCAATTTATCAAACTCTTTTCGATTTGTAGCCTTGCCTGGTTCAAAATGATGGCTGCACTAACCGACAAATTGTAGCTTTCGGTAAATCCGAACATCGGAACCTTCAGCTTAATGTCTGCATAATCCAATACTTCCTTAGAAACGCCACTGTGTTCGTTACCAAATACAAAAGCGGATTTCTGGGTAAGTTGAAAATCATCGAGCGAAACTGCATCTTCTCCTACGCTTGTCGCTACAATCTGATAGCCATCCTTTTTCAAGGATTGAAGGCAATCCACCGTATTATTTCCCCGCTCCTTGTAATGCTGTACGTTCAACCATTGTGAAGCCCCACGTACCACATAAGGATTCACATGATATTCCTCCACATTTTCAATAACATGCACATCCTGCACCCCCAAGCATTCACAGGTACGGATCACCGCGCTGGCATTATGGGGTTTGTATATGTCCTCAAGTACTACAGTGAAATAGCGAGTACGTCGAGCCAGGACCTCTTTGATCAGCTGCTGTTTATTGGCCGTAACGAAAGGCTCCAGGATCTCTATTTGCTCCTGCTCCAACACGGTTTATTCCTCTTTCTTACCGCCTCCGAAAAGGTCCATTTGGTTATCCTCTTCTTCTACTTCATCTTTGACGGTATTCTTGAGTGATTCCAAATCGACTGGCTTTTCTTTTTCCTTAGGAGGTTCAGGAGTACGATCTTCCACCTTTACCAATCCCTGTACCGGGAATTTATTCCCTAGTGCTCTCCAGCCCTTCACTTCGATCAGTTCTGCCAATTCATATTCTTGCTTTTCGTGTTTATTCTTCACACGATAAGTTGCTTCCACCTTAGGTTCTGCGGTATTAGTGGCATACAACAGCTTACTGCTCTTGGCATCGGAAATGAATAGGAATTTTTTATTAACTGTTGCTGTCTCTATCAGGAATCGCTTCAGATAAAAAGTCTTATTGTTTCCATCATAGTGGATCGCCGAGATTGGAGCTTGCGGATCAAACTTCATCAGATTCAGTACCTGATTTTGTTCATAGTGATTGGTCAATTCAAAACTGGTGATCTCGTAGTTTCCGTCTTTATAGAAAACCAGCACAACATCTTCTGCTTTGAAGTTACCCAGGTATTTACCCCTTTCGTCAGAGTTCAACCTGCCAATTGTCTCATCATACCAGATATCCAGGCCCCCAAGGGTTGAAACACCTGCTGCCTTGAATTGCACTTTTCTGACTGGGTATCTGGAAAGGATATTTCCACCAGCTCCACGACCTTTGATGTCCAAATCCGCAAAATCAAAATCAAAGATCTTTTTGCGGGCAGAACTAGCAGCTGTCAAATAAACGGTAATGGTTTCAGCTTCACCGTTTGGGTTAGCGGAGAAATACAGCAGTTTAGATCCCTTACCTCCTTTGGTCAGGTCGTATTCTTTGTCTCTGGTGACAGCCATTACATTGAACCGCTTGATCATTGATCGGCCAGACGCTCCGTCTAAATAAACCAGATTGTAGACCATCCGTTCGTCTCCCTTCTTGAAGACGCCCACATGTTCGATGTTCTTACCCACAAAGACCTTGTCTTGTATTCGGGTAACCATACAAATACCATCCTTACGGAAGACAATGATGTCATCTATGTCTGAACAATCGGAGACAAATTCATCTTTCTTCAAACCATATCCAATGAAGCCATCTTTTCGATTGACATACAGCTTGGCATTGTTTGCCGCTACGACGGTTGCTGCGATGGTATCGAAGTTGGTAATCTCCGTTTTACGCTCCTTCCCTTTACCATACTTATCCAACAAGTTTTGGTAGTAAGCAATAGAGTAATCGATCAGGTTATCGAGGTGGTGCTGCGTTTCTTCCAAATCCTCTTGCAACTTCTTCATCAGCTCGTCCGCCTTGAATGAGTCGAATTTGGAGATCCGTTTGATCTTAATCTCGGTCAATCGGATGATATCATCCTGAACAATCTCACGATAGAACTGTGGTTTCCAGGGTTCTAATCCTTGATCAATGGTCTCGAGAACCGCTTCCCACGTCTCGCATTCTTCTATGTCTCGATAGATCCTGTTTTCGATGAATATCTTCTCCAATGAGGAGAAAAGAATCTTTTCTTGAAGTTCACTCTTTTTTATTTCGAGTTCCTGTCGTAACAGGTCTACTGTCTGATCAACAGAATGCTTTAAAATCTCGTAGACGGTCAGGAATTGAGGCTTATCATCGACGATCACACAAGCATTGGGTGAAATGGACACTTCACAATCCGTAAAAGCATACAGCGCATCCATGGTGATGTCGGGAGAGGTACCAGAAGCCAGTTTGATCTGGATCTCAATGTCTTTCGCAGTATTATCTACTACTTGCTTGATCTTGATCTTCCCTTTATCGTTCGCTTTGACAATGGAATCGATCAGAGAACTGGTCGTCGTTCCATACGGGATTTCTTTGATGACAAGGGTGTTTTTATCCAGCTCCTCAATGACTGCTCTTACACGAACCTTTCCTCCTCTTTTGCCATCATTGTAGTCGGAAACATCAATCTTGCCACCCGTAAGGAAGTCTGGATACAGCTTTACTTTTTTGCCTTTCAGGATATCGATGGCTCCTTTCAGAATCTCACAGAAATTATGAGGCAACATCTTGGTCGACAAGCCTACGGCAATCCCTTCTACTCCCTGTGCCAGAAGCAATGGAAATTTAACGGGAAAAGTGACCGGCTCTTTCTTTCTTCCATCATAGGAAAGTTGCCATTCCGTGGTTTGTGCATTGAAAAGCACTTCCAGCGCGAACTTCGATAACCGAGCCTCGATGTATCGGGGTGCGGCGGCACTGTCACCTGTTCGCACATCCCCCCAATTACCCTGCATATCAATGAGCAGGTCTTTTTGACCTAGATTGACAATGGCATCCCCGATAGAAGCATCTCCATGAGGGTGGTACTGCATCGTGCTTCCGATGATGTTGGCCACCTTGTTGTAGCGACCATCATCCATTTCTTTCATGGCATGTAGAATACGTCGCTGTACTGGCTTCAATCCATCATTGATTGCCGGTACGGCTCGTTCCAGGATTACGTAGGAGGCATAATCTAGGAACCAGTTTTCGTACATGCCCGAAATAGGCACTACATCGTGTAATTCTTGTTCGTCTTGGTGTTCTTCTCCCATTATTAGTTAAAACTCATCAACTGATTACTCTGCTCGGGTGTCTCTTGATACTCGTGATGTGCTCGGTTGATCAAACTGCGAACCCGATTGAGCTCTTTATCCACTTTTGGAAAATTCAACGGATACCACAGGGAGGTTTTGCAACTGACCCAGCCTCCGTGTAATTCTTTGTTATAAAATATAAATCGATAGACGCCATTCAGAGACGTGATCTCTACTTCCTTGATCTCATGAACAGGAATTTGTTCTTCTCTTCCTTTCTCGGTGATGTACAGGTTTTTACTGTCGTATGAAATGTCTTTCAGGTGCTGCCAATCTTTGACCCGCTCTCTAAAAACTCTTAGAATCATATATACCAAAAATCCAAAAAATGGATAACCCATGTACCAGGGCCATCGAAAGACCAAATCAACGTATGACCATAAATAAGCCAAAATAAGACCACCAAGTACGGTGATACTCACCACCCTATAGATCATATAGTAACGTGTCGATATGGCTTTGGTCCGTTCCAATTACGCGGCTTCCCCTTCTACCAGGTCTTTTTCTACTCGCAGCTTATCAATGATAAATTGTTGCCTGTCCGGTGTGTTTTTGCCCATGTAGAATCGCAACAGATCCTGAATCTTGGTTTCCTTCTGCAGGATGACTGGCTCTAGTCGGACATCTTCTCCTATGAATCCTGCAAATTCGTCCGGGGAAATCTCTCCTAATCCTTTGAAACGAGTGATCTCAGGCTTAGCTCCCAACTTGGCAATGGCAGCTCGTCTCTCTTCCTCTGAATAGCAGTAGATAGTCTCTTTCTTATTCCGCACCCGGAATAACGGGGTTTCTAAAATGAAGACATGGTTATTCCGAACCAGCTCCGGAAAAAACTGCAAGAAATAAGTCAACAGCAACAACCGGATGTGCATGCCATCCACATCGGCATCAGTTGCAATCACGATCTTACGATAGCGCAAGCCATCTAATCCGTCCTCGATGTTGAGGGCATGTTGCAAGAGATTGAACTCTTCATTCTCATATACGACCTTCTTGGTGTGTCCAAAACAATTAAACGGCTTGCCTCTCAAGCTAAATACTGCCTGTGTTTGTACATCTCTGGACTTGGTGATGGATCCGCTGGCAGAATCACCTTCAGTGATGAACACCATGGTCTCCTCCCGTTTGTCTTCCTTACCTTTCTTGTCATTGAAGTGAATGCGACAATCTCTTAGCTTCTTGTTATGCAAGTTAGCCTTCTTCGCCCGATCATTGGCCAATTTCTTAATGCCAGCGATTTCCTTGCGTTCACGCTCTGATTGTTGGATTCGCTTTAATAAGGCATCTGCGGCTTCCTTATTTCTGTGCAAGTAGTTATCAAGTTTCGTCTTGATAAAATCATTGACAAAGGTTCTCATTGTTGCTCCTTCCGGGGCGACATTGATAGATCCCAGTTTGGTTTTGGTTTGTGACTCAAATACAGGTTCTTGCACTCGAACGGCAATGGCTCCTACAATTGAAGCCCTTACGTCCGAGGCATCAAAATTCTTTCCATAAAAGTCACGGATGGTTTTCACCAATGCTTCCCGAAAAGCCGCCAGGTGCGTCCCCCCTTGTGTGGTGTTCTGTCCGTTGACAAATGAGTAATACTCTTCACCATATTGATTGGCGTGGCTCATGGCCATTTCAATATCATCACCTTTCAGGTGGATGATCGGATATCGTAAAGCTTCTTCGTCTGTTTTTCTTTTCAGCAAGTCCAGCAGCCCATTTTCTGAATAGAATTTCTTCCCGTTCAGCTTGATGGTCAAACCCGCATTCAGGTAAGCGTAGTTCCAGATCAGGTTCTCCAGATACTCCGGAATGAAGTGGAAGTTTTTAAAGACCGTTCCATCCGGTTCGAAGATCATCATGGTTCCATTCCGATCTTCTGTTTTGGTCACCTTGGCATCTACTTTTACTTCTCCTCGCTCAAATTCGGCAAGCTTCGTTTGTCCATCCCGGAAACTCTGTACTTTGAAATAATTCGAAAGGGCATTCACTGCTTTGGTACCCACACCATTCAGCCCCACGGACTTTTGGAAGGCACCCGAATCATACTTACCACCAGTATTAATCTTAGATACACAGTCGATGACTTTTCCCAAAGGAATGCCCCTTCCATAATCGCGGACGGTTACCCGATGATCGGTTACTTTGATCTCGATGGTCTTTCCAAATCCCATCATATGCTCATCAATACTGTTATCGATGATCTCCTTCACCAGAACATAGATACCATCATCAGGAGAAGAACCATCTCCCAATTTACCGATGTACATACCTGGCCGAAGCCGAATATGTTCCTTCCAATCAAGGGATTTAATACTGTCTTCAGTATACTGAACGGACGGTGTAGCCATGGACTAAATCTTACGTTTTTCGAAAAAGTAATTTGGATTCCAATCTTGAAATTATACAAATTTGAAACAATCATAAAGAAACTTTATCCACACAACTTTTAGCAATAGTTGATCTGACAAAAGCTAAATATCTGATTTACTGTCACTTTCAATATTCATATACAGAAAGGCTATTTTTTATTTTTTTGACCTTCAAAGAATCATTCATTTCTCAGATGTGAAGTTATCCACATCCTCAACCTCATAAACTTACCTATCTACACTCATAGAATAATACCAATTAGTTACAACTAAAAAAGAAGAACGTCATTCTCGAAAAATGTTCTATAACTTATCCCAACAGAACATTTTATCCCATCGGGGAACCGCGGGAATCTCACCAGCGCGGAACAAGATTCCCCTAACTGGGCGTCTGATACTTTCTGACTTGGAGGAATTCTTATTTAAAAATCTGGAATGATCGGGTCGAGTCAGACGCGCTGTAAGACGTTTTTTTTTCAGATCAAAAAACATATTGGCACAGGCTTTGATAATAGTCATGTACATTTCAATAGCCACACACCGCATGCGTTTCGTTTTTGTTTCATTCTTCAGTATTCTATTCCTTTTTTCAAGTTTGATTGGTCAGGCCCAGGTAGGCAAAGCCAAAGAAAACGCCCGATCCTACAAATCCGGGTCCAGTTCAGGAGGCAGTTCGAGTAGTAGTTCAGGATCCAGTAGCGGTTCAAGTTGGGATTCAGGCTCAAGTTTCGGTGACGACCTTTTCATTAGCATTTTTGGAGAACTGCTTGTTCTTCCTTTCAAAGCATTATATCTCGGTCAGGCAGATCAATTATTATTGGCCAGGGATGATGATTGGCGCATCAGTTTTGAAGGTCGGATGTTAGGTGGATATGATCCCTTTCAAAATGTAACTCTGGTACAACCGCAGATTAGAGGGAACTGGGGATTGTTCTCGACACAACTTCGCTATAATCGAATTTTTGATAACACCGGGGTATTGAGTACCTGGGATTGGCAGATCATTCAGTTCAACTTCCTGAATCACGAGTCTGTCCGCTGGGTAGTCGGTCTTGGTCTTTCTCACGAAATAGAGTTTGACGATACCTACTTTGAAGGCAGCAGTTCCTTCACAGTCTTTTTAGCGGATCGCGTCTGGGCCCCTACCGTAGAATATCGATGGACCGGAGATACCATTCCAAGACAAGAATTCTCCGCAATACTGGATTATCGACCTAATAATCAAAGTAATGTCTTCAATACTTTCCACGCTGGATTCTTACACCAAAACTGGTACGGCGAAAAGTTTAATATGCTTGTCGCCGGAGTTGGATTCAAGATCCAATAGCCGCCTTCTTCTCCTTAATAAATTGTGTGCCGAATCCAATGACCCAAACTACTAGCAGTACAGGCCCAAAGAAAATGAGGTAAGAATAGCTGGATGTGGAAACATGCGTCGGATTGTTGATCACTCCAACAAAACCGACCAATAGGCTTATGTAGATATTGATGATCGGAACAATGGCCAGAAACCAGGCCAGGGTTTTATCATCCCAGGATTGGCCAATGCCCTTTTTCATATTCTGGCTTAGTACACGAAGCACAACATTGACCCCCACGAAAATACCCAGGATGCCGTAAAAGAAGGTGTCCTTACTGACCACCCAAGCCTTGGGGCCCATGGCCAACTCAACTTGTGGCGACAGGTAAGAGTAGACCAACCCCATTGCTATGAGAAACAGCGCAAAGGATAAAAATCTGATAATTCCGACTGCTTTAACCATACACTTCAAACATTTAGGACCGCAAAACTATTACCTATTTCGATTGCGTGTCTGTTTTGGAGCTGATAAGATGAAGTTATATTCGCGACTCATGAAAACCCGAGCCTATTTCCCTGCATTTCTACTTGTTTCTTTGCTATTGACCAGCTGCTATCGTGCCCCTGAAGTGCCAGGGTTCGATGCAGATAAATGGAAAGCCTCAATAGAAAACTGCGACAATTATCGCTTTGAGTCGTATCAGATCCTGATTGACCATTTTGAATTGATCAAAGGAGCCACCCAAAATGAGATCCAATTGCTCCTGGGTCCGGAAACCCAACATTCTTTATACCTACGAAATCAAAAGTTCTTTTTCTACGACCTCAGCTGCCCGGAGAAAGGAGCTACTGAACGTTTGCGCATCCGGTTCGATGCCCTTGGACATGTTCGGGAAGTATTGTGGGAGATAAAGAGTGAAGAGCCTTAGTTTAAACCACTAGATTCTGGTGCGCGATTGAATCGCGTACCATTAACCAAGATAATCCGCGTTTTGAAACCGGGTCGAAGACGTATCAGAACGGAATGGATGAACCCTAACAGGGGTTTGGAACCCTGTTAGGGTTTTATATTTTTCACTCGAATCGTAAAGACTCTATCGGATCCAACCTTGATGCTTTGTGTGCTGGGAAATAACCAGAAAATAATCCTACTAATGAGCCGACCACAAGTCCAAAGAATATCCAGCCCCAGGGAACCACAAATGGTGAATTGAAGACGGTGGTGGCTAACAAGTTGCCAACTCCGAGACCAAAGAGGATACCTCCTACTCCACCAAGCTGACAGATCACGATGGCTTCTATGATGAATTGCTGACGGATCTTCAAGGGCGTGGCCCCAAGTGCTTTTCTTACGCCTATCTCACGTGTTCTTTCCGTTACGGATACCAACATGATGTTCATCAAGGCGATAGATGCCCCTAAAAGCGTAATGAACCCTATACCAAATCCAGCGGCTCTCAAATAACCGGTAATTTCTCCTAATCTTTCGGCCAAAGAACGACTAACGGGAATATCAAACGAATCTTCTTCTCCTATCCTATCGCCACGAATACCTCGCATCACGCCAGTCGCTACACCTACTGCATAGTCCATCTGTGTTTGATCATCCAACGATACGGTCGCTTCGTATCTTAACGTCCTGTTTTTGGCCAATCTCCTGGCCGTTTCTATGGGCACCATGATCGTTCGATCGACAGAGCTATTGCCACTTACACCACCTTGTTCGGCCAATGTTCCGATGATTTTAAACTTGACGCCCTGAGTCACTAATTTCTTTCCAACGGGGCTTTCGTTTTCTTCAAATAATGCATCCAATACCTGGGCACCCACGATGCATACAAATGCACCATTATCAGCTTCGGGTAAAGAGAAATTCCTACCTTCCTTAATGTCGTATCCATCTACTACCAGAAAATCCGCATCACCACCTCTGATCAGTAAGTTGGGATTAGAAACCTTCGACCCTCGTTTCACCTCTGCAATACCCGTCACCCAGGTATTCAGGCTCACCGTCCCTGGTCCGTCGTATTTTTCTTTGAAGAGCTTGAGCTCGCTATATTTAATCGGTGGATATACTTTCGCGGCCTTTCCACCCCTACTTCCTTCATCAACGCGTTTGCGCTCGATATCGAATGTGTTGGAACCAAGGTTGGAAAAACTGTCATTGATCGAAGCCTGAATACCATCCACTACGGTGAGACTACCCACCAGTGATGTGATCCCAAATGCGATGATCAACGCCGTAAGAATTGTACGGAGTTTATTGGCATTGATAGATTTTAGTCCTTCTTTTACGTTTTCCAGTATATCCATTGATGGTCAAAGTTAGTGGGTTGTCACAAAAGATTTCTTCCGATTATCTAAATCATACATCTAAAAGGATGTTCTATCGTTATTGGGAATGATGAGAAAGATATTAGCAGTTGTATTCATAGCCTTCGCCATAAGTTCGCACGCATCGTACATCCTAATCCCCATGGATGATGAACAAACCAATCACCTTAAAGCATACGGAATTGCGTACTGGACGTTGGAAAAAGATGTACCTGTTGATTGGTTATTGAATTATCGAGGCGGCAGTTTCATGGTCAAACAAGCTACTTTGATCGAGAATGAACTGATTATCAGGAATGTATCGTACATGGTCATTTCTGATGCACAAGCCAATCAAATTTTAAATGAGATCGCCAGCCCATCCTCCAATATGGATGTAATGAAGCTGGAGAAGTTTCCAAAAGTTGCCGTCTACTCTCCTAAGAGCAAGCAACCCTGGGATGATGCCGTGACCCTGGTACTTACCTATGCTGAGATCCCTTATGATGTCATTTTTGATGACGAGGTGATGTACAATGAACTACCCAAATACGATTGGCTGCATTTGCATCACGAGGACTTTACCGGTCAATATGGACGTTTCTATCGCAATTATCGCCACTTGCCGTGGTACCAGCAACAAAAGCGCGAGTACGAAGAATCCGCTCGGAAACACGGATTCAGCAAAGTATCACACCTGAAGTTGGGGATCGTTCAGCGGATCAGAAACTACGTGGCCAGTGGAGGATTCCTATTTGCGATGTGCTCAGCTACTGATACGTACGACATAGCTCTTGCTGCAGAAGGCGTAGACATTTGTGAAGTCATGTTCGATGGCGATCCTGCAGATCCAAGAGCACAGCAGAAACTGGATTATGACAAGACGATGGCATTCAAAGATTTCACACTGGAGAGAGATCCTTATGAGTATGAGTTTTCTAACATCGATAATCCTCCACATATACGAGGATTGGAAGAGGACAATGATTACTTCTTGCTGTTCGAATTCTCCGCTAAGTGGGACCCAGTTCCGACCATGTTGACCCAGAACCACACCCAAATCATCAAGGGATTCATGGGCCAGACTACCGGGTTTAAAAAGGACTTGATCAAAGGAGATGTATTGTTGATGGGAGAAACCAAAAGCATTGGAGAAGCCAAATACATCCATGGCATTTTCGGAAAAGGATTCTGGACATTTTATGGTGGGCACGATCCTGAAGATTATCAGCACTTCGTTAATGAGGAACCTACGGATTTGAACTTACACCCTAATTCTCCTGGATATCGATTGATCTTAAATAACATCCTGTTCCCGGCAGCGAAGAAGAAGAAACAGAAGACTTAATGGTATTTGAAGTTTAGCCGCTCGATTGTGTCCTTACAATAGCTGTCAACTAAAGGAAAGTATTTTTAATATCTCCCGTCTTCGCGAGGTACCGAAACGATCTTTTGCGGGAGTTCACGCTCATAAATCGTAAGATTGCTTCACTTCGTTCGCAATGACAATCCAAATTCATCTTTATTCTTGTGATGTATGTCTTTTAATCCTATGAAGATTCTAAAGATGATGGTTATGGCGAAGACACGAACAGTGGCGAAGCTCTAAAGGGTGTGTCAAGTAAACATTACTCCAACTGAAAAAAGCTATTGCAACAACTCTTCTTCCAGCTGCTCCAAGGTCTTCCCTTTTGTTTCAGGGAGCATCCTCCACATGATCAGGAAACCGATCAGGCCAAATACTCCAAAGATCAAAAAGGTAATGGCATTCCCAAGATTGGCAAGTTCCCATTTGAAAAAGAACTGTACGAGGGTACTAGACAAGGAATTTACGAAACCAATGACCGCAATGGCCACTCCTCGAATGCTGTTCGGGAATATCTCTGAAAGCAACACCCACATGACCGGACCTAAAGAGGTCGCGAAGGATGCTACAAATAGCAGAATACCGAACAATACCAATTTCGAATTGACGGAGATTGATTGCTGGATCAATTGTGCCTCCAGCTCCGCATATCTCACATTCCCCAGGCCTTCCTTCAACACCCGTTTGAATTTCACGTCACTATCAAAAGTCTGTCCGTATATCGCAGTAATTTGTGGAGCTGTGATATTCATGGATCTGCCTGCCTCCTCAGACAAAGTATAAGTTGCTTTCCCGAAACCATAAGCCGTGATACCCATGCTCAGTATAACTCCCGCAAGGCCAACCAGTAACAAGGGCTTTCGACCAAATCGATCGATGGTACCCATCGCCACCACAGTGAAAATCACATTGATCACTCCCAGCAATACCGCCTGGGCAAAGGCCGCATTGGTGCCCACTCCTGATTGCTCGAAAATAGAAGGTGCATAAAAGTAGATCGCATTTACGCCGGTCACCTGCTGAATGATACCGATCACCAGAGCAACGGTAAGTACGATCCGAAGTTTAGGACTGAAAAGCTCCTGTAATCTTTTGGTCAGAATACCGAAGTTGCTCAAGCCCTGAGGTCGACTGGCTTCCGTCTCGTGTAGGTTTTTGAGAATCTGCTCTTTCTCTACCAGACCATTTTCCTTCCCAAAGACCCGTTCCAACACTTGTTCAGCTTCTGCCTCTTTGCCCTTACTTAATAACCACCTGGGGCTTCTGGGCACAAAAAACATGGCGATGAAATAAAAAATGGCCGGCAGAAATTCAATCCCCAGCATCCATCGCCATACGTTAAATTCCGTAAACACATCCCCAACCGCATTGAGCATGGCATAATTTGAAAAATAGGACACTGAAAAGCCGATCACAATGTTGAACTGCTGGATAGATACAAGCACACCCCGTCGCTCAGGAGGAGCGATCTCCGCGATGTACATTGGCGCCAGGACCAACGCCGCACCAAATCCGATTCCTCCGATCATTCTGGCACCAATAAGGATTTCGTAACTGGGCGCAATGGCCGAGAAAAGTGCAGAAATAGAATACAATAGTGCTGCGATGATGAGGACCTTTTTTCTTCCTATATAATCACTAATCGTCCCGGCAATAAGCATTGCAAACATGGCTGCGACGCTCGGAGAGCTCACCAACCAACCTACTTCTATGTCGTTGAGGTCCATTTGAGGTGTGACAAAACCAATCACTCCGGAAATCACAGAAGCATCGAATCCAAAAAGGAACCCCCCTAATGAAACGACCGCTGCAATGAAAATGGATTGTCGGTTACTCGATTGATTGGACATAGTAAGTCGTTAGGTCAACATTGATCTGTAATATAAGATGAACTGTTGACGTGGAACAACTTCGCTGCCATTGTTGCAGCATCAATCTACCATAAAGGCTATTATATCCGAAAAATCCTTAAGAATCCTGACCAGAACAACCCTCCGTATGTTGCTGGCAATCATTCAGCAACTCAAACCTTGCATTCGGAAGATGATCTTACAAAAAAGGTGACCTCTCGTTTATTTTCGCCACGTGGATTAAAAGGAATAATATTTCTTCTTACAAAAGCCTTGGGTAAGAGAGTCTATTCAATAAACGCCGCAGCAACAAGAAAAGAGGGTGCGTATTGTGCTCTCTTTTTTATACTTAATCATCTTATTCCTGTGACCTAATTCATCAGCAGCCAATCGAAGGCGGGTATACTGCAACAAAAAAAAAGTCTGGTAAGTTGATGGTTTATATTTGGAATTCATGAAAAAGATTTCAGTCCTGTTTTTCTTCCTTTCCCAATTTGGATTTGCTCAGACAATACAGGTTGAGGCCTTATTGGCCAGGGCTGATTCCCTCAAAAATCGCGATGAGCAGGTGGTCAATTTGATCTTGGACCAAGTGCTGGGTTATGCCCAAGAAACTGATAATACCCCCCTTCGAAATAAGGTACTTCTCAAAAAAGTCGAATCTCTCATCCTTTTCAATCACTTCCAACAAGCCGATAGCATTTTAACACTGATCGAAGTTGACCAAAACATTGGATTGGGGTACATCGATTACCTCATGGCCAAAGGCCAGATATTGGCCAAAAAGAAAGAAGGTGATAAAGCCCTGGAATTATTCTACGACATATTAGAGATCAACAACCAACAGAACATCAACCATAAAGTAGCTGAAATCTACCTTGAGATCGCCAATGTATTGCGCGGTAACAATGACCTTGAGAACTGCACAAAATTCTTTCGTTCGAGTATGAATAAGGCACGTGAGGATGGTAACACCCCTTTACGGGTAAAAGCCTGTACACAATTGTGTAAAGTCTACAACGGATGGATCACACTGGACCTGGATTCGTCAGTCTATTATGGTGAAAAAGCCATTTCCATTGCGAGAGAAGCCAACGACGAATACAGCTATGCCAATGCCATCTCTATACTTGCAGCACCACTCATCAGGTCAGGTCAAACCGAAAGAGGATTACAGATGTCGAAAGAAGCCCTTAGCTATGCCGATAAATACAATTTCTCTTTGCAAAACAGGTACTACCTGATTTCTAATCAAGCATTTGCTTTCAACGACTTGAAACAATATGATTCGGCTCTGTTTTACATGGAAAAAGCTGGAGAACTCCGAGCCAGCAGCATTGATTTTCCAAGACTTAAATTTAGGATATTAAAAGCACAAGGCAATTTTGAAGAAGCACTGGCCGCTTTGGAAGAGTACCAAAAGCTATATGCAGAAACGGTGAAAAGCAGGCATCAGACAAATTTATCTACCATTCAATCCCGCTATGAGACCAACTCAAAGGAACAAGAATTAGCGGCCATGGCACAAGAAGCAAAAGCTAAGGATGAACGACTTCAACAGCAACAATTTCTACTAAGTGGAACGATTCTGATGTTGGTCCTGCTTTCGGGAGTGATCGTATTACTGGTTCGCCAACGGAAGTTGAACAAAAAACAACTACTGACAACCATTGAGTTGGAAGAAGCCAGGAAAAGACTGGACATTGAAAAGCAATATAGGGCCTCCGAGTTGAAGGCGATCCGCTCTCAAATGAATCCTCATTTTGTATTCAATGCGCTCAATTCCATACAGGAATACATCATGACCAATGAGAAAAATCTAGCAGGCAAATACCTGGGTAAATTCGCCGACCTTATGCGAGTGTATCTCGACCATAGCCAGGTGAAAGAAGTGAGCATTGAAGAGGAGATCACTGCCATGCGGCTGTACCTTGATCTGGAAAAGATGAGGTTTGAAGACAAATTGGAATTCAACTTTTCCATTGATGACCAACTTGATCTGGAGGCAAAAATACCATCGTTAATGGGGCAACCTTATGTAGAAAATGCAATCAAACATGGGCTATTGCATAGAAAAGACAACCGGCGCCTGATCATCAGTTTTTCTGTCAATCAAAAGAATGAGCTCATCTATAGTATTGAAGACAATGGAATAGGCCGTGAAGAATCAACCAAAATCAACAAAGTCCGGGCGATGGGGCACCGATCTTTCGCCACAAATGCTACACGTAGCAGGCTCGAATTACTGAATGAGGAGCGAGAACGTCCAATCATCGAAAACATCATCGATCTGAAATCAGATAATGAAGCTTTGGGCACCAGGATCGTATTGAACATTCCATTGAATTAATCACCACTGTTTTTTGAATATCATAAAACCTACATACGCTTTGAACAATAAATTGAAAGCCCTTCTCCTCTTCCTATTACCAGCATGCTTCATGCTGGGCATAATCACCGACACCAGGGCAATCAGTGAAAGAAACCCACAGTTTTATGATAGTCTATACAATTACTTCCTGGAAAACGAGGATGCGGAACTTGACTCATTGATCAACTATGCACGATACAATGAAGACTTTCCCGATCAATTGCTTCCTAAGTTTTGGAAACTGGTCCTGAAACGAACAGAAAACAACACAGAGAAACAAATTGATTTTGCCCATGCGCTTTTTTACATGTCTATCAGCCAAACCATCGCTGGTGATATGGCTCCAGCATTGGAAATGGCCAAAAAAGCTTTGGTAATCTTTGATTCCGCCGAGATGTACCTGGAAGTCGCCGATTGTTACAACACCATTGGCGGGATGCTGGCCAACGACGGTGACGTGGACGGAGGCATCAAATCTCTAAAAAAGGCCATCCGGGTTTCTCAGAAAAACCCTATCGGTCATCATTATGAAAATGCGATCATTAACCACTACCTGGTCCTGGGTTATGTTTTCGGGGAAGGCAACTACTATGACAGTGCCATCCTTTACACCTTGAAAGCTGCAGAATTGGCCGAATCCACTTCTACTCCTGAAAGAAAATACTTGAAAGAAAAAGCTTCTGCCAGAAACAATATTGGCTATTTTTCAATGGTCAAGGGGGACATCATTTCGTCCAAAGCCTATCTAAAGGAAGGACTTACGTTTTGTCCTGGAGAATCGAATAAGCGGATCGAAGCGGCCATTCACAGTAAACTGGGCATGGTTTACATCAGAGAGGGAAAAACGGATTCTGCCATGATTCACCTTGATCTTGGTCTGGACATTTGTCGAAATTTCCACACCTTCCTCCCCCGATGGTTACAACTCCTGAATCAAAAACAACAATTGCTGCAAAAACAGGGGAATTTTGAAGAAGCGCTGCAAGCCGCCAATCGGTATATCTTCCTCAAGGATTCTTCCTCATCTCTGGAAAAAGAACGATTGACACAATTTTTCCTGGAAGAATTCAAAGCCAGCGAGAAAGATCGTGAAATACAGAACCTCTCACAGCAGGCCGAAATTCAGCGCCTTCAGTTGCAAGAGCAAAAGACATTTCTTGTAGGCGGTGGCATCTTAGGGTTATTACTGATCGGTGGTGGTTTAATGTTTTACAATCAAAACAAACTGAAAGGCAAACAAAAAGTTACTGAAGTTGAACTTCAGGAAACTAAAAAACGGCTGCACCTGGAAAAACAGTACCGCGCTTCCGAATTGAAAGCCCTGCGTTCCCAAATGAACCCTCATTTTGTGTTCAATGCCCTCAACTCCATTCAGGAGTACATCATGAGCAACGAAAAAAACCTGGCGGGTAAGTACCTGGGTAAGTTTGCAGACCTGATGCGGGTATATCTCCATCATAGTCAGGTGAAAGTAGTGACCCTCAAGGAAGAACTGTTCGCACTGAACCTCTATGTGGAACTGGAGAGTTTGCGGTTTGAAAACAAGCTGACTTACGACATCAAAGTGGATGAACCGATCGACACCAACCATGAAATCCCCTCGCTGATGATCCAACCTTATGTTGAAAATTCATTCAAACATGGATTACTCCATATCACACGGCACAAAAGGCTGACCATTGAAGTGAATCAGGAAGCTAGTTTACTGGTAGTTACCATCAAGGATAATGGCATAGGTCGCAAGAAGTCTACGGAACTCCTTCAATTGCGAAATCCCAACCACCAGTCTTTCGGCCATAAGGCGAGTAAAAACAGGATTGACTTGTTAAACTACGGCAGGCAGGAAAAAATAGAAGAAACGATCATCGACCTGGAAGATGAATCTGGCCAGCCGGTAGGTACATTGGTTGAACTTCGTATCCCCATTGAAGATGACTGATGTATTTTGGAAGTCCAAAGAGCAGTTTGAGAAACTGATCCGAATGATTAACCGCGCGATTGCATTTATTCACATCAATTTTACACTCGGGACAGCATCCCTTAAATTTCCAGTAGTTTAGGTATGAAAGCCATTATCATTGATGACGAAGACAAAGCAAGACGATTACTTCGGATTTTACTCGAAGAAAACTGTCCCGAAATCACTGCAATCGAGGAAGCTGAAAACGTACCTGAAGGTGTAAGGAAGATTTCTGAATTTTCCCCTGACCTGGTTTTTCTGGATATCGAAATGCCTGGCTACCTCGGGATCCAGCTCATTGATTTTTTTGCCCCTGATCATATCAATTTTGAAATCATTTTTACCACAGCTTACAGTGATTACGCCATCAAGGCCTTCCAATTGAATGCAGTAGACTACCTCCTAAAACCATTGCGAGCTGAGCAAGTGACCAAGGCAGTAGAAAAAGCCATTGAAATGAGGGGGAATTCTCAAATCAATCAACGCCTGAAAGAACTAAAATCCACCTTAGAAGCCTCAAAAGTTCGAAAAATTGGTCTACCTGTTTCTAATGGAATCCTCTTTGTCAAATTTGACAACATCCTCTATTTCGAGGCAGACAGGATGTACACCAATGTGATGACTACCGATCAGGGAGCCCTACTAGTGAGCAAGCCCCTAAAGTTCTTTATCGAAGCTTTGACGGGTATTTCCGAATTCTACAAACCGCATCGGTCCTACCTGGTCAACTTGAAATTTCTTCGACAATACGTTCAGCAAGATGGCGGCTATATAATCATGGATAATGAAAAAACCATCAGCTTATCCAAAGACAAAAAGGAGGAGTTCCTACAGCTGATGCAGAACTACTAAGTTCGGAAGTTCTAAGCACCATTTGGGAAGTTTACACCAATAGTGGATAGGTGTTCCTATCAAAATTTGAATGGCAGATGACAAATAACCATCGTTTTGATATGACACAAAAATTACCGCCAACTAAGTACGCAATCGCCTTAATGCTACTGTTCCTGGGTTGGGGCCACCTCTTGCATTCGCAGGAATTCACCAATCCTACCATTACTCATTACGATATTTCCAAATACGAACACAGTGGAGATGCAGATGAGTTCTCTGTACAATCTCAAGATGCTAACCCCTGGGGGCTGGCCTTCAATGGAGATGGTACGAAGATGTTCATGGCCGGATCAGACACAGATCAGGTTCATGAGTATACCCTAACTACCGCCTACGATGTTTCTACCGCCACTTACGTGGATGGCTTTTCCATTAACGATCGTGAATCAGGACTTTTTGGTGTGAAATTCAGCAATGATGGGACCAAAATGTTCACCGTAGGTGATCAGGGTAAAGCTGTGCTGGAATATGCCCTTAGCACAGGATTTGATGTTTCTACTGCTTCGTTCACCCGTTCCCTTGCAATGAGCACATACGACAACTTCCCTACGGGGCTGGGTTTCAACGATGACGGGACTAAGATGTTCGTGGTTGGGAACAATGACGACCGAATCGTAGAATTCAGCTTAAGCACGGCCTTCGACCTGTCTAGTGCTGCCTATGCAGGGGCCGGGGAAGAATTTTCTATTGCGGGAGAGCTCACTGATCCTGTTGGTGTAACATTCAGTCCGGACGGCATGAAAATGTTTGTCCCTGGTCGTGTAACGTCCAAAATCGCGGAATATGCCTTATCTACGGCTTACGATGTATCTACAGCAACTTTCACCGCTTCTCAAACTGTATCCGCTGATGTTTCCAACCCTACTGAAGTACTGTTCAATGGCGACGGCACTAAAATGCTGGTCCTGGGTCGTGTGAATGATGCAATCGCAGAATACAATTCAACTGCGAGCACTTCTGAGGTGGAATTCAGTGAAGGCAATACCGCTCAGGTAATTAATGTGGATGCCAATGACGGTAATGGTGGCGCTACAGATTCCAGTGTCACTTATGGCCTGGATGGAGATGACGCAGCTTCATTTTCGATTGACGAAAGTGGTGTTGTCACCTTTAATACGTCTCCGGATTATGACACGCCATCAGATACGGATACAAATAATGTCTATGAATTCGGCATCAACGCTACAGCTAATGGACAAACTGAAAACCTTGCTGTAAATGTCACCGTTCGTGCCAATCCTACTGACATTGCTTTATCCAATAGCAGCATTGCTGAAAATGAAGATGCTGGCACAGAAGTCGGTACAATTTCAGCTACTGACGCAGACAGTCAGTCACACACCTTTACCCTTTCGGGAACAGATGCCGCCAGCTTTTCTATCGATGGCACTTCTCTCCTATCCGCAGCTTCTTTTGATTTTGAGACCACTAATTCGTACTCAATCACTGTAACTGCGACTGATGAAACAGGTGGTGCATTTAGCAAGGACTTTACCATTACAGTAACGGACGAAGGCACACCTATCTTCACCAATGTAGCCGTAGTGCACTACGATATCTCCAATTACTCACACAGTGGTGATGCAGATGAGTTTTCCGTAGCGGCACAGGATGCTAATCCCTGGGGATTGGCCTTCAATGAAGATGGCACCAAAATGTTCATGTCCGGATCGGACAGTGATCGGGTACATGAATACACCCTAACTACCGCCTACGATGTTTCTACCGCTACTTATGTCGATGGCTTCTCTATTCAAAACCGCGAAACAGGCCTTTTTGGCGTGAAATTCAGCAATGATGGCACCAAGATGTTTACCGTCGGTGATCAGGGAAAAGCGGTATTAGAGTATGCGCTTGGTACAAGCTTTGACGTATCTACGGCCACTTTTACCCGCTCTCTTTTGATGAGCACTTACGACAACTTCCCTACTGGATTGGGTTTCAACGATGATGGCACCAAAATGTTCATGGTCGGAAACAACGACAATCGCATTGTGGAATTCAGCCTTAGTACTGCTTTTAACCTGTCTTCCGCGACCTATGCTGGTGCCACTGAAGAGTTCAATGTTGGAGGTGAATTAAGTGACCCGGTTGGCGTGACATTCAGTCCGGATGGCTTGAAGATGTTTGTCCCTGGTCGTGTGACTTCCAAGATTGCAGCATACGCCTTGACTGTAGCTTATGATATTTCAACGGCTACCTTCACTGCCTCACAAACGGTAACTGCAGATGTCTCCAACCCTACGGAAGTATTGTTCAATGGAGACGGGTCAAAAATGCTGGTATTAGGTCGTGTGAATGATGCCGTTGCCGAATACAACTCTACTGCTACAGCCAATGCAGTCAACTACAGTGAAGGCAACACTGATACAGTGCTGGATGTAGACGCAAACAATGGCGATAACGGAGCCAACGATACGAGCGTCACCTACAGCCTGACCGGTGACGATGCCGCTGCCTTTACCATCAGTGCCAATGGGGAGATCGATTTTGTTACCACTCCCGATTACGACACCCCAGGAGATAGCGACATGAACAATGTGTATGAGATCGACGTGAATGCAACTGCAGGGACCTTAACTACAACAGTTCCTTTGGTTGTGAACGTTAAGGCATTACCATCGGACATTACCTTATCTGCATCGACCATCGCTGAAAATGAAGACACTGGTACAGCAATAGGCACCCTGTCCGCGACCGATGCTGACAGCCAATCACATACTTTCACACTTTCAGGAACGGATGCTGCGAGTTTCTCGATCGATGGGTCTTCCCTCCTTTCTGCCGAATCATTCGATTTTGAAACAACTAACTCTTACTCAATCACGGTAACAGCAACCGACGAAACGGGTGGCGCATTCAGCAAAGACTTCTCCATCACGGTTACAGATGAAGGAACTCCGGTATTCACCAATGTAGCGTCCGCCCATTACGACATCTCAAATTACTCACACAGTGGGGATACAGACGAATTTTCCGTGCAAGCACAGGACGCAAACCCCTGGGGTCTGGCTTTCAATTCAGACGGGACCAAGATGTTCATGGCAGGATCGGACAGTGATCAGGTACATGAGTATACCCTATCCACCGCCTATGATGTTTCTACTGCTACTTATGTCGATGGTATTTCAGTTCAGAACCGTGAAACGGGCTTATTCGGCGTAAAATTCAGTAACGATGGCACCAAAATGTTCATTGTCGGAGATCAAGGAAAATCCATCGTCGAATACGCCCTGGCGACAGGTTATGATGTGTCCACCGCTACTTTTTCAAGTACACTCGCGATGAGTACGTACGACAACTTCCCTACAGGCATGGCCTTCAATGATGCTGGCACCAAAATGTACATGATCGGAAACAACGACGATCGCATTGTCGAATTTGACTTGAGTACAGCGTTCGATCTGGCTTCTGCTACCTATGCGGGATCGTCAGAGGAATTTTCCGTTTCAAGTGAACTGACAGATCCGGTTGGGGTGACTTTCAATCCTGACGGAACAAGGATGTTTGTCCCGGGAAGGGTAACCTCCAAAATCGCGGAATATGCCTTATCTACAGCTTACGATGTATCTACAGCAACTTTCACCGCTTCTCAAACTGTATCCGCTGATGTTTCCAACCCTACGGAAGTACTTTTCAATGGAGATGGGTCAAAAATGTTGGTACTCGGACGTGTCAATGATGCCGTTGCGGAATACACCTCTAATTCTACCACCAATGTCATAGATTTCAGTGAAGGCAGCACTGCTACCGTATTGGATGTAGACGCCAATGATGGTGATAACGGAGCCAATGATACCAGCGTCACTTACAGCCTGTCTGGTGACGATGCAGCTGAGTTCGCAATTGATGAAAATGGAGTGATCACCTTCGCTACTACTCCCGAGTATGATGCTCCCGTAGATGCGGATGCGAATAATATTTATGAGATCAATATCAACGCCATAGTGGGGACAAACACTACCACCTTAGCGCTCACCGTAAATGTGCGGGCAATCCCTACCAACATTGCCTTATCTGAATCAACCATTGCAGAAAATGAAGCCATTGGCACCGAAATAGGCACTTTATCTGCGACAGATGTCGATAGTGAGACGCATACGTTTACTATTTCCGGAACGGATGCAGAAAGCTTCTCGATCAATGGTTCCTTTCTCCTTTCCGCAGCTTCATTCGATTTTGAGACGACCAATTCCTACTCGATCACTGTAACGGCAACAGATGCTACAGGTGGTGCTTTCAGCAAAGATTTCACCATCACAGTAACCGATGAAGGCACACCAGTGATCACCAGTCCGGTTGGATCTAATTTCAACATCACTGAATATGAGCATACGGGTGATGCCGATGAATTTTCTGTGCAAGCACAAGATGCAAATCCCTGGGGGCTGGCTTTCAATTCAGACGGAACCAAAATGTTCATGGCAGGGTCAGACCGTGATCAGGTTCATGAATACACACTGGCTACTGCATACGATGTTTCTACAGCAAGCTATGTCGATGGGTTCTCTATTCAGGACCGTGAAACTGGCCTCTTTGGTGTGAAATTCAGTAATGACGGCACCAAAATGTTCATTGTTGGCGATCAGGGAAAGTCGATTGTGGAATACAACCTCGCCACGGGATACGATGTTTCAACGGCCACATTCTCAAGTACGCTTTCCATGAGTACATATGACAACTTCCCAACGGGCATGGCCTTTAATAACGACGGGACCAAAATGTACATGATTGGTAACAACGACGATCGCATTGTAGAATTTGACCTGAGTACAGCTTTTGATTTGACCTCCGCTACTTATGCCGGAGCAACCGAGGAGTTCTCTGTAGCCGGAGAAGTGACTGATCCTGTTGGCGTAACCTTTAGCCCTGACGGCTTAAAAATATTTGTCCCTGGACGAGTGACTTCCAAAATTGTGGAATACGCATTGACTACTGCTTACGATGTGTCTACAGCATCTTTTACTGCTTCCCAAACTGTATCTGCGGACGTATCGAATCCTACGGAAGTACTCTTCAATGCCAATGGGTCTAAAATGCTCGTACTCGGCCGGGTCAATGACGCAGTAGCAGAGTACGCCTCTACATCAGAAGCCAGTAACATTTCCTACGATGAAAACAGTTCCGTTACGGTAGCGGATGTTGATGCCAATGATGGCGATAACGGAGCGAACGATTCAAGTGTTACTTATTCCCTTCAAGGGGATGATGCGGACCTGTTCTCCATCGACGCGACTGGAGCCATCATGTTCAATGCGGCACCTGATTTTGAAAATCCCACAGATGCCAATGCCGACAATGCTTATGAATTAGAAGTTTTTGCCTCCGCAAATGATTTGAATGATAGTGTAAACCTCACCATCAACGTCATCAACGTCAATGAGGCTCCTATTATAAACGTAACTCTAGGAGAACTCTCTATTTTGGAAGATCAAGAATCAGCAGTCATTGTAGATCTTGATTCGGTATTCAGCGACCCTGAAGACGATGAACTTACTTACACGGTCTCTCATGATTTTGGTGAAAACGTGGCCGTGCAGCTATCAGAAACAGGGGTTCAGGTGACACCTTCGGCCGATTACAATGGCAGTGGTACCATAACCGCAACGGCTAGCGATGCATCAGGAGAATCCGTAGCTACGTCATTCACCCTGACTGTTACGAATGTGAACGACGCGCCTACGGTAGCCAACAATACGCCGGACCAAACAGTGGATGAAGATGCCACAGATGCTACGATTGGTCTGACTGATATATTCACGGACATTGATCCCAGTGATTCACTGACCCTTTCAGTTACCAGCTTGAACACACAACTGGTCACTGCGTCATTGGATGAATTCACTTTGACCCTCTCCTTCCTTGCGAATGCCAATGGCACCAGCTCAGTAGTCGCTACTGCAACGGATAAAGATGGCCTGTTCGTGAATGATACCATAACCGTAACCGTGAATGCCGTCAATGATGCACCGAGTTTTAGTTTGGGACAAACCAACATCGAGGTAGATCAAGATTTTGATGAAGCCGTTTCGATTGCCATTATCCCAAACAATCTCCCTTCGAATGAGGCAGATCAAGTGGTAACCTATACTGTGACTTCAGAAGAGCCCAATGTAGTGAAAGCTTCTATTGGAGAAAATGCCGTCATCTTGACCGCTCTTGCGAATGCATCTGGTATGCAGACTTTCACTTTGACCGCCAACGATGGTCAGGAAGTCAATGACCAGTTTTCGACCACCTTTAGCGTGACAGTAAATCTGGTATTGTCAACCGGAACAGTGAACAATGGTATTCGCATCTATCCTAACCCTGTAGCAGAAACCTTGTTTTTTGATGCGACCAATGTCATCCAGGTGCAGGTGCTGACCATGGATGGTAAATTGATCAAAAAGCAGGAAGTACGCGATCAATTGGATGTGAGTCAACTAGCTCCTGGAGCATATGTGATCCGCGTCATTGACGGAGCAGAAATCACGACTGCCAGGATCTTGAAAAGGAAATAAAGTCGCCGCCAGACGAAGCTACTCCCCGGAGTAGACTAAGGGTGCCTTCCACTGGGCACCCTTTTTTTATGTTCAAACCTTATAGGTTTCACTCTCCATGATTAAAGAAAACATATAAGGTTTAAAGTCACTTTACCTACTGACGAACCTCATATTATACAACAGAAAGGATTCAGAACTTAGGCACTAAACCCCTAAGAAGATGGAATTTGCAATTTTTGGAGTGATCGTGGTGAGTATTGCTATCTACGCCATGATCGATATCGCTAACAGAAGTATCCGCACGAAAACCAAGATCATCTGGTTTCCGGTGGTCGTCCTCATCCCATTGATTGGTCCTTTGTGTTATTTCTTTTTGAGGAGGAGTTTGAATTGAAGGCATTCAATTTAAGCGTCATTCCATCGAAGACAAGGGACCTGACCAAGGCATCTCAATAATAGATGTGCTAAATATTATTGAGATTCCCGCATTCGCGGGAATGACGTGTTTTTATTTGGTTAAAGTTGACAGCTAGTAAAATTTCATATTAAAGCATTACAAATCCGACAGCCTCTGTATTGCCTTATCCAGGTTCTCATCCGTAACAAGGTAATCTGATACACGTTCGATGCCCCCATCTTCAGTGACTTTATACATCGCTGCTCCTCTGGTACCTTGTCTTTTGTCTACACCAAAAGTGATCGGAATCCCCATGCCTTTGAAATTCTGAAGTTTTTCCATTTCCGCAATGAATTTCGCTCGGGTTAGGTCAGGTCCTGCATTCTTCAATGCCTGAACCACTGGTTCTGAGAAATAGAAACCTGAGGCTACAAAAGTGGTCCAGGCAACATCCGGGTATTTTGATTTCAAGGCAGCTTGATAACCGGCAATATCCACCCCTTCAGGGCTGACATCAAAGAAGCCGCTGAACAAAACTCCTGCCCATCGGCCTTCAGTAATCTTATACATCAGAGACGCATCGCTTAACGTGGAATTGGTTACAAATTGTGGTGAATAACCCAATACTGCTGCTGTTCCTGTGATGATCGCTCCTTGTCGTGGCAGTACTTGCATGATGACCACTTCAGCACCAGATTGTTGCAAGCGAGCCACATGAGAACCCAGGTCCTGATCGGTTACCTCTGTAGAAATTTCTTCCAATAATTCGAGATTATACTTTTCGAGTGCGACCTGAACTCCTGCCAATCCACTTTTACCGAAATCATCGTTCTGATAGATCATGGCAATCTTATCAACGCCCAACGTATTGACAATGTAATCTACCTGTGTGGTAGACTCATCAAAATACAAAGAATACGTACTGAAGATGTTGTCCACGGGGGGATAAGCCCAATGCGTTGCCCCACTGGCCGGTGAAACCCAAGGTATGTTGTTGCGAGTTATATAATCTCTCACGGCCATGCAAGGTGCTGTCCCCACTCCTCCAACAAAGGCAAATACCTCATCTCGTTCTACCATTTCTCGCACGGCTGCTACTGTTTTAGACGGTTGATAGCCATCGTCTTTGTAGATCACCTTCACCTTCCTTCCATGGATACCTCCTTGTTGATTGATATAATGAAAATAAGCATCCACCCCACGTGGTACATCTCCCCACAACGCGGCAGGCCCTGTCAAAGGCCCCCAGGAGCCGATGGTGATGGTGCTATCAGTTACACCGATTTCACTAATCGCTTCAGCGCCTGATTCTGAGCCACTTCCTCCGCCCCCACATCCGATGAGTGCAAGGAGCACTACGATACTGAATAATTGCGTTAAGTTTTTCATTCTTGATTTAGGTTAGGTGTACATAGATTCTATTAATTCACTATAGTTGTCATTGATCGCATTTCTTTTCACTTTCATGGTAGGCGTTACATCCCCGTCTTCCTGATAAAGGCGCTTCGGTAAGATCGCAAACTTCTTGACGGACTCTACCCTCGAGAGATCTTTGTTGACCAAATCGATCTCCTTCGAAATCAAAGCATTGATGGCTTCGTTGGTAGCCAGGTCAGCGTAGGTTTGATAAACCACCCGTTCGTCTTGTGCAAACTTGTTGATGTTCTCTTCATCCAAAACGATAAGGGCCGAAACGAATTTCCGTTTCTCCCCAACGACCACTGCATCATTGATATAGGAGCTGCACTTGAGTTTGTTCTCAATGTATTGTGGGGCAATGTTCTTACCGCCTGCCGTGATGATGATGTCTTTCTTCCGATCGGTGATTTTGATGTGCCCGGTTTCATCGATCTCTCCAATGTCACCGGTATACAACCAGCCTTCCTGAATGGTCTTGTCTGTCGCTTCCTGATTCTTGAAATATCCTTTGAAAACACTGTCCGACCGGATCATGATCTCGCCTTCCTCACTAAGTTTCACGTCAATGCCATCAAGTGGTAAGCCTACGGTTCCGAATCGATAAGTGGACAAGCGTGTACCTGAAGTAATGCCACAAGTTTCGGTCATGCCATAACCTTCCAGAATATTCAGTCCAATGGCATTGAAAAAGAGCAGAATATCCGGTGCAATCGGTGCGGCTCCAGAAAAGGCAAATCGCATGCGCTCCATGCCCAGATGCTTCCTGACTTTCCAGTAAACCGTATGTTCATAAAACCACCTAAGGCTTTTTTCCACCAATCCAATGGATTGCTGTTCAATCTTCTTTTTGATGTATTGTTCTCCGTGCTTAACCGCCTTATTAGCAAGCCATCTTTTCACTGGTGTGGCATCATCTATAGCGATTTTGATCCGGGCATGATACTTCTCCCAGATGCGAGGTACCGCATATCCGACAGTTGGTGAAATTTCACGTAGGTTCTCAGCAATTGTATCGGGGCTTTCCACAAAACTGACTATGTAGCCCGCATGGATATGACTCAGTAAGCTGAACATCCGCTCGAAGATGTGGCACAAAGGCAGAAATGACATGACTTCATCCTTCGGTCCTACCTGGGTAGTTTCATCTATTCCCGAAAGGGCTTTGGCCGTCCATGTTAGGTTTTGATGAGAAAGCATTGCTCCTTTTGGTGGACCGGTGGTGCCCGAAGTATAGATCAGTACAGAAGTATCATCCTGTTTCAGTTCTTTTCGAAATTGAGCGCATTTCTCTATAATTTCAGGGTTGGCCTTATTCCCCAGTTCCATCAATTGTTCCAGGGAAATGACCTGATCATCCTGAAAGTCATCCAGTCCCTTCCAATCCCAGACAATCACTTTCTCTACTAAAGGTGTGCGATCTCTGAAGGCCAGCCACTTATCCAATTGTTCCTCATTTTCCACAAACAGATAAGAACAATCGGCATGCTTGATCACATATTCGCATTGCTCCGTGGAATTGGTCGTATATACCCCAACCGACACAGCCACCACCAATTGAATGCCCACATCTATGAACAACCATTCTGGGCAGTTCTCTCCAATGATGCCTACGAAATCTCCCTTTGACAAGCCCATGCTGACCAGTCCATGCCCAATGGTCAGGGCCGACTTTCGGTATTCCGTCCAGGTGATGTCTTGCCAAATACCGAAGGACTTGTGACGCAACGCCACCCGGTCTCCAAATTGCTCGGAACTGGAAAGGAAAAGTCCTGGGATGGTATTTAGGTTGTGATCAGACATATATACTCAATTCCATCGGCGTTTTCTTTTGTAGCGCTGGGTTCCTTTGATGGACGTCTCTGACTTAAGGCCCAGGTAGAACTCCTTCACGTCTTCATCCTTTTTCAATTGCTCCACTTCTCCGGAAGCCACAAATCGACCATTCTCTATGATGTAGCCAAAATCCGCGATCTCCAGGGCCTTGTTAGCATTCTGCTCGACCAGTAAAACCGTCAATCCATCCCTGGCAATCTGTTGAATGATCTCAAAGAGTTGATCCACCAACAAAGGAGATAATCCCAATGAGGGCTCATCTAAAAATAACAATTGCGGGCGATTCATCAAAGCCCGTCCAATTGCCAGCATCTGCTGTTCACCTCCGGATAAGGTTCCTGCCAATTGACTTTGGCGCTCCGACAGGATCGGAAAATAAGCATGGACTTTCTCAAGGGTTTCTTTAGCCGATTGGCGATTACCCATGTACCCACCTACCAGCAAATTCTCTCTTACGGTCAATTCCTGAAAGACCTCTCGCCCCTCCGGAACATATCCAATCCCCATATTGACTATTGAAACCGTGTTTTTACCTGTGATATCGGCCCCCTTGAATTGGATGTTTCCTTTTTCTGGCTGATCGTCAAGCAGTCCCATCACCGTTTTCAGGATGGTTGTTTTACCTGCGCCATTGTTTCCTAATACTGCTGTTACCGCATCTTTTCGAATGGTCATGGATACGCCTTTCAGGGCAAGTATCCTATCGTAATAGGTCTCAATATTCTGTATGTCCAGCAACGATTCTTTCATCCGAGATAGGCTTTTACAACTTCAGGATGACTGACCACCTCATCCGGTTCTCCGACAATGATGGCTTTTCCAAAATTCAATGCCATGATTCGATCGGAAATGGCTTTCACCAATTGCATGTTGTGCTCAATGATCAGGATGGTCACCTCAAATTGCCGCCTGATGTCATTGATCCAGAAAACCAATTCTTCTTTCTCTTCCAGGTTGAGTCCTGCCGCTGGTTCGTCCAGCAACAGTATGGATGGCTCAGTAGCCAAAGCCCTGCCCAATTCTACAATCTTTTGGCGGCCATAGGGTAATTGGGATGTGTATCTATTCCGTACCGCTTGCAGGTCTAGTAGATCAATGATCTCTTCTACCCGCTGACGGTGTGCTATTTCTTCTTTTGCAGATTTCCCTTTAGGCCACAGCAAGGATGGAATACTGAAAAAGCTCGTCTTCATATGCAGGTGTCGACCCAGCATGAGGTTTTCCATGGTGGTCATTTTACTGAAGAGTTCCAGGTTTTGGAAGGTCCGGCTTAAGCCTCGCTTCGCTACCTGATGGGGTTTCTTACCGGTAATGTCTTCACCCTTCAGCCAAATCGAGCCTGCAGAAACCTGATAGAGCCCGTTAATGCAATTGAACAACGTAGACTTCCCAGCACCATTGGGACCAATGATTGAAAAGACCTCCCCGGTTCTTACTTCAAGTGAAATATCATCCACGGCAGTCAATCCGCCAAACTGCTTGGTCACACCTTTTAGTTCGAGGATGGCACTCATACTTTACGGGTATAATGTTTACCAAACATACCTGAGGGCTTGAAATACAGCACAACCACAATGATCAAAAAGGCAACTACTGATTTGAATTCTGTCGATATATAAAAGCCAAATAAATTTTCGATGATCCCCAGGGCAAACGCTCCGACAACCACGCCACCCAGACTATTGAACCCTCCCAGCACGGCTGCCGCAAATCCTTTCAACATGGGTTCTACCATCATATTGGGGTCCAATGTCGTAATGGGTGCCATCATTACACCCGCCACTGCTCCAATCATGGAACTGATCCCAAAAGTGATCATCACGATCCGATTTGTCGGAATACCATTGATTTTGGCCGCCAGCGTATTTTGTTGCGTTGCTTTGATGGCTAATCCAAGTTTGGTAAAGCGCAGAAACAAGTAAAGCCCTACCATTATGACCAGTGCGACGCCAATCGTCGCCAAGTTCAATTCGGAAATGTTCAACCCCGCAAAAGAAACGGTCTCGGATTGGGATATGGGCAACTTTAATACGCGTTGCTCTGCTCCCCATTTCCAGCCAGCCAATCCATAAAGCAAGATCTGAAACCCAAGCGTTACAATCAGCAAGTTCAATACATTAGGTTCCTTGGCCCTCCGGATCACTCCAAAGTGAAGAAAAGCCCCTAATAAAAAGGCGAAGATCATGGCTCCTATAAAAGCCAACCAAAATGGTAACTGATAGGTCGCGAGGATCACAAAAGCAATATAAGTGGAGAACATGGCCATTTCTCCCTGCGCGAAATTGGCAATCTCCGATGATTTATAGGTCAGGCTCATGGCCAACGCAACCAGCGCATAAACGCTCCCGGCCACAATCCCGCTGATGATCAATTGACTAAACATATCAGAAAGGCCAGGTTTTGAAATAAATTTTGATACGCATCCAGATCCCAAACAGTCCGTAAGGCTCAAACAGGATAATCAGGATGATGGTGAGCCCCATGAACACCCAATTGATATTTGGCAGGCCGCTGATGGACATGAACGTGGCGCTGAACCATTCGAAGAAGGACCCAAGTACCGGAAGCTCGATGATCTTTTCACTTTGAAGGTTTAGCAACGTCACGACCGTCGCTCCCAGGACGGAACCCGTGATGGTCCCCAGGCCTCCTACCACCACCATCGATAAAAGCAGGATGGACAAAGTAGGTGTAAATACACCTGGACTGATGAACCCTAAAGCATACGCCCAAATTCCTCCGCCAATACCCGCATAAAAAGCACTGAATGCGAAACTCATGATCTTGTAGCGAACCACATTCACGCCTAGTCCAGAAGCAGCAATGTCACTGTCCCGAATGGCTGAAAAAGCACGCCCAATCCTGCTACCAATAACCAACCGGGCAAATACACCCAGCATCAAGGCAATGACGAGACACAGAAAATAGAAATGCGTATTAGAGCTGATCGATAGACCAAAAATTTCTAATTGCGGAGGGATAAGGCCCATATGGCCTCCAAAAAACTGAACCCTGCCAATGATGACCGTAATGGCTAATCCAAAACCCAGCGTGGCAACCGCCAGATATGGCCCTTCTAACTTCAAGGAGGGAATGCCTAACAGAACACCAAACGCTGCAGCAACGATGGCCGCGAGGATCAGTGCCAATAAAAATGGCATGGAGCCATCTAGAATCACCGTCATATAAGCACCAATGGCCACAAAGCCTCCATGCCCTAGCGAAATTTGGCCAGTATTACCGATCAATACATTAAGCCCAAGCACGATGATGATGTTGATCATCACAAGATTGACCACAAAAATTTGGTATCCCGCCAAAAGAAAAGGCAATGCGATCAAAGCGGAAAGCGCGAGAAATGACCAAATGACTACAGAACGATCTTTGAAGAGTGTAATGTCTTCAAAATACGAGGTGCGCATATCCATGGTCAGGATCGATTTTTTAGGTTAGGGGTTCCGTAAAATAACGAATAATCAGCGTTTTGCAAGCCGTTTTATCCCTCACACAAAAAATAGTTTTGAAAAATCTTGTTTCACTTATCAAAGTAACCTGATCTTAGAAAACAGTCATTGAGGCGAAAATAGAAGGTTAAATATGATTGAATATCGACTGCTGCTACAGGAAGTTCTGATCAACTCCACACGATGCTTCACTTAAAACACAATGATGTTTTAATAAAAAGATATATATCTCTTTCCAAAAACACTTATATCATTTTCAAAAATTATATATATCTTTTTACTTAAAGCAGGTGATCATTTAGGTAAATGAACGCCATGTTCTACTTCGGCAGTGCTTTTAATTGATGTATTTCGATGCTTTATGACGGACCGTAACTAAGCAATTGCTACAGCTTCCAATGCCTCCACCAAATAATCGATATCTGCTTTGGTAATGTATACTGGCATTGAAATACGTAAGGCATTCAAACCAAACCCAGACATGGGACGACAATCAATACCAAATTGTTCAAAGAGCTCATTTTTAGCCTCTCCTACAGACTTGCCTATGATTTCCACACTTTGGATGGCGCAGGAAACATCATCGGAAGCTGGTGACTTAAGCTTGAATTTCGAATTATCTTTCAAGCGATCTCTGAAATATGCCTTCAACTCATAAGACCGATCGTTGATTCGACTGATACCTATTTCATTGATAAAATCCAGCGCAGCACCAAGCCCAAGCACACCAGGTAGGTTTCTGGTGTTATAGGTTTCCAATCTACGGATCGTTAGGTTCTTGTGCCCCCTGGCCACCATTAATGGCTTCAAATGATGTTGGCTTTCCTCCCTGGCATAAAAGAATCCCACCTCTTTGGGTGCAAACATCCACTTGTGTGCACTGGCGGTATAGAAATCACAGCCCAGGTCATGCAAATCGAATTGGAACATACCTGCGCCTTGTGCGCCATCCACGGCAACCAAAACCCCTTTTTCACGAGCCATTTCTGACACTTCTTTCACAGGTAAAACCATTCCATTGGTATTGACCACATGGCACATCGAAATCACCTTGGTTTTGGAGGTGATGGCCTTTCGGTAAACGTCAACAATATCTTCTTTACTTTCCGGAAGCAATGGCAAGGTGGGTCGTACCAGCTTGATCCCTTTGGTCTCTTGCCAGAATTGCCAGGGAATGGTTCCGCTAGCATGTTCATGGTCTCCCAGGATAACTTCATCACCTGATTTAAAATCGAAGCTCTTTGCGATCAGGTTCATCCCTTCACTGGTGTTGTGATTGAGCGCTATTTCCTCCTTAGAGGCACCAAATAGCGTGGCGATTTTTGCTCTGACAGCTTCCTTTTGATCCTCCCAGCCACCCCACATGTATTTGGAAGGAAACTGATCAAGGGTCTCCATGAATTCAGATGTTGCTCTTCTAACTGTACGTGGAGAGGTCCCTAATGACGCATGATTGAAATACCGCAAACTGGGTGCCATGTCAAACAAGGACCTGATCAACGACCAATACGCTTCCTGATCCTCATCAACATTACATTTTGGCATTTCACTTTTCAGCTTTGCACCAAATGTTTCAAATGGCAAGGCTGAAGCAGCGGCCATTCCTAATAGCGAAGATTTAAGAAACTTTCGACGGTTGTCCATGAGGGAATAACAATGATTGATCTCTTAAAACTAATGAATCGTTTCCCTGGATTGGGTCTAATCATAAAAAAAGGGACTGGTCTTTCCAGTCCCTTAGGTTCTGAGTGCAATCACTCAAACTACATGCACTGCTCACAGAGCAGCGATTTCTTTGTTTATTAAATATGTCAGCGTTACCAACATTATTATTCAAAGGAATTCATTTTTTGGATAGCCATACATGATCATTGTCAAGCCCAGATCAGATATTTTTCAGTAGTCATTAAAGATTTTTTGATTATGAACGCCTACACAGATAGATACCTCCAACAATAAAACCCTAATCAGACATAGAGATTCTCCGATATAGTGGTTTATAAGTTAAATTAGCTCCAATGGTTGATCCGGAGCCGAAACATCAGGTACCCTTCTTACGACTCAAACTGCAGCAATACTGGTTTTTGATCTTGTTATTGGTATTTGCCTGTCAATCCAGTCCGGATCCCAAGCACGTTTATATCACCGATACAGGGACTAAATTTCACCTTGAAAATTGCCGTCACCTTAAGTTTTCAAAGCATATCATTTCTCGGGAAAGTGCCTTAAAAAGAGGATATGGTTCTTGTAAAGTTTGTAAGCCTCTGGGTGAACTAACCGTACAATCCAGCACAAATATTCAGAAACCAATTCGTGCCGTTCCCGAAAAACCATTGGAGCATTCCATCCGATGCTCAGCCAAGACTTTAAACGGAATTCAATGTAAGCGCATGACCAAAAATCGTAGTGGAAAGTGCTGGCAGCATAAAGATTGACTTCATTAATTTGAGCTCCAGTGCTTATGGAATAGAAGTTAATCCCGGACGATGAATCTCTCCTGAACAGGGATTTGATTGACGGCTCCTTTGAGTACGTAATATCCTTTGGATAGGTGATCCGTGGTAATTTCTACACGATCGGCCACCGTACGGTATCGCACCTCATGAACAGCTACACCTTGCAGGTCATAAATCTTTAAGTCCACATATTCGGCCAGACCCCATCCCCCTCGTAAAGTAACAGGTTGTGATCTCTGGGCCATGGAAGGAACTAAGCTTATTGGTTGATCCGAACTCAAATGCTCGACTAAAATGTCTTTAAAGGTTTCCGATTGTCCATCATAATCGGTCTGGGTCAGGCGATACAGAATATTTCCAAAATATGGGCTGTAGTCTTCACAGGAGTAACGAAGAACTTCATCGCTATTGCCCGCTCCTTCGACCGTACAAACCTCCTCGTAAGTCAAACCATCGAGCGAACGCTCCACCGTGTAGTAATCATTGTTCTTTTCAATCAAGGAAGCCCATTCAAGCATTACTCTGTTGATTTCGCTTGATCCTTCGAAATAGAGCAGATCGATAGGAAGAATTTCAGTAGCACCTTCACCCAGATCATCCCCAGTAGTATTACATAAAGAGCCGCAACAACCGTTAGTACAATCTGTATCTGTGGTATCCAGATTATTTACACTCTCTCCATCAGGAATACCGCCATCCACATTAATGGTCCCTCCAGAATCAACCGTAATGTTTCCTCCGGTACTCGTATATGAGGTAGATTGAAATACGGCTCCTGATTCTACTGTCAATGTTTCTGAACCAAGATCTGTATTGCCACTCACATTGAAGCCTCCTCCTACGGTGACATCTGCATTATTTCCTGTTACCGTAAAATTCCCACCAATCACCACGTTACCGCCCGCACCAAAGGCTGCATTGCCATTGATGGTGAGGTTTCCCGTAACGAAAAGCGTACCATTGGTCAAAGTGATGTCTCCGTTTCCTTCCAGAACAAGATCACCTCTGATGATCAGGGAGTCTGTTGTATTCATGTTGATATTGGAAGAATTTCCCTGCAATGTCAAACTACCGTCGATATCCATTCTACCATCTCCAGTGATGTTGATATTCGGGCTCCTGTTAGATGGAGTTGTGACTGAACCACCAACGTTACAGACTTCTCCTGTTCCTATGGTAACATTGGTATTGCTATTGTAAGTGGGAGAAGTTGGACAAGTTTGAGCAAAAGAATTAATCCCAATCACGGAGATCAGCATCACGATAATCAAGCGGGTGTTCAGTGAAAAATTCATGATTTGGTCGATCATTATAGGCTCAAATAAACCTCAAAACCACTCCGTTAATAAGTATTATTCGATAAAGCGCCTTTTTTAGCAGGTAAAATGCCGATTTTGTCGATTACTGAAATAGCAAATACCGCATTACGCTATTTGTTCGATCGCTTCTTACTTGCTTTGGCTAAAGGATTAAAATCCAGGCACAATTGGATCCAATAGGCGAGATCATCCTCCTTATCAATGGCTTCAGGTGTTAAAAATACGTACCCTTTCATCGGTCTCCCGGTAAAATCCATGGGGTGACAACCGGGTCTTTCTAACGCTTTTGGAGTAGCTTCTTCCCCTATTCGCGCCATCATCAGGCCGGTATTTTTCTTTTTATCAAAGTGAACCCCGCAACACATCTTATCATCGACCATGAAGCATAGTCCTCCAAACATGTTATTTTCCTGAACCGCTGCTCTTTTATCCTTAAACGTCTGGCGAATGCGATCAGCTAAAAATTCATTGTAAGCCATAAAAGTACTTTTCTATTTAAACGGTTGAAACCTGAGAAATTGGACCAGGTGATCAGATTACTAAAGATTCAACCAGTAATTCAGCTTGACGACCAGTCCTCGATTCTTTGGCCCCCACTGTTCGATGGCATAGTTGTCTGTATAGACAATGAACAAGTTCGATAGTGGCTGAAACTGCCATTGGACCCGACTGTTAATGTTAAAGTTGTCGGCCTGTGTGTTGTACTGCAAAAAGGTGGTCCAATAGAGGTTACGAGAGAAATTGATCTCCATCGTCGGGCCGATTAAGGTCAATGATTCAGAGCCAAACTGTCCGGGAAAAGTCAGTTCATTTTGTACAAATCGCATGGAGAAATTCCCCCAGGGTTGTACCCGGTAATTGATCTGACCTGAAATCTCGATGCGATCGCCATTGTAAAAACCTCCGTACTGACCTCCAATTTGGTAAGAAAAGTCCTTTCTTCGATCAGAACGAAACTCGATGTTGGCATAGGTCCAGATGTACTTATCTACCGGCAGAAAATCTCCATCGGTAAAACTGAATGGATACAATAGTCTACCCTCTTCATGTGTCCAGGAGACTTCAAAGCGACTGGTATTGGCAAAGCTCAAGCCATAGGAAAGTTCTTTTCGCCCAACGAACATCTCACCACTTTGGGTCCAGTCGTAAACCGTCAGGAATTGAAACCTTTGATTAACGATGCTTTTGATTTCCGGATAGTGAATGTAAGCGGCTCGGGCAAACCAATGCACGTATCCGATCCTGATACTCGTATCCCGCTCCGAATCTCGCTGCTGGTTCAAATGCATGAAACCCATATCGGGAATGTAATTATCTCCGATGGTCACCACATTCGTGTAAAGCGAGATGTTTCTTTTATCGTACGAGAGGATACCCTGAAACAAATGATTCTCACTACTTACCGTATCCGTCAACGTAGCTCCATACCCCAAGTTCGCTCGAAAAGCCCCATTATCCGAACGATAATCAATCTCTCCTCCTGTAGTTCGGTTGTAATCCGTATCAACCATTTCACTTCCCTCAAAAGCCTGACGGTTGTGGAAATAGCCTCGAACAAGCGTTCTTCCGAATACCCGCTGACTCAAAGCCAAACTGGTATAATTCTGCCCCAGAAAATCATTGGTATTACCTGTCTGTAGGCTCATCAAGCCAATTCGCAGGTCTTTGTTGATATTTCCACTTAATCTCCCGCCAAAGCGAATCGGTATGGGTTGGTTATCATCATCCAATCCAATCCTACGACTAAAGAACGGCCGCATGGGTGGTACACCGAAGCTGCTAAAGATATCGGTATTCTCCAGGAAGAATAGTCTTCGCTCCGGAAATCGAATCGGCGAAGTGGTCAGGTTGGTCACCTGTTGATCAACGTCTACTTGTGAGAAATCCGGATTGAAGGTAAGGTCCAAGGTCAAATTTGAAGAAACGGCCACCTTGGCGTCGGCCCCCACTTCTGGATTGTAGTCCACAGGCGTACCTTCCTCAAAATCTTTAATACCTGAACCCAAAGTATATGGGATTACGGCAACGTTACTTTTAGCAACCGGTGGTACCTCATCCCATACCAATGCACCGGTGAATCCAATATCTAGTGAAGTCAACTGAATAGGAACCGGTGCCCAGGTGGTCCAGGCATTGGTTGCGGAAACTCCCCTGATGAAGTTCATGCCCCAAACTTTCTTCAATCCATATTTCAGGGATTTGAATGGAATGGCAAATTCTGTGGTCCAGTAGTCATCATATCGTTTGGAATTCACGATCCATTTCGCATCCCACGCGGTATTGAAGCGGTTACCGCCACCCCCACCTCCTCTTGTTCCGGTATTGGCATCAAATTGCGTGTCAAGCTGCACGCCGGCAGGACTCGTAATAAAACCAAAGCCATTGGTACGTTCATTCACTGCGTCAAACGTGACGCCAAAAATATCCCCCGTCCAGATCAGGCCATTGTCTCTTTTGAGCGTGGGAATTACAATTTCATCCGACTTTCCATAACATTTAGCAGCTACGTAAATGAACTTATCATTGTAAGCCACTTTCACCTCCGTCTGATGTGCATCTTCAACGAGTTCATTTTCGACAGGGAATGAATAGGTGAACTTTCCGGCTGATGGCAGCGCACCCCACTCCTCTTCTTCCAAGACACCATCCACCTTGATGGATCCTTCAATTTTGGTAATGTTATAGCGATGTGTTTCCTGATTGGAAGATTGTCCATGAGCTAACCAGGCACAACTTAGTAGTAGAATAAGTAGAAAATGCTTCATTGTAGGGTTGAGGAAGGGCAAAAGTACGGCGAGAATATCGGTCGGTAGTACATGGTTCTGTTGAAGCGTCAAATTGTAAGCTTGGCTGGTCTTTTCGGAGGATGAAACGTATTTCAATCAGGCACCTTATCTTAGTTGGCAAATGATCCCAGAATTCATGCATTTTTTCCAGCGCTCCCCTAAATCCGCCCTTTCTTTACTTCTTTTAGCCCTGTTTTGCTTCCGTTGTAATGCACCTGAACAGGTCGAAGAGTGTATTCCTCCCAACATCATCTTCATCATGTCGGATGATCATGCTTATCAAGCCATCAGCGCCTACAGTGACCACCTGATTCAAACGCCTAACATTGATCGTATTGCCAATGAGGGTATGAAATTCACCAATGCCTGTGTAACGAATTCCATATGTGCCCCTTCCCGGGCAACCATCCTAACGGGAAAACACAACCACATCAATGGCAAGATCGATAACCGCATGCCTTTCGATACGACGCAGGTCACTTTTCCCCAGATCTTCCAGCAAAACGGATACGAAACGGCCATGTTTGGCAAGCTTCATTTTGGGAATAATCCAAAGGGTGTTGATGATTTCATGATCTTACCTGGGCAAGGCAATTACATCAATCCAAGATTTATTACCCATGAAGGCGACACCACTATCACCGGATATGTAACCGATATCATTACCGACCTTACCCTGGGTTGGCTGAAGGAAAAACGTGATCCGAAAAAACCATTCATGATGATGTACCTGCACAAAGCGCCACATCGTCCGTGGTGGCCGAGACCGGACAAATTCAAAGCCTTTACACAAATGCGATTTCCAGAACCTGCCAGTTTGTTCGACAATTATGATAATCGTGGCTCAGCGGCCAAAACAGCAGAAATGAACCTCCTCAACCACATGATGTACAGTCATGACAGCAAGATCTATCCTGAGACCATCGCTGAAATGGGTGAAACAGTAAGTCCTGTAGTACCGGAATTCAGAAACAGTTTTTATGGCCCTTTCAACCGATCCAATGACGCACAAAAGGCAGCCTACAAACCCGTATTGGATTCCATCAATAACTGGTTCAAAGCCAATTGGCCTAACATGACCGACGAGGAGAAAATGAAATGGAAGTACCAAAGATACATGCAGGATTATCTGGGCTGCATTTCATCCGTAGATGATAATGTCGGACGTGTGCTGGATTATTTGGAGCAAAGTGGACTGGATGAAAATACCATTGTGGTTTATACTTCTGATCAGGGATTCTATCTTGGAGAACATGGCTGGTTTGACAAGCGATTTATATATGATGAGTCTTTCAAAACGCCATTGCTGGTCCGATGGCCTGGCAAAATAGCTCCGGGATCTGTATCTACGGAAATGGTTCAAAATCTGGACTTTGCACAAACATTGTTGGCAGCAGCCAACATCGATGCTCCAGGAGACATGCAAGGGGAAAGCATCATGCCATTGCTCACTGGCAAAACGGAAGATTGGGACCGTGATGCGGTTTATTATCATTATTACGAATACCCGGCTGTCCATATGGTTAAGCGACATTATGCAATCGTAACCGAGGAATACAAACTTGCGCACTTCTACTACGATGTGGACGAATGGGAGCTCTACGATCGTAGAAAAGATCCCAGTGAGATGAAGAATGTCTACGACGACCCCTCCTATCAGGAAATCGTTAAAACACTAAAAGCAAACCTCGGTGAACTTCGCAAGCAGTACAAAGATTCTGTGGGATTGGATCAACAGTATATCGAGATCTATCGGGAAAGAGGTTGGATTGAGTCAGAGTAATCTGGCTATTTAAGTAATCAGATTACTGTGCAAGTCTCGAAAATCCTCGACGAACGAGGCCCTATTATTCTTGATGGAGGATTGTCCAACGTATTGGAAGCGATGGGCCATGATCTCAATCATGAACTATGGACGGCAAGGCTGCTGAACGAAAATCCTACTGCCATTATTGAAGCCCATCTTGCTTACTTAAAGGCGGGTGCCCGCATCATTACCACGGCAAGCTATCAGGCTTCATTGCCAGGTATCATGAATTTAGGTTTTAATCGGGATGAAGCAGTGGCATTGATCCTGAAATCAGTTGCACTTGCGGAAGAAGCCATTCGTCTATTCTTAAAAGACCATCCTACTGCGCAAAAACCACTGATTGCAGCAAGTATTGGCCCTTACGGAGCTTATCTCGCAGATGGATCGGAGTATCGAGGTAATTACGGAATTGAGGAAAAAGAACTTGAATCCTTTCATCGAAGTAGAATTCAGCTACTAGATAAAACTAATGCAGACTTATTGACTTGTGAAACCATTCCTTCCTTTGATGAGGCGAAGGTCCTCGGTGAAATCCTGAAAGAAACGAACAAACCCTCCTGGGTCTCTTTTTCTTGTAGGGATGATCGATTGCTCAATGACAGCACGGATATCGAGAAAGCTGTTGCATTTTTTACCGATAATGCTCAAGTGATTGCCGTGGGCATCAACTGTACACATCCAAAATACATTACTGGATTGATCCAGCGCATCAAGCATGCCGCACCGATGAAAAAAGTTGTGGTTTATCCCAATTCAGGTGAGGTCTACAACCCTGAAACAAAGCAATGGGCTGAACTCACCGAAGATCATGCTTTTGTGGACATGGCTCAACAGTGGCGACAATTTGGGGCGCATTTCATCGGAGGATGTTGTAGAATTGGACCTGAACAAATTAAGCGTCTTGCTGCATCCATTTAGCTTTAAGTAAAATCAATTGCCATGGAAAAGAAAATGGACTACCAATCCGTGATCAATGACATCTGCCAAATCGTCAGAACAAGTGATAACAAAGGCGAGGTAGCCTCTTATATCCCCGAATTGGCCAAAGTTGATCCTGAGCAATTTGGTGTTTATTACCTTTCTGTGGACAATGAAGCTCATGGGGTCGGTGATTGGGATACTAAATTTTCTATTCAGAGTATCTCTAAAGTCCTTACGCTCAGCTTAGCCTATAAACTGTTGGGTGATCAGATCTGGTCTCGAGTGAGTGTAGAACCTTCTGGCAGTGCCTTCAATTCCCTGATCCAACTGGAGACCGACCATGGTATCCCTCGAAATCCATTTATTAACGGCGGTGCCCTGGTAATCTGCGACATGCTGATGAGTCATCTCTCAGATCCTCGTAAAGACTTTCTAGACTATGTGAAAGGTGTGAGCTCTTGCAGTGACATTCACTATTCTGCTGCCATCGCACAATCAGAATTATCGGTTGGGTACCGCAATCGGGCATTGTGCAACTTCATCAAGTCTTTTGGCAATCTGGAAAATGATCCTGAAGAAGTGTTGAAGTTCTATTTCGATATATGTTCTCTGGAAATGACGTGTTGGGAGTTAACCCATACATTCATGTTCCTTGCCAATACGCAGCTCAAGGTCAAAGATGAAAGAAATATGCCCAATTCAAGTCAGTTGAAAAGGATCAATGCCATCATGCAGACTTGTGGATTCTATGATGAATCGGGCGAATTCTCCTTTAAAGTAGGCCTGGCAGGAAAAAGTGGTGTGGGTGGCGGTATTGTTGCCCTCCTTCCTGGAAAGTATTGCATTTCCGTTTGGAGTCCCAGATTGAACGACAAAGGAAATTCGTACCGTGGCATGAAATTCCTGGAGATGTTCACCACTCAGACGGAGCTTTCGATTTTCTAGTAACCTGATTGCTTAAAGCAGTAATCTGATCATTTGAGTGATCAAATTACTATCACATCTTCCGCAACATCTTCAATGACATGAACGGCATCAGTAATTTGATGGGATACCAGGGCCACCAGGGCACATAAGCGTTGTTGGGTTCCTTATTGATGGCTTTGACCAATAACTTAGATCCTTCGTCCAGCGGAATTATAAACGGAGGTTTCTTACCGTCAATGGAACCGGTCATTTCGGATTCGATGTAGCCCGGAAAGATTGAAGATACTTTGATCGGTTTCTTCAGTACATCCACTCGAAGGCCTTCCGCCAGGCTTTTGAGGCCAGCTTTGGTGGCGGCATAGACATTTACTGCGCGCGGCAATCCACGGAATGCGGACATAGAAGAAATGGCCACCAAATGCCCGTTATTTTGTTCTCTAAATATCTCCATGGCCGCTTCCATCTGACTGATAGCCCCACAAAAATTGGTGACCGCAGTTTGCATGTTTTGTCCTGCAAACCCTTTACCCAGGGAAGCACCCTTGCCCAGTCCGGCATTTACAATCACGCGATCCAGAGTCCCATCAATTCCTTTAAAGTCACCTTCGAATGCCCTGAAAACTTCGAAGACCTGTTGTGCATTGGTCACATCCAAGGCCCTTAAGAAAACATGAATGTTAGAATTGATCTCCAGTAGCTCTTTTTTCAGCTCTTCCAGGTTTTCAACCCTGCGGGCACACAGCGCCAGATTGCGACCTTCTTTGGCAAATTCTTTGGCCATGCCTTTGCCTAATCCAGAACTGGCACCCGTGATCAATATGTTCTTTCGTTTCATCGGTAGATTGGGAATTGATGTTGATTTTCAACTCCGAAAATAATCCAGAATTACCATTAGCCTTTCTATTGCGAATAGAAATTAACGCAGGATATATTCAGTGCTCCTACCCTTTTCAAAATGAAAAAAATACCTTAGTAAACAGCAATCGAAACTTAAAACAACATTATCGGTCAATTCAAAACTCAAAATTCATGCGAAAAATATCAATCCTTATCTTATGCTTAGTAAGTCAAACCATTTTCGCACAATCAATTCCGTATGGATACAATAGCAAAGTGGGCAAGTACTTTGATGCGGGAAACAATACCCAGCTATACTACGAAACCTATGGAGAAGGAGAACCAATGCTGATGTTGCATGGTGGCGTTTACGGATACATTGATGAATACTCACCTTTTATTCCCAAACTGGCAGAAAAGTATCAAGTGATCTGTTTAGCTACAAGAGGGCATGTCAAATCGGATATTGGCCATGAACCTTTCACCTATGATCAGCGTGCAAGTGATGCTTTCAAACTCATTCAGCATCTAACGTTACCGTGATTGGATTCAGTGACGGTGGTGTGCCGCTTACAAACTAGCTGCCAGTTATCCCGATGTAGTCAAAAAAGCCATTGTGATGGGAGCTTCCGATATCCCTAAAGCACCAGGCAAAGGCTCATATAATTATTCCCCGGAAGACCTCATGAATGATACCCCGGATTACTTCCAGAAAAGGCTGAACAACATGCCTGAACCTGATCGTTGGGGAGAATGCCTTGATATGCTGAACGACCTTTATGATACTAGCATCATCAGTGAAGAGACTTTCAGCAAAATCAAGTGCCCTGTGCTCATTATGAGTGGTGAAAGTGATGGATATTCAAGTCCGGAAAGCTGTCTGGCTGCTCACCGTTACATCCCGAACTCTCAACTTTCCATCATTCCAAATTGCGGACATGTCATATTTTTCTGCAATTTTCCGGCAGTATGGGAATCCATGCAGCCATTTCTGAATATTGAATAATGGAGACTGAAAAGGATGAGTGATTCAACTCAAAAACAACCGTTTCACTTCTTCTTTCTTTAACCGTGCAATCGGTATTTGGGCACCATCGGACATTTGAAAATAACCTCCTTCAGATTTCACATATTTACTGATATGCCGCATGTTGATCAGATGTGATTGATGTGGACGGTAAAACTGCTGATCTTGTAAAAGCTTTTCGAAATGACCCAGATTACCGGAAAGCAACACTGCTTCGTCACCTTTGAGATAGACACGGGTATAGTTGGCTTCGGCCTGCAAGCGAATGATCTCACTCACTTGCGCAAAAATCACTTCTTCTTGTGTCGCTAAGGCAATTCTACGATCCTGCGGTTGATTGAGGTTATACGAAAGTAGATCAAGCTGCTCCCGCTGTACCGTTGAAGCTTCCAGCTTTTCTACTGCAGTCTTTAGTTCCAATGGATCCACAGGTTTCAGTAGATAATCCAGCGCACTGTATTTGATGGCTTTGAGGGCATAAGCATCGTATGCAGTGACGAAAATGACCTTAAATTTGATTTCAGGAAGTTGATTCAATAAGTCAAACCCTGTTCCACCAGGCATTTCAATGTCTAAAAAGACAACATCGATCACCTGCTGATTCAGCACCTTTAAAGCCTCTTCCATGGAGTCCGCTGTTGCTACACGACCGATCTGGGGGCAATGCGCAGCAATAAGAGCAGTCAGCAATTCACGATTGCCCAACTCATCGTCCACAATTAATGCCTGGTAATTTTTCATCTATCCTATAGGCAAGGTAATGCGTACACAAACACCGGAAGCGTCTTTTCTATTTGCAACGGTGATCCTGGCTTCATCCCCATAAAGATCACTCAAAGGTCTAATGCTTCCATGGCTCAGTTGCAGACCTGACGAGTTTCCATTGGGTTGAGACAATCCTGCTCCATTATCCAGAATTTCAATCTCCAGTTTTGAATCCCTCACATGAATATGCAGAGATACTTTACTATCATCTCGTCCTGCTACACCATGCTTGATGGCATTCTCAATGAAGGGTTGCAGCAACATGACAGGGGTCAATGTATCTTGATCAACCTCCTCTCCTATGATTAATTCAAATTCAAAAGGAAAACGCAATTGCTCCAATTCAAGGTACAATTCAATCAGCCCCAGCTCACTGCGCAACTCATGAAAGGTATTCTCCGAAGCAGAAAGCACGTTTCTCAACAACCTGGAAAGTTTGGTCAGATAGCTATTGGCTACTTCATTTTTTTGCTGTACCACGAGATTCTGTATGGACCCCAGGGCATTGAACAGGAAATGAGGGTTGAGCTGTGCTCTTATGGCTTTCAGTTCTGCTTCTGATAATTTCTGTTGCCACAATAGTTGTTGCTCACGTTTTCGCTGTTTGTTTCGATAGACAAGGAAAAAAATACCACTTTGTATGAGGACCAAAATTACCGTAAGGGTTGCCAAGGCCCATTCCTGATACCACCAGGGCTTTAGGATGGTGAAAGGATAAATCAAGCTTTTTTCATCGGGAGCACCTTCGTAAGGCCTTACCACATATTCGTATTTACCATCTGGTAAGTCCTCATAGATGAACAAATCAAAAGGCTCCTCTTCATTGAAAATTTGTGCAGTTTCGTGAAAGCCTTTTAATTGTATCGTAGCATTTTCGGTAACATTCTCAACGACAAAGAACAAATCATTCTGATGATACGGGAACTCCGGGTTGACTGGAACTCCTTTTTGATCCAATTCTGTTATGTAATTCTCTTGCGACCAATCATAGAGGGTGCTATCGACATTGTCCTTAAATAAGTTCTGAAATTGATAATTGACATAATTGGGAAACACCTCAACTGGATAGAGATGAATCATTTCTACGTTAGAGTAGTCGACTTTCCAGGAAACAATGAGGGTATCTGCAGTTGTCTCATCAATGAATGTGTAGGTATTCGAAGTTCCTCCTGAAGAACTCAGAGCAAATCCTGCACCTTCAGATGGCTTATTGACGTATTTAGGTTTTTGTGAATTAACTTGATAGGTCAAGAGATGCATGGAAGAGTCCATTCCCAAAACGAATGTACTTTTTTCCGGGATCACCAAATTGATGGGGTGGTTGGTCTCAGGATCAAAGCCCTCACACAGACTATCGAGTGACAAGAGTTTCCCTTTCATGGAGACGCTGACGGTCACACTCAACGACCCTTTTTGAATGTTGTGGGGTTGGGCCTGAAGGGCAACAGATAAAAAAAGAAAGAGCCAAAGGAACAGGTATTTTGGACGGGTATCAGACATAGAGTTTAGAACAGACATAAAGATAATTTTTTCCCCAAGATGCCCCCTCAAACTATTGGCTGGTGGTAATGATGTAGCTTTGGCATGATTAGATGTATATCTGGAACAACTCATGAATATCAGGACCAGACAAGACCTTGCCGAGTACGTAAATTATGGCAATCAAGTAGCATATCTCTTCTTCTGGGGCCACCAAAAGCCCACCAAAGGAGTCACTAAAACGTGCTTTAGTCAGTGGTACGAAGCACCGTTTGAGATAGCCGGTGATCACTTTATGACCGCAGAGCATTACATGATGTACAGCAAAGCACTGTTGTTCGGTGATCAAAGTGCTGCTAAAAAGCTATTGAAAGCCACCAATCCGGGAGAAGCCAAAAAGATTGGACGCGAGGTTCAGGGGTTTGATCAGCAGGTCTGGGAAGCAAATCGCTTCGAGATAGTAGTCACAGGCAATGTCGCCAAATTCAACTCTGATCCTGAATTAAAAGCCTTTCTTTTGGGAACGGGAGATCGAATCCTCGTTGAAGCCAGCCCCGTCGATCGCATCTGGGGCATCGGACTTGCCCAGGACCACCCTGATTGCAGCAATCCCAATAATTGGAAAGGTGATAATTTACTGGGCTTTGCATTGATGGAAGTCCGGGAAAGATTTCGTTAAAGGAAAAGTCATGCATTCAATTTAAGAACAACTTTCGGTCCGGTATTTAGTGGCTCATCACACGACTCTTGTTCCAATTTGGCTGCTACAAGTGCCATTCTTTGAATTAAGGTTTACAGATCATCTGTAAGGATTAAATTTGACTTAGTTGAAACATCAATCGGAACCCTTGATGAATTTTTTAAGACCTGCCCTACCCAAGCTGACTTATCTGTTTCTTCTAGCGATATTGCTGGTACAATGCGAGACACCTGAAGAAAGTAAGGTAATTGCCGTTGAATACCCTCAGACGATTAGGCAAATCCCATCCAGACTGGCCCAAAAGCTGGCCACAGATATACGTTCTGAAGTATCCGTCGAAGTGGATGAAGGGCTGGAATTGAGTCTTTGGGCGGCTGATACCCTGGCCGGCGATCCGGTTGCAGTAACAATGGATGAACAGGGACACCTGTACTTTACGCAAGGTTCACGTTTGCAAAACTCGGAATTCGATATCCGTTCGCACCGGGACTGGATGACGGCTTCCATTTCCTTTCAATCTGTGGAGGATCGTCGCAACTTCCTGAGAACCACCTTTGCTCGCCAAAATGAACAAGGTGAACGATTCCTCAAAGACCTGAACGACGATGATACCCTTGATTGGCGCGACCTGACCGTACAAAAGGAAAAGATCTGGATGCTGTCTGATGAAGATGAAGATGGTATTGCTGAGAAAGCACAGTTGTACGTTGATGATTTTAACGAAGAGGTCTCTGACCTTTCTAATGGCCTGACGTATCATGACGGTGACATGTTCATGGCGGTGGCTCCGGATCTATGGCGGCTCAGGGACCTGGATGGCGATAATATCGCGGATACCAAAGAATCCATTAGTCATGGCTGGGGGGTTCACATTGGTTTTGGGGCGCATGGCATGTCGGGCGTTACCGTCGGTCCTCAGGGACGGATCTGGTGGGGCATTGGTGACATAGGAATGAATGTCGTCGATCAGGACGGCAAGCGGTGGAAATACCCTAACCGAGGTGTGGTGGTACGTGCAGATCCCGATGGAAGCAACTTCGAAGTATATGCGATGGGTGTCAGAAATACGCATGAGTTCGTCTTTGACAAATATGGTAACCTAATTTCAGAAGACAATGATGGAGACCATGCCGGGGAACGAGAAAGACTGGTCTACCTCATAAACGGCAGCGATACCGGCTGGCGCATCAACTGGCAATTTGGTAAGTATACCGACCCGGACAACAATGGCTATAAGGTCTGGATGGATGAAAAAATGCATGTACCACATTGGGAAGGTCAGGCTGCCTACTTCCTCCCACCTATTGCAAACTACGTCAATGGACCAACAGGTATGGTCTACAACCCTGGAACTGCGCTCGGCCCTGAATGGCAAGACCACTTTTTCATTTCAGAATTCCGTGGTACCGCCTCAGCTTCCCCGATCCATGCATTTAAGCTCAAACCAAAAGGCGCATCCTTTGAGCTGGATCAAACCAAAGAAGTCACAAAAGGATTATTGCCTACAGGCATTGAGTTTGGCCCTGATGGCGCCATGTATTTTGGTGACTGGATCACCGGTTGGGGTGTCAAGCAGAAAGGTCGCATCTGGAAACTGGATGTTCCCGGAGGTGATGAAACCGAATTAAGAAAAGAAGTTGAACGATTGATTTCTTCTGACTTCTCGAGTTATCAGCCGGACGAACTACGTGCATTTCTAGGACATGCGGACATGCGGATTCGCCGAAAATCTCAATTCGAATTGGTGAAACGAGGCCAAATTGGATTTGAAGTCTTCAATAATACTATTGCTCAAACAGACAATCAACTAGCGCGTATTCATGGCATCTGGGGCATCAGCCAAATGGCAAGAACACAAAATTTAACTTATGCGGATGTATTGATCCCACACCTGACTGATGGTGATCCCGAAATTGTAACACAAGCAGCGAAAATGCTAGGGGATGTCCGCTATCAGAATGCAGGAGATGCCCTGTTGCCTTTACTGAATCATGCTTCACTTCGCGTACAGATGCACGCCATTGAGGCATTGGGAAGATTACAATACAATGCCGCCTTCCAACCTGTTGTGGAGGTAATCGCAAAGAATGACAATCAGGACCTTTGGCTAAGACACGCGAGCATGATCGCTTTATCGAGGCTAGGTACCAGTGAAGCGCTGGTCGGTTTAAGACAACATGCGTCTGAAGCTGTCCGAATCGCGGCAGTGGTTGCTTTGCGTCGCATGGAAGATCCTGGAGTAGCTGTCTTCCTTGATGACACAGAATTCATTGCAACAGAAGCAGCCAGGGCCATCAATGATGATTTCTCGATTGAGCCTGCACTATCGCAGCTGGCTGGTGCGTTGAAACATTCAACTTTTACGAATGAAGCATTTCTGCGACGGGCGATCAATGCCAACTTAAGAGTGGCCCAATCTGAAAATTTGGAAATTTTACTTGATTATGCCAGCAATTCAAAAGCTCCTGAAAGTATGAGAGCAGAAGCCATTGCCGCATTGAGTACCTGGGCCAAACCTTCACCCCTGGATCGTGTAGATGGAAGATATCGCGGGGAAGTTGAAAGAGATATTGCACCTGTGATTGAGGCACTGGAACCAGTAATCAACGAACTATTGACAGCAGAACCTGCCATACAAATTGCGGCTTCAAAAGCCGTTGGAAAACTAAAACTGACACGGGCAGATGCTGCCCTCATCAATCTGGTCAATACCGGAACGAATGCAGCGGTCAGAAAATCGGCGTTAGAAGCACTGGCAAGTACGAATTCCAATTCACTTTCGGATGCGTTATCCATTGCCATCAATGACCAGGAAGTACAGGTACGATCCACTGCACTAACGATTCTTCCAAAATCAGCCATAGAAGAGCAGCAAGCGGTAACTTTCTTTACCAAACTGCTGGCAACGGGAGCGATTGAAGAACAACAAAGCATTTATAATTCATTAGGAACATTCAAAGGACCCGAAGCCGTGGCAACTCTAGGTCAGGCTTTAAAGACATTGCGAAGTGGGCAGGCTGCCCCTGCTATCCAGTTAGATATTATTGAAGCCATTGAAAAACAGGGAAATGCAACATTGATGGCAGAACTTAAGTCCTATCACGATAGCAAAGCGTCTGATCCGGTATCACAGCACATTGAAGTATTGGAAGGTGGTGATTCCGGAAAAGGTTGGGAAGTCTTTTACCAACATGAAGCGGCTCAATGTGTCAGATGTCACAGCATTTTCGAATTGGGAGGTAATGCTGGACCTAACCTGAAAGGAGTGGCTAACCGGTTGTCCAAAAAAGAACTACTCAAATCGCTGGTAGATCCTAGCGCTCAACTGGCTGCGGGTTTTGGTGTGGTATTGCTTGACTTAAAGAACGGAGAACAATTGAATGGCACTCTGATGGCGGAAACGAGCACAACACTGACCGTCAAATCAGGCCAGGAAGAAAGTATTACCGTCCGAAAGTCCGAGATCGAGCAACGTCGAAATATGCCAAGCAGCATGCCGGTGATGACTTCTTTATTGACCAAAAGAGAATTGAGAGATGTTCTTGCTTTTATATCAGGGCTTAATCAGGAAGTGGACTGATTATGGTTCCAAATTGAAAATTTCCATTCTACGATTAAAACTAGGCTCTATACACAAGGCTCCTTTTTCCGGATTACTTAAGTTCAGACAATATTGTAATCGATAAGGATCATCAGCGATATTCTCTACCTTCCAAATGATTCGGTTTGGCGAAATTCCTTCTTCTTCTAATATTTCCTTGAACAGAACTATTCTATTCATGGAATAATTGTATTGTTCAAGGCTATCAGAGCTTACGTTCGTTAAACAATTGATCTCAATGCCCCAAAAGGGTTTACCTCTGATTATATCCAAATAACTAACAAAATTATTCTTAACCAATGGATCAATGGTAGTTTCTGTAGCTAATAGATAAATGGGACCGGGATCTTCGATCACTGCACTTACATTGATTGATGTTCTCTTTATACCATTGCTTTGTTCTGCTTCTTTTTCTTTTTCTGCTTCTTTAACCTTGATCCTATCTTCACACAAACCAATGGCGGAGATGATCGCACGGTTTAACTCCGGGTGTCGTGTAAGGTAATCTCCATTCGCTCCTTTGAATTCAGAGAAACTTGCCAGTGCATCAACATACTTACCACGAGCGAAACTTTTTCTGGCTGCTTGATACAAATCTTTCTTTACCGCAGATTGTGCCACTACTGAGAAACCAGCTACCAAAAAGCACAAGAATATTAGCAATCTTTTCATTCGGGTAACTCGTCTGGTAATTGATCCAATACCTCTTCCTTTTCTTTAGGGTCAGCTGTCTTTTTAGGGGGTTCAACGGTAGAAATCCTTGCTCCATTTTCTTTTTGATCGATATCAAGTCCCTTCCACAAAGTGAAACAAATAACCACGGTACCCAAAACGGCAAAAAAAGTCCCAGGTGCGGCTTTTTTTAATACTAGCTTATTGTCTCCGAATTGGGCATTTAGATCGCCAGCCTCTCCCCAAACGCCATTCATAAACAGGCGATAACCCATATAGCAACTGGCCAGTCCTACCAATAATGACATTACTTTGTAAATAACAACTCCCCATACGATGCTTGTTTGAATATCCACTTATCGAAAATAATAGATTATTGATTAATCCATGTCTGACAATCGAAGCTCCAGGTCATCCCAGTAAGCATCATCCCGAAAAGCATATTGGGTGGGCTCATATTTACCGACAATACTGACATCTGCCTTGGCAGGAACTTCTTCGTCCAGTAACCAGAAAGCCGCATTGATTAGTAATCGGCGGGTACCTTCCTCCAGGAGATCCGTGGATGATCCGATGGTGCTAGTAAAAGCGGTACCTCTCTGACCTCCGTCCAACTGATAAGATTTGGTCCAGGCGATCGGCATCATGGGATCATTAGGATTAAACGGAACTTCTTTACCAGAACGATCTTTACGCATTTCCATCGCAGGTAATTCTCGATCGGTGTTCCGCATCCCGTACATCAGGTCATCCATATCCTCCTCTCCTTCCCGGTTGGTCACTTGTCCAAGCACAATGGGTTGTGAGTCTCCTGGCAGCGGAAGGCGCACCCCATACACGTCGGTAGGTCCCCAAATGTCTCCATCATTGATGCCATTGAGAGTTGGATGGCCCTTTGCCTTCGGGGCTGCTAACCCAACCGTACTTTGGTGCTTATGGCTACCATGATGACTGATCCACTTCTCACCTAAGATCATGCGTCCAAATCCGTCTTCCCAATCATCTTCGCCATCGTAGTAGTTGCCATAATGTCGATAATTTGATGCAAAGGACGTATCCTGAAACATGAACGCGTGGGTAGAAGTTCTTAAGGCAAGAACGGGTTTTCCATCTCGAAGGTATTGATCAATGTAAGCCATTTGCTCATCCGGCAAGGCTCGGAAACGAGTAAAAATGATCATGAGATCTGCACTTTCCAGTTGATCCAGGCCTGGTATGTGATGTACATAATTTGGATCAACAATCCCGGGTTTTGCAGGGTCTTGGGCGAACAGTACCGTGCAATTGAAGTCGTGTCTTTCTGATAAAATCTTCGCTAATTGTGGCAGGGCTTCCTCTGATCGGTATTCTTCATCCCCGGATATCAGGACTACCCTGGGTGCATCTGATTGGCCATTGAAAGTAAGCCACTGCTTGATTTGATTACTCGACTCTTTTGTTTGTGGCACATTGCAGGCCACCACGGCAATTACAGTCAAAAAAACTAGCGCACGATTTCTCATCGACTAAAAAATATTTAAAGGATGTGTTGATCGTCCAAAATTGTACTTTGCCTCTGTTGGAGTTATCTCCAACAGAAATTCGCACTAATTATTCATTTTGCTTGCAGGTGAAAAATACCTGCAATGGCTAAAAGGCTGGAGGTTACACATCCACTAAAAATAAAAATCCCATCAAAAGATGGGATTAAAAATACCTTAAAATTTATGAATCAAGCGTGACCTGCCTGCTGCTTTCGTTGCCAAATGAACACCACAACGAAAAAGGCAATTAGAATCACCGGTAAGATTGCAATGTTCGCAAGCGTCGCCTGACCGGCTGCCAATTCCAATGCATCACCTGATAAACCTTCAGCACTTTTCGCTGCACGATGACCATCGATCCAGCCACCAATGATCGGCTGAAAAATCGACAAACCCAGCATGCCTACACCGCCGATTAAAGACATACCCAAGGCTCCCGTTTTAGGTAGATACTCCGCGACAAAGCTGATCATGGTTGGCCAGAAATAACATACGCCGATCGCAAACAGAATGGCATATAGATAGACAATACTTCCTTCGGCCGAACTCATCAGAAAAATAGCAATGGCAGAAATCACAGCAGAAGATAACAATACCCCTGTGATGTTCAGTCGGTGGATCAACGGACCGGCGAATAATCGGCCTAAAGCCATCAATACAGTAACCAGTGCTAACACCAACAAGGGTTGTGCACCAGAACTATCTAATATTCTTTCTACCCAGGATTGTGTTCCCAGCTCAGTGGTGGCAGTCAACGCCATACAAACCAGCATCAACCAATAGATCGGTGAGCTAAGAATGGCTTTAAAGTTTTCCGCAGTGCTGTTTGACGACTCTTTAGAAGTCTCAGGAAAAACCTGGCCTCTGAACATGAAGAAGTAGATCAGTGCAGGAATGTACATGATTCCTAATTTCAATTGCCAGCCTCCGCCAGTCATGTTCACCAACAGGACTAAAACTGATCCTATAGCAATCCCGCCGGGAAACCATACGTGAAACCGATTGAGCATGACCGCTTTTCTATCCTCGTACATATCCGAGATCATCGGATTGTAGGCAGCTTCCACCATTCCATTTCCGAAACTGATGAAAAACGTAGAGAAAAACAGGGTGATGAAACTCCCCGATAGAATCGAAAAGGTGATCCCGACAATGTGACAGATAAATGCAATATCACCAATTCGTTTTGGTCCGAGTGAGTTGTAGAGTGGACCACCGATCAGGGTAGCAATGGGAAATCCAAAGATCCCCATGAAGTTGATCCAGCCCAATTGTGAATCACTGAGGCTCATGTCACTGACCAGGTCATTCATGATACCGGCCCGGATGCCAAATGCAAAGGCTGTAGTCAGCAATGCAAAACAACTGGCAATAAATAATCGATTACGATTCATATGGATTTATTCTTCTTCTAGATTTAGGTTTCAAGCCAATAAAAATAGGCTTTTTTTAATTTCTGCCAATTCTTGGAGCAACTGCACCCCTGCTTTTGGAACATTTGCAATTCCACGTGGGGGTGTGGCCTACCCTATTGCTCCTTTCAGACTTGTAAAATGATAGTCTTTAATGAATCGCTGTATCCCAGTGATCCCATCAAATTCAGCCTTTTCATGGGTATTCAGGATCACGACCACTTTACATCCTGCCGCACTTCCTGACTTTGCTCCGGTAGGTGTATCTTCAAAAACCACACAGTCTTTCGGGTCAACACCAAGACCAGCAGCTACTTTATGATAGATCTCCGGATCAGGTTTTCCTTTCACCACATCGCCTGCATGCTTGACCACCTTGAACAAGCTTCTGATGTTCAATTCATCCAGGACAAAGTCCACATTCTCAACTGGAGCTGCCGAGCCAATACCCATAGGTAATCCCTCCGATTTCAGTACTTCCAGAAAGCCATCCAGTCCGTCGATCAGTTTCAATTCATCTTTAAAGATTTTACGGTATTCTTCTTCCTTTTCCCATGCAATCCGTTCCCGATCTTCATCGGTAAAACGATCGCCAAACAGTCTTTGAAGGATCTGCTTGTTCACACCATGGATCTCCTGACGCACTTGTTCCAGGTCCATTTCCAGCCCTAATTGAGCGAGTTTTCTTTGCCAGGCCCGGTGATGGACCATCATGTTGTCCACCATGGTACCATCCATGTCGAAAATCACCGCTTTCATCTGATCAGCCATCTTAAAATTGTGTTTCATAGAAAATGAAGTTCCACTCAATGTTAGTAGAGTCTACTGTAAATCAAGCTTCTAAAGGAAAATTTACCTTGGAAAACGTTGCCACTGGTGATTGATGACTCAAATCGCATTTACAGCGGTTTGCACGACCTATAGCATTAGTTCATCATTGTTTAACTTCCAGATGAAGTCGACAACCTATAATCCATGCGATCTGTTTTTCTATTATGTACTATTATTTCCCTTGCATTAGGATCATGTGAACATCCATCTAACGAATACTCCGATCCAAACTGGGCACACTATCAAGGAGGGCCGTCCAGAAATCAATTCAAAACATTCGATAAAATCAATACAGGAAACGTTCATCGTCTGGAGCAGGTCTGGGAATACAGTTCCAATGGAGGTAGTGAAACCAACGGTCAAATACAATGTAATCCCCTGATCATTGACGGTATTTTATATGGAACCTCACCTGGCCTCAAACTATTTGCTCTAAATGCGGCAACAGGCGCAGAGCAATGGACATTCGATCCTGTTAAGTTGATAGATGAGCAATTCGGAACAGGTGTTAACCGAGGGTTGAGTTATTGGACAGACGGAAAACAAGCTCGTATCTTGTATACCGTGGGGCCCAACCTGATTGCTGTTGATACCAAGGATGGTCAACCTCTTTCATCCTTCGGGGAAAATGGCGTCGTGAACCTCAAAAAAGGGCTTGGGAGAAACATCGATCGAACCTATTATGTCAATAACACACCAGGAACCATTTATCGTAATCTACTCATCGTAGGCGGCAGAACTTCAGAAGGTGCTGATCATGCCCCTGGCCACATCCGTGCATTTGATGTACTTACCGGAAAGATCTCCTGGATCTTTCATACCATCCCTCCTCCTGGATCATTTGGTGCAGAGACCTGGCCGGATAGTGCCTATTGGAAGAGCGGAGGAGCCAATGCCTGGTCCGGATTTAGCATTGATCAGGAAGCTGGGATCGTCTATGCGCCAACTGGCTCTGCTTCATTTGATTTCTACGGTGGCGATCGACACGGCCAAAACCTGTTTGCCAATTCAATTGTAGCCCTCAATGCCAACACGGGCGAAAGAATCTGGCACTATCAAGTCAGACATCATGACTTATGGGATCGAGATCTTCCTGCACCGCCTAACCTGATCATGCTGAAAAAAGAAGGACAACAGATCAAGGCATTGGCCCAAATCACGAAATCAGGAGATTTATTTGTCTTGAATCGATTGACAGGTAAACCGATTTACCCCATCAATGAAGTACCTGCAGAACCGTCCACACTTTCCGGCGAATCCGCGTGGCCAACCCAACCTGTCCCAACCGTTTACCCTCACTTTTCGAGAACTACCTTCTCTGAAGCTGACATACCCATTCGTAGTGAACAGGCAAAAGCAGAGGCCTTGTCCGCATGGGACTCTATCCGCTGGGGTGAGTTTATCCCACCCGCATTAAAAACCAAAGTCTTGTTTCCAGGCATGGATGGCGGTGGCGAATGGGGTGGCGCGGCTTTCGATCCTGAGGATGGATGGCTCTTTGTTAACTCGAATGAAATGACCTGGAAATTTCAGTTCAACAAACATAAACCGCTCTCGCTAGGACAAAGCATCTATCGAACTAATTGTCAAGCGTGCCATGCTGCCAATTTCAGTGGCAATCAATTGTATGGCAACATTCCGGACCTGCGAGGGGTGAGTAAACGGATGACAAAACCTGAAATAACCACTCTCCTAAATCAAGGAAGAGGTATCATGCCACAATTCTCGAAATTGACGCAATTAGAAACTCAGGAAGTCATCAAATACGTTTTTGGCGAAGCGACTATCGTAAAGGATGCCGGAAGTTGGCCCTATCCCTATGCTTTCAATGGCTATGAGAAATTCCTTACATCTGATGGTCTTCCTATTATTCGCCCACCCTGGGGTCAACTCACCGCAATAGACATGAATGAGGCCAAGATCAAGTGGCAGGTACCCTTAGGAAATATTGACTCGCTAGATATCCCTGGACACCCAGTGACAGGAACAGAAAACTATGGAGGACCTGTAGTGACCCGTGGAGGTCTTGTCTTTATCGCCGCTACCTCTGATGAAAAAATGAGGGCTTTCGACAAAACTACCGGAGAGCTTCTTTGGGAAGTAAAACTTCCTGCGGCAGGTTATGCCACTCCTTCTACCTATCAAGTGAATGGGAAACAATATCTGGTGATTGCTTGTGGGGGTGGCAAATTAGGGACTGCAAGTGGAGATAAGTATGTAGCTTTCGCCATTAATTAACGACACCTTGCAATACAAAACACACGTCTTCGAAGAAAAAGACAAAAAAGATCGATCCTATCAATCCCATTATTGGATGGTTTTTATTTTCCTTACTCTCAACGTTATTGGATTTATATATTTCGGTGCTGGCATTGGAGTCATTGGAACAATTGGGATGGTTGTTTATTTAGTTAACGCAGCCCAGGAAGAGAAAAAGAAAATGGGGTTGAAAGCTTATGGTAAAAGAAAGGGAGAACTGACCGTTGCCGAAGATTACCTGATTGTAGAAAATAGAAAGATTGTTTTTGATCAAGTCAGTAACCTAACTATTTATGTCGATGAATTTACGGGCATGACCAAAGACTTTTTCTGGTCTTATCATGGAGGTAACAATGAAATTTGCTTCGAGCATAAAGGCAAACATTACTCCTTCAATTACATCATCCGAAACAAACTAGATTTTTTACATGTGGAAAAGCTTGTGACCACTATTGAAGCGAAGTATCCCCCGAACGTTTAATCACGCCGCCATTGGCAGCCGCACGTAAAACGTAGTGCCTTTGTTGAGTTCCGTCTCGAATCGGACACTCCCGTGCATGATCTCTGAAAAGAGCTTGACGATCCAAAGTCCTAATCCTGTAGAGGCTTCACCTCCCGTAGGAAGGGCGGCGGTTTGGTATTTGTTAAATAGCCGTTCGCGATCTTCTTCTTCAATACCGGGGCCTTCATCTTTTACTGCGATACAAATGAATTGTCCTTCTACCCTGGCCATGTAGTCAATGCCTTTGCCTTTAGGACTGAACTTGATGGCATTGGAGAGCAAATTCTCAATGATCTGACGCAAGTAAAACCGATCCCCCAGGACATAACAACCGTCACAATCCTGAACATGGATGCTGATTGATTTTGCGTTGGCTTTGTCTTCCAATTCGGAGATCACCTCCTTACCAAGGACTGAAACATCGAGCTTTTCTAATTGCAGGTTTCGGTTACCGGACTCGATGGCTTCCACATCCAGGATCTTAGAAATCATAGACTCCATTTCCTCCGAGGATTTCATGATGTATCCGTTGAGTTCCTTTTCCTCCGGGCGGATCTGATCACTCTCACTCAAAAGCCTTGAGAACCCGGCAATCTTAGAAAGTGGAGAACGAAGGTCATGCGCCAATACTTCAATCAGGTCATTCTTTTCCTGGTTTAAGCGTGTCAATTGCTGATTGTGATTCTCAATGGTCCGTTGCTGACCCATGAGCAATTCGGTACTCCGTGCTTTGATCTGGTATCGGGCATACAAGAAAATCACACTGAATAGTGCAATGATGGCTATACTGGCAAGTAGATAAATTCGCGCATTCTTGTCCTGATCCCTTTGTGTAGCTTCCAGCAACTCCCTGAATTGCATCTCTCGTTCTCGAGCAGAAATGACGATTTCTTCAAAGGGGCCAAATTCGGCTGAACGGGCCAATTGATCAAAAATGGCCTCCACATCTTCTCCCAGGTACTTTGTAATGATCCTGGTTTTGTCTTTCATGAATTGTTCACTTGCGTAGTACTCGTTGATCGGAACATCCCAATCACTTTGCATCGGATAGACCAACGCTAGCCCTGAAAGCTTGATCGGATAAAAAAACTGACGTTGAATACGTGGATCCTTGGCAGTGACATCCATGAAATTGGGCAAATCGATGTACCCAAAACCATTTTCTAATTCCCCGATCCGCCCCAGGATCTCGCCACTGTTCTTCACCAGCTCAAAATTAAAATTGAGGTTTTCCTTTTGCTTCAAATCTTTCAAAGCATTGATCAACGTGGTATGCTCGATGGTAACAGCAGTCGCCTGATCAAATATCTCTCTGAACTCTTCCTCCGTATGGGCCAAAGGCATGCTGGCACTTGAAACCAATACGGCAATATCTGAAAGGTAAGGTGGTGCGAACCTGAGAAACTGCGACCGTTCTTCTGTGATAGAAATCGAGGAAGCTCCCATCATCCCGCCGGTCCCATCTTTGATGATGTCCATCACCTCTTCGAAACTATCTGTTTCTATCAAATCTACTTCGACCTGGAGCTGATACTTCTTGTTCAGGTAAGCTGCAAAAGCATAGATCAAATCCTGTTCTACCCCATCCAATACATCCTTGGAATCAGGGATCTTAATGTTATTAGGATACCAGTAAACCTTCAGCGTTCCTTCCCTGTTGGCCACAACTTCTTCCCAGGACATACCTTGTCCTAGAACGATAATTGAATTCACTAGAATCCATGCAATAAGAAAGAGTCGTTTCATGTAATGGTTAAGCTCACATCAAGCTATCTAAAAACCCTTGTAACGCCAAAGTGTTTCGACCAACAGGAATTAACCTTAGATCATCGTTTAAAATATGACAGTGAACTTGAAGAGGGTTATACCAGGGACAATGGTAACTTGATGGTCACGCTTGTCCCCTCGCCTTTTCTGCTCTGAAGAGAAATTGACCCGCGATGATTCTTTATGACCGAATAAGCAATGGGGAGACCAAGTCCTTCGCCTTCACCCGGTTCTTTCGTGGTATAAAACGGATCCCACACCCTTTTGCGGTCATGGGCGTCTATGCCATCACCTGAATCGGTGATTTGAATTTTCGCGAATGCCCCGTCTCTGGCCGTTTCTATGTGTATCTCACCCTGTTGGGTAATTGATTGTTCGGCATTGGAAAAGATCTGATGCAGTGCCTGTTGCAATTCACCGTTGTATCCTTTCACGTACAGCTCCTCCGACTCTAAGTCTTTGCTAATGATCACCCGGTCACTGATCTGACTTCCAAACACAAGTAAAGCATCTTCGATAAGCGCTTTGATTTCACATGGTTGCTTCTCTCCGAGCCTGGACTCACCCAGCTTTTCAACGGAACCTACCAACCTGGTAATCCTTCTCACACCAGATTCGATCATTCCCATAAAGCTCTCAGTTTCTTTGTCCTTGTGCTCCAATTTTCGTCCTAATAGTCCCAGACCTCCTTTGATAAAATTGAGCGGATTATTGATCTCATGTCCCAGACCCGCGGCGAGTGTTCCGAGTGAAGCCATTTTCTCAGAATGAATAAGTAATGCTTGTGTCTTTTTGAGCTCAGTTAAGCTATTGGATAGCTCTTTATTGCGTTCAAGTAATAATCGCTTCTGCATCTCAATTTCAGACGTGCGCGCTCTCACAAGTTTTTCCAGCTTTTTGTTTTTGTAACCCATGTAGAACACCACTGCGATCAGCAATAGTAAAATCGCCGCAGCGATCATGAACCTGAACAAAACAGAACGCCAAAACGGTTCTGAGATGATCATTACTAACGAGGCGTATCCCTGCTGAGGAACCTTGCCTACACTGTTGACAGCTCGCGCCTGGAACTCATAAGTCCCCGGAGCCATGTTGGTATAGCTGGCTGCGTTGTGACTACCCGCGTCTATCCAATCTTCATCAAAGCCCAGAAGACGATATTGGTATTCGTTCGAATGGGCGTCACGGAAGTTGATGTTCGCAAATTGAAATTCGAAGGAGTTCTGATCATATTCCAATCTTAGGGTGTCTGTCTTTTCAATGGAACGACTGAGCAAGGGGCTTTTACCTGCTAAAATCTCTTCGTGATTGAGTAGGAACGAATGGATACGGGTGGTTTGTGGTGGTTCACTTACGAGTATGTCCTGAGGTCTGAAAAAGTTTAGTCCATTGACCCCTCCGAAATACATCATACCTGATGGTGATTTAAAATAAGCCCCTGAATTGAATTCACGGCTCTGAAGCCCTTCAACGTTGGCGTAGTTGTAAAAACGTTCTTCCGTCGGGCTAAATCGGCTAAGGCCATTGTTGGTACTGACCCAAAAGTCTCCATCACCATCCTCAAGAATACCATAAACGTTTCCATTGGCTAGCCCTTGACGTTCATCAAACTGCCTCGCCTCACCTTTAGCCAAGTCCAATAATATGATCCCATTGTTTGCACTCGCCAACCAGACATCACCATTCTCTCGTAGATAAGCAGATCTCGCATTCTGTGATAATTGAGGAAGGTCAAACTCCGGATAGAATTCCTCAAAATCGACGATCTCACTTCCGTCGACTACTTTGACACCTCTGTTTGAAATCATCCAAAGGTGGTCGTTGACCAACAGCAATTGGTTGATCTTACCTACTTTGTAGCTCGCTACCCGAGTGATATCTACCGAACTAGCGTCCCGACCACCATTTCGTAACGCTAAGAGCTGTGCTTTAGGGACGCTGTATACCCCTCCTGATGCGCCGAAATAGAAATCGTCCCCCCATTCCAGGGCCGTCCACACGCGACCTTGCACCTTTATTTCAATAGCCTGGCCCTCGGGATGAATGAGGTAAACCGCGTTTCTACCTCCTGACAGGATGACATCATTCAAATCGACAAAAAAATCTGAGTTCCGGAGCTGATCTCCATATTGATTTATCACCGGATAAAATTTCCGTTTCTCACGATCATACCACTCAATCGATTTGTTAGAACTGACTAATACCTTTTGATCGTCTTTCGTATAAACAGCTTTAATGAATTTTGGGATCAATTTTTCACTAGATCCAATGATCGAGAGTCGTTGAGACTCTGGGTCGTATTGATTGATTCCAAGACCGGGTGTGCCTACCCAAACCATTCCTCCTTCTGACGCGTAAAGGGAAGCAACCAGATTGGAAGATACGCTCGTGGGATCAGTATCATCATGCACTATTTCCCGGATAGAGAAATCGCGCTTATCCAGGATTTTTAAGCCACCTGCAGAAAACCAAATATAATTCCCTTGTTCTGTGATAGATTGTCTTCCGCCGCCGGAAGACTTATCAAAGCCGGTCGTAAAAAATACCTCACCAGCGGCAGTCAACCCATTGATCCGATCAGGCTCCAACATCCAAATCTGACCATCCTTGTCCAATAGTAATTTCTTCACATTTGTGACTGGGATCATTGATGATTTTTGCTCCTTGAACTGATGGGTGGAAAGGTCATAGATAAATAGTGAGGAATTTGTCCCTATCCAGATCTCATTACCAATCGTTAGGATTGTATTGACGCGATGCCCCTTTAGCTGATTCCTTAACAGAGAGAATCTTTCGACTACAAATTGTTTATCTGCAAAGCGAAATAAATGGACTCCATTATTGGTTCCGACTAGCAAAAGCGAATCTCCTACCCGGTGTAAGGCGTTGACGATATTGGCCCCATTCTCCTTATCAGGCACATAATAGCGTTGGAAATTTCTTAACTCGGGATCATAAACATTGATACCCTGAGCCGTGCCAATCCACAAATTATTTTCAGGACACTCAATCAGGGAAAATATTTCATTGTTACCTATAGAGGACGAGTCTTCCGGATCATTGCGAAAGACTTCAAAAGAATGTCCATCATATCGATTGAGTCCATCCAATGTTCCAAACCACATATAGCCTTCATGATCCTGATAAGAAGCGTAAATTGCCGATTGGGACAGGCCATCATCTACGTTCAGTCGTCTGAATTGATAAGGTTGCCCAGTGAGCTTGCATAAGACAACCATGAAAAGGATAGCACAAAGACCGGATTTTAGGTAGCTCTCTTTTAGCACGTTAAATAAAAAATAATACTCACTCTTAGGTCAAATCGGCGATGCTGAAAACAGGCTGATTTGAAGCAACAAGTTTAGCGAATCCTTGAAAGAGAATTACAAAATAGCGGGCGGCAATAGGGTGACAAAAATTGAAATATTTTCAGCTAATGGTATGCCACCTAGAGAGAAATCCTATCAAAATGTTATGATGTAAATATTGTGAGATGATCTATACAACCTCTTGTGTATGGTCAAAACAGCTCTGTAGACATCCCGAAAAAGAGGTGCTAATTAACTGGCAGTATTCAGCACGGCCTTTTGGATCATTTCCATATCAAAAGGCTTGGAAAATGAATTAATGATCAATTGGTCTTTCAATGCAGAACGTACCTTTTCGTTGGAAGGAAATCCCGTAAGGATAAAACATCGCAGATGAGGAAATTTTTCCTTCGCTTGTGCAATGAAGTCTACGCCATCCATGCCCGGCATACGCATGTCACTTACCACCGTATCCAGTTCACGTCCTTTGTCTTGAAGTAAAGAAAGGCCTTCCTGGCCATCTCTGGCGATATGAATTTGAAATTTGTCCTGAAAGGTGATTTTGAAGAGTGTAAGGTTCATCTCTTCATCATCAACATACAAAACAGATGGTTGGCGAATGGACATCTAAACAATTTAGTGGCGTATCATAAATGTAAAAATAATTCTTATAAATCCCAGCATTGGACGACTAACTTAGTTTACAACGCCGTGTACCTCAAGTATTATTTCGTCTTGATCGCTAAAACTTCAAGCCTTGATTTCTTAGTTTAGGGCCTTCGAATGTGGCATCGCAATTCATGAATGACTTAAACACGGTAATCACGGGGGAATGTATACAACTGATCCCAGACGAACCAGCTAAACAATGGTTTTCCAGTCAGATCAGCAACTTATCAGCCGGAAGCAGTTTTTTCCTTGCATTTGGGATGGCACCTAAAAAAGTTGGTAAGCAACCCATCATTCTTTCAAATGCATTGATTGGGGCACTTTCAAGGATCAATCCCGATGCGAATCAGGTGAACTGGAGTTTAGATGAACTGGTGAGGCTGGCTCTGCTCCTTCAGTTACCTATGGAAGGCAGAAACGAAAGCATCACGAAACTAATCGCTACTTCAGATATTAGGGAACAAAAGTTGATCTTCAAGTCCCTCCAATACCTGCAGCAAGCTGACGACTTTGAGCTACAGGTGATTGATGGCATTCGCACCAATATGACTGATGTATATGATGCAATCGCACTGCACAGTAGTTATCCCAAAAAGTATTTCAAGGAAGGCGCCTGGAACCAAATGGTCCTGAAAGGTATTTTCATGGAACGACCAATTTATCGCATCTATGGATTGGACGAAAGGAGAAATGCGGACCTGGCCCGAATTGCCATAGATTTCGCTCATGAACGGCAATCGGCAGGTCGTAAAGTCACACCCGAACTCTGGCGGTTAGTGGTGCCTTTTGTGGATGATGCGGTCATGGAAGATCTCATCAAAGTGGCTCAATCATCTGATGAACTGGAACAAGATGCAGGCAAAAGAGCACTTACAGAATCCAAACATCAAGCCGCACATACCTGGCTTAAACAAGCGAAACAATCCAGCGAATTAAGAAGTTGGAATGACATTGGCAGCGCCATCTTTGAAGCATGACAGATAGACATAACTTATTAGAAATGAAATACATAGATCCACATATCCACATGATTTCTCGAACCACTGACGATTATGAAGCTATGCGCAATGCTGGAGTTGTCGCAGTGATCGAACCAGCCTTCTGGTTAGGCCAGCCCAGAACAACCGCAGGGAGTTTTCAGGATTACTTCAGTACCATTGTTGGATGGGAACCATTTCGTGCCTCACAGTTTGGCATCAAACATTACTGCACCATTGGACTTAATTCTAAGGAAGCCAACAATGTGCCCCTGGCAGAAGAAGTCATGGAATTGCTCCCACTTTATGTCATGAAAGACAATGTGGTAGCCATTGGTGAAATTGGTTATGATGATCAAACGGAGGCAGAAGACAGGTTCTTTCGTGAGCAAATCGAATTGGCAAAATCAGTGGACCTGCCCATCATGGTACACACGCCACACCGCGATAAGAAGAATGGAACCATCCGAAGCATGGACGTACTGGAAGAACATGGATTCGATCCTTCGAAAGTAGTGATCGATCATAACAATGAGGAGACCGTACAGAGCGTACTGGACCGAGGGTATTGGGCTGGGTTTACCATCTACCCTAAAACGAAAATGGGCAGTGAACGCATGGTAGAAGTTGTCCGACAATATGGATCTGAGCGTATCATCGTAGATAGTTCTGCTGACTGGGGCGTAAGTGACCCCCTCTCGGTCCCAAAGACAGCCAATCTTATGCGTGAACGAGGTATCTCTGAACATGACATTCATTTGACTTGCTATCAAAACGCGCTGGACATGTATGGCCAGAGTGGTTCCATGAATGAAAGTGATTGGGCTGATGGTGTCTCTTTTGATCAATCGATATTGTACGGTGGCAACAGTGTATTACGCGGACAAGAACCCAAGAAATCTTCTGATCCGAACATTGTAGAAAATTGAGCGACGGCAGACCTAATCCGTACCTGGTGCTCGTTCGGCCAGCCAATGTAGTCACCGCAATCGCAGACATCTTTGCAGGCATTGCCTTATCTGGTGCATTGGTCAGCAACTTCTTCAACGATCATATTTGGTCGGGATTGGCATTGGTGCTGACTACCGCCTGCCTATATGCCGGTGGAATTGTGTTTAACGATGTATTTGATTTTGAACTGGATAAAAAGGAACGTCCTGAACGACCCTTGCCTTCCGGTCAGATCACAAAAGAAAAAGCCGCCTGGTTTGGGTTAACACTTTTCATCATTGCACTATCGGCTTCAGCACAAGTTTCCACCATAAGTGCCATGCTTGCCATTGGTATCATCATTTGCGCGACGAGTTATGATAAATATTTCAAGCAAACCCTGGTTGGTGGCCCATTGGTGATGGGCATGTGCAGAGGGCTCAATCTATTGTTGGGGGTCAGTATCATTCAAGGTCAGGTGTTTGAACTTTGGTGGATCAGTGGACTACCAGTCTTGTTTATCGCCGCGATTACGTTGACCAGTAAGGGCGAAGTACACGGTAATAATCGGTATTCGGTGATGCTTGCCTTAGGTTTCGACCTGATCGTTGCAGGGGCCATTATTTTTCTGGCCTATCAGGGATATTTTCAACTCCTGATGGTACTTCCTTTTCTGCTCATCTGGCTGCTGATGAATCTAAGAGCAAAAGGGAAAGCCATCATCGAGAATACACCTGGCAACGTCATGAAAGCCGTGAAAATGGGCGTTATTTCCCTGATCCCTTTGAACGCTTGTTACGCCGCTGGAAGTAGCTACTGGTGGTTTGGATTAATTACCCTGTTGCTTCTTCCTCTGTCTTTATTACTTTCACGAAAATTCGCGGTAACCTGAGCAGACAGAGGCGCTACAGATGAAAATTCAGCAAAATTTTACAGTCCAGTACAATTACGATATCCACTTCACGCAGCATTTATTCAGGGAAGACAATCCCTTGTTTAGAACAGTGATTGCCGCCCAGAGGCAAACTCGTGTAGCATTTGTGATCGATTCAGGTGTAGTTGATCATCATCCAGATTTGATCGCTCAACTGACAAACTACATATATAATGCAGACCTGCTGGAATTGGCCGCTATTCCTCTCGTTGTTCCTGGAGGAGAAAAAGTAAAGAACGACTTGCAATATTATGACCAGACCCTGGCATTGATCAACGACGCAAAAATCGACCGTCATGCATATTTAGTTGCCATCGGTGGTGGTGCGTTGCTAGACATGGTTGGGTTTGCTGCGGCAGTGGGTCATCGAGGCATAAGACACATTCGGATCCCAACAACGGTACTCAGCCAAAATGATTCTGGTGTTGGCGTGAAAAATGGCGTCAACTTTTTTGGGAAAAAGAACTTTATTGGAGCCTTTTCACCGCCCCAATCAGTGATCAACGACACCATCTTTCTCACCACGCTTGATCCTCGCGATTGGAGGGCAGGTGTCGCAGAGGCAATCAAAGTAGCCCTTATCAAAGACGCACCATTCTTTGATTGGCTTGAAGCCCATGCTACTGCCATCAATGAACGCGACCTAAACACGATGACCGATCTGGTCTATGAATGTGCCAAATGGCATTGCGATCACATTTCTGGTGGAAATGATCCTTTTGAACGAGGTTCTGCCCGGCCACTGGACTTTGGACACTGGGCAGCACATAAACTGGAACAATTGACCCGATTTGAGATCCGACACGGTGAGGCGGTGGCCATTGGTATTGCTTTGGATGTCGTCTATGCCACTAAAGTTGGATTACTGAATCAGACGGATTGTGATCGTATTCTGGCAGTCATTGCCAGCTATGGTTTTGATCTTTTTCATGAAGCATTACTATCTGAAGACGGGGAAAACGTCAATTCTGCTTTGCTGTCAGGCATAGAGGAATTTCGTGAGCATTTAGGTGGTGAACTGTGCATCACTCTGATTAATAAAATAGGTCATGGCCTCGAGGTACATGAAATGAACCTGAACCAGATCGAAGCGGCTGTTTTGACATTACAAACCAACTACCATTCACATGCGCATTAATCATCACGATGGACTGCTGACCTATTGCAGTAATATCCATCCTGGAGAAAGCTGGCAAGAGACCTTCGAAAACTTAAAAAAATATACAACTCAGGTCAAAGCCGAGCTGGGCGTTGATCAGTTTGGCATTGGCCTCCGGTTATCTCATGAAGCTTCTTACGAACTGGTACAGGAAGGCAAAATTCCAGCGTTCAAATCCTGGCTGGAGGAGAATGGCCTATATGTCTTTACCATCAATGGTTTTCCTTACGGCCAGTTTCATTTTGATGTCGTGAAAGACAAAGTCCATGCGCCCGACTGGACACATCACGATCGGCTGCATTATACCAAGCGCTTGTTTCACATCCTGGCGGCGCTGCTTCCCGAAGGCATGGACGGAGGCGTGTCAACTTCTCCCCTTTCCTATCGATTCTGGCACAAGAGTGAAGCGGACTTAACACGAGCCAAAATCGAATCCTTGTCTCAGCTGTGTGAGGTTGTGTCCACCTGCAGGAAATTTAAAATGATCACAGGGAAAAGCATGCACCTGGACATGGAGCCTGAACCCGACGGGATCCTGGAAACTTCACAGGAGTTTGTCGATTTTTATGAGCAATATTTGTTAAGTCAGGGTATTCCTCAAGTACAAGAGCATCTTAGCTGCACGGCAATCGAAGCTGAAGACGCTATCCGTGAACACGTGCAGCTCTGTTATGATGTTTGTCATTTTGCCGTCGGCTATGAAAGCCCTGAAGAAGCCATCAATCGAATAGAAGCAGCTGGCATTCGTATCGGAAGAATTCAAATCAGCGCAGCCTTAGGTTCTCCATCCATGAATCCTGAAAATCAGCAGGAAACCATTCATCAGTTGAAAGCCTTTGACGAACCCGTCTATCTGCACCAAGCTGTTGTCAAAACGAATTCAGGAAGATTGAAACGTTTTCAAGATTTAGGAGATGCTCTAAAGGCCTTTTCTCCAGAAGATCAGGAAATTCGAACACACTTCCATGTACCAATCTTCACAGAAACATATGACCAACTGGTTTCTACGCAACAAGACATTGTTGAAACGCTCAAGGTCTGGAAGAAGAAGAACTTCACGAATCACCTGGAAGTAGAGACCTATACCTGGGATGTACTGCCTGATGATATGCGTACCGATCTCGTCAGTAGCATTGTGAGAGAACTGAATTGGGTAAAAGACAGCCTCGATCAGCCATGAAGAAAAACGCCCTGATCAATGTGGTTGGTCTTTCGAAAAGACTCATTGGCGAACAAACCCCCTTTTTGAAAAAGTGGAGTGAGCAAAAGCAGATTGCCAGCGTAGATCCTGTATTACCCGCAGTGACCTGTTCAGTGCAGACTACTTACCTCACCGGAAAATGGCCCACCGATCATGGCATAGTCGGGAATGGTTGGTATTTCAAAGATGAGCAGGAAGTCAAGTTATGGCGTCAATCCAATAAGCTCGTTCAGTCACCAAGTATCTGGGAGCAAGCACGAGAACGTAACCCAGACTTTACCTGCGCCAATATGTTCTGGTGGTACAACATGTACTCTTCTGTGGATTACTCAGTTACTCCACGACCACAATATCGGGCCGACGGACAAAAAATTCCTGATTGTTATTCACATCCGGCTTCTCTCAGAGACGAACTACAGGAAGCGCTGGGGACCTTTCCCTTATTCGATTTCTGGGGACCAAAAACCAGCATCAAATCCAGTCAGTGGATCGCGGATGCAAGTCAGTTGGTTTTTGAAAAACACGAACCTGATTTGCTGCTAGTATATCTACCCCATTTGGATTACGTCCTACAGAAATTCGGTCATGACGAAAAACACCTTCCTAAAGACCTTCAAGAAATTGACCGGGTATGTGAAGGGCTAATCACATGGTTGGAAAAACGAGGTGTGGAAGTCTCTGTGATTTCGGAATATGGGATCACCCATGTAGAACACCCCATTCACATCAATCGGGTGCTGCGAGAGATGGGCCTCGTCAATGTACGCATTGAAAATGGACTTGAATTACTGGATGCAGGTGCTTCCAGGGCCTTTGCACTGGCGGATCATCAGATCGCACACGTGTATCTCAATGATCCCTCCACAGAAGAACAAATCAAAGAAAAGCTTTTAGAGGTCCCGGGAATTGAAATGGTACTGGATAAGCAAGGAAAGAAAGACCATCACATCGATCACGAGCGAAGTGGTGACCTGGTTTTGGTGGCTGACACCAAAAGCTGGTTCACTTATTATTATTGGATGGATGATGAAGTGGCTCCGGATTTTGCCCGAATGGTTGACATTCATAAAAAGCCAGGATACGATCCCGTCGAGATGTTCCTCGATCCGAAAAAGAAATTGATCATACCCCGCATCATTCTTACACTTCTGGCCAAAAAAATGGGGTTCAGAACGGTTATGAATGTAATCCCACTTGATGCGACTTTGGTGAAAGGTTCACACGGTAGAATTGGCTTAAAAGATGAGGATAAAGCAATTTTCATTAGTCAAAATCAATCCGAATCACCCATAGAACCCACTAACATTCAGGATATTCTTCTCGACAAAATCTTTTAAAAAATCAACAGCGCATGTCTTTCATTGAGCGGGTAAGTCAAGATCCTCATTTCATCTTCCTGATTGATGGCATTGGAGCCAATATTACCGCGCTTTCCTTGTTATTGGTATTGCCGAACCTACCTGAAGTCTTTACCATGCCTGCCAACATCCTGAATTACCTGGGAACCATTGCTTTGGTATTTGCTACCTACTCACTCTGCAATTTTTTCTTAAAACCGAGGAAGGCCAAACTACTGATCTGGATCATTGCCATAGCCAACCTTGCGTATTGTCTATTTTCAGGACTCATTGTAGCGCGACTATTATGCCGACTTTCCATGTTGGATGTGGTTTACTTTTTGGGAGAAATTCTAATCGTTGCTGTTTTGGCGACGATTGAATTTAAAGTGGCTAAAAGCATTAAAGCATAAGGCCTTAAACCAAATTATTGATGATTGTCGTATAAGGAATATGAATCTTTCATCGATTATAACCCGATCCTTTTTCTTCATCATTGTAATAAGCTGCTATTCCACTTCAGTCTTTTCACAATCTTCCAGTGATGATGAGGCCATCCAACAAGTCATTGATAACTATGTTGTCGGTTGGCGAACTGCAGATACGGTTCTATTATCTCAGGCCTTTGACCTGAATGCCGGTGTGGTACTTTGGGTGGACAGAAAGTCCAACCCCGAGCGACTCAACTCCATGACCCTCAAAGCGTTGATAGGAAGGATGAAAAAACAGGAAGGTTATGGCATCAATTATACCATAGGGGAACTGAAAGTAATTGACTCACAACTTGCCATTGCCATGGTAAAGATCCCCTCCAAAAAAGGACATTACATCGATACGCTTGAATTACAGAAGATCAATAGCCAATGGAAGATTGTACTGAAGTCATTTGTCTACTTCCCGGATGCATGACGATCTAATATGAGTTCACATATGCACCGCATAGACCCATATCTCATAAATACGTATCAAAAATTCATTTATTGGTACACATATCTATCCTATTCCAACTCCGCCGGTGCATAATACCCTTTCTTATCAGCGATTTCATTACGAACACTGGCTACTTCTTTACTGGTAATTTCACCTTCCGCATTCCCAAAGGCGTTTCGCACATAAGTCAAGACTGCCGCTGCTTCCTCATCGGTTAGCAAGCCTTCGAATGGCGTCATAGGAACTTGTCCTGGATAATCTACATCATTCACCGTAATTGGACCTAATAAGCCCTTCAATGTCAGTTTGATCAAACGATCCTTGTCCTGTAACCAATCTGATTGTGCCAATGGAGGAAATCCCGCAGCAGGAAGTCCCTTTCCATCATATTGATGGCAAGTACCACAGTAGCCATCCTTTTCATAAACCTGTTTGCCTAACTCCCAGGTAGCAGCCAGTGCTCCTGAAAAAGGATTTTCAACCTTCTCTTTGACACCCAGGTCTAGCTTTTCGTCATTCAAATGCGCCTGAGCGGTAAGGAATGGAACAGAACTCCATTGGTCCAGTGCCTGAGTAGATGCAGCTTCCAACACTGCTAATCCCTCCTCTTTATCCATCCAGGAAGCTGCGATGATTGCTTCAAGCCGAACCCTTCCATGCTCATCAATAGCGGCTCGCTTCATCCAATCCAATGCATTCGGAATCTGATGATGACTGTACCTCAATACACGTACTGCAGCAGCTCTGGCACGGTAATCTGCCGCTTGCAGTAGCTGATCCAACAGATCTACATCCACTTTATTCAGACCCCAGGAAACCCACAAGGCTTCAAGCAAGTGGTGTTCATATCGTGAATCAGATTGATCCAACGCGTCAGCCCATTTATTCAATGCCGCTAAGACCAGTTTCGGTTCTTGTGCACGTAAGGCCCTTCTTACCCGATAGCGAGAACGGTATTCCGGTAACTTGAGCTGATCTAGTAATTCCGTAATTGAGGCCTCTTCTACTTTAGCAGGGGTAACCAAAGGCCGGGAAGGATAAGTAATCCGATAGACCCTTCCGTGCACATGATCTCTCAAGGGATCCCGAGCATTGTGCTGCATGTGGCCAATGAGTACATTGTGCCAATCCAACAGGTATAGCGATCCATCAGGAGCAAATTCCAGGTCTACAGGACGGAAATTCTTGTCAGAAGAAGAAATGAGATCCTGACGGTATTTGAGTTGATATCCGGTGCCATCATCGGCAACCGCATGCTGTTTTATTCCCAGGTAGCCGATCGTATTATTCAGAATGATATCACCCTGAACCTCATCAGGAAAATGCCCACTGGAAATAAACTCCAAACCCGATGTGGGTCGAACCAAATGCGCCTCCTCGATCAATTGTTTGGGATTGGTAGTTGCTACACCATATCGCGGATTGACAGATCCCTGCTGCATCCACCGTAAAGCTGGTCCGGATGTATCCAGGAAGAAATTCTGGCCCCACTCATCAAAAGCAATCCCCCAGGGATTTGGAATGGGTAGCTGCGCTGTTCTTTCCAGGTGATGGCGTTGAGGGCTGTAGCGGTAGAAGCCACCATTGGTCGCACGAACCGGACCATAAGCGGTTTCTACGTTGGTATGTAGAAACACCCCTTCCGCCATGTAGATGGCGCCGGAAGGATCAGCGCTAAAGGCACTGATGGCGTGATGGGTATCATGGTCATCAAATCCACTCAGGACGACCTCTTCCCTATCGGCGCGATCATCACCATCTTCATCGATCAACAATTTGAAATGGGTCCCCTGAGACACATAGACACCTTCCGGAGCAAACTCAAAACCAATGGTCAAATGAAGTCCTTCAGCGAACGTAGTTTGTTTATCAGCTATGTAATCTCCATCTGTGTCTTCCAGAATGATCAGCTTGTCATTTGGTTTGGAATCGCCGGGTTTATAATGCGGATAAGACGGCATCACCCCAACCCATAATCTGCCCTTATCATCGAAAGACATCTGGACTGGATTGGCCAGATCGGGAAATTCCTGCTCGGAAGCAAATAAAGACACTTCATATCCCGGCGCCATTTTAAAACTGGCAAGGGCCTCGTCCCCATAGTGGTAACGGGATTTTCCACGACCATAATCTCCTTCAATGTAATTGGTTTCTACCTCTGGTAAGGTCCTCGTTTTAGCATCAGCTGTAGTAAGGTCCATTGGCTCTCCTTTGACTGCCTTCCAAATTGCGGTATCCCGATTGGCCGTCATTTGACGGATCTTCTCCAATTCATATGGGTAGTTATCAGGTCCAAAAGGATCATATCTCCGACCAAAAACATGGACCCCATTGGGAATTTTATAGTCATTGTGCCAAAACCAGTTCTTTTCAAGTACAGCCTCTCGCACCAACTCTTCATTGGTGCTTAGTGGTACTTCTTTATTGAATATTGCCTCAATTAGGAACTGACTGAACTGCTCACTTCCTAGTTCATTCAATTGAAAGCCATCTTGTGTCAAAGCGTCATTTCCCGCCATCCAGCGTTCGCTAACCTCAAAAGCATCCACAAACTGGACATGATTTGTCGCACAAACTTCCTTCATGACCTTTGTATACAAGGAAAGTCTTGCATTCTCCATAATTCCATCCGGCAAATCAAATTGATCGGATAAGTTCTCGAACGCAATGGGAGATACGATTGTCAGCTTCGGAGCGGTTGTACCATTGTATTGCTGCGCCAGGGTGTGTTTGATAAAGGCGTCGAGTTCGTCCTTGAAAGCTTGTAAACCTTCTACTCCCTCAAATGACTCATTATAGCCAAAGAAAGCGATGATACGATTGATCTTATGACGTGTCAACCACTGGTCCGGGTATTCGAAATGACCTTCACTTCCTGATGGTTGCGCTAATTCCGTTTGAAATTGTTCGGCTCCTTCGAAAGCCCAGGGGGTATTTCTGCCAGAATGAGCTCTAAACCCTGGCGTATCACCAGCATCACAAAAATTCCGAATGTACAACTGCTGATCAGGATAAGCCAGGTGCATACTCGTCTCAAAGTGACCATACAGCATCAAGCGTGCACCGAGGTTATTACCAATCAATGCGATCCGTTCTCCTTTTTCCAATTCCAGGGGAGTACTGCACTGTGAAAAAATCAAACCGATCAATGCTAGCAAAAGAGTAGAAATGGGTTGGCTGTTGTTCATCGAAATAGGTTAAGGTATAGCAATCGAATTTAAGCAGTTTATAGCTTAAGCCATTTACCGATTTTCTCGAATAGTACACAATCCATCTAAATATGGAATGTGCACCTGGGTTATACTTTAACTAACAACTGGTTAATCACTTCTAAAATCTCCTTTCCTTTCAAATAAACCATGTTGTGGTCGCCTCCTTTTACCAGATGGTCTACATGCTGGATTTTTTGGATCTCGAATGTAACATCCTTGTCCCCATGAATCCTAAAAACGGGTATTTCCAAAAGATCGATATCCTTCCAGGTTGAGATATGATACAAGGCCCATCTGAAATAATGCGAGGACAAACTTCGAACTGATGCTCGAAAAACTTGTCTCAGTTCAGGCGTTCTATAGCTATGCGTCCTGGCCCAAAACGGAAAAGTCAACAAGATTATTTGCCTGGTGATCAATCGATGAAGGCCATATTGTCCGAGCAACTTCAACCTTACTGGGATTTCATGATGACGCATCATACTAGAGATCAATATGATCTGTTTGACCGGTCTAAGCCTGGAAATTTCCTGAGCCAGTACTCCTCCGAAAGAGTGCCCGATCAGGACGATCTCACCCTCCGCGTCTAACAAAGGCTCACTCAACCGAAACGCATATTCCTTGATTGATTCCCACCCTTTAGGTTCTATCCAGTCAAGCATGATCAGCTCTCCGAATTCAATAGCTAGCTGATCAAAAATCCTGGTTGAAAGTCCAAGTCCGGGCAAGCAAAAGATGGACAGCCTGGACATGATTCAATACTTGTTCTGCTTCCTTGCTTTCAGAAATTCATTCAGCACTTCCCCAATGACCCTGTGTCCTTCCGCGGTAAGATGTCTGTCGTAATAGTAATATTGGCGAACCTGATTTTCTTGAAAAGAAGCAATCATTTGTGACCTGGGATCGATTAATGGAATTCCATGCCTGGCGCAATAGGCTTTTAGAAAATCTTGCACTTCATAATTCAATGGATTGATGTTCTTGACCCAATCCTCAGGATCGATTTGACTTTGGTCCGGGATTACTAACACTGCCAGTTCGGTCCCGATCTGTTCAGCCTGACACCTCATCACATCAAATAACTCAGCTGTAATGTCCAATGCTTTTTGCTTTTGCTCTTCTGTTCGAATAAAGCGCTTTCTAATGCCGAAGAAGCGGTATCTCAAGCCTCTAAGTCCTTCATCAATCGCTACTTTTAGCCTCCACCCTGTAGCAACTGGTTTCAGTTCTCCCTTTTCAGCAATTGACATGGGATTTTCATCCCAATCCAATTCATCCTTCCGAACGCAATTCCCTTCTGCATCAAATCCATAATCAGGAATGGCATTCCCCAAGTTGCCTTCCAGGTCATTCCAAAAAAAGCAGAGAATGGTGAGGTCTGGTTGAAAGGCAGCTCCAAACTTATCAAAGACCGCCAACTCATTTCTGGTATCGTAGGCCGCTGCTCCGGTATTGGCTACTTCATCATCAGAAAAACGAGTAGCCACTTGATGAACAAATGTCTCTTGATCTGCCACTCCCATTCCGTAAGTAAAAGAATCGCCTAGAAACAGGATCCTCCGAACGGAATCTGGCTTAGGAGTAGCAAACTCCTGATTACCCCTTAAACCCTGCAATGTATGGTTGGCTGTGTGTCGGAATTCGCTTTCAGCAATGGTCGCCTGAATGCCGGGAATAGGTCGATGGTGATAATAAGGATGCCTCTCATGGACATGTGTCCCATAAAAGCCAGGATGATCCCAAAACAGACGCAGGCCTAATTCAGCAATACCCAGGGCCAGAATAATGCCGATACAGATCGTAATCGCTGCAAATACCTTTTCTTTCATCAGACGCAAATTTGTCCTTCAGGCAAGAAAGCAAATAATAAAAATCAAAATTTTTCGAGCCTTGTAATATTCAATTCGAATTTGATACTAATAAGGAAATGATTAAACACATTATGAAAGACAAAAACCCAGTCCGTTTTACAGTAATCGCTATCGGATCATTGAGTATCATTGCCGGAATCATTCTCGCTGTTACCCAAAGTGAATTTAACGAGTGGTTCTCTGCAATCGTTTTGGGATTATCCATGATTGGAGGTGCTCTATTTCATGATTTTCGAGAACCTCTTGAAGACGAATTGAACTTAGATAACTAAATCGAGATTCACATTAATCATCAAATCACCCGCTCATTTCCTCCATCGATTGGCACCTGAGCTCCAGTGATTTTGGCAAAAGTTTCACCAAGCATTTCAGTTACCAGGCGGGCCACATCCTTAGATGTCACTTCAGATTGTAAGACATTATTTGTTTTGTATTCCTCAATAGTTAGCCCGTAGTAGGCTGCACGTGCCTGCAGCACTTCCTCGGTCCAGATGGCAGTATCGTAAACCGCATTAGGATGTACTACATTCACTCGAATACCTTTTCCTCCTAGCTCCAGCGCGGCTACCCTACTCAATTGGGTAAGGCCAGCTTTTGCCACGGAATATGCGGCCGCACCTGGCCCTGGTGCAGGGACATTTTTGGAACCAACGATCACAATAGCGGGATTAAATCCTAATTCAAGGTAAGGGACACAATACTGGATCAGTTGCTGATGACTGGTCAGGTTGATATCCATGCTCCGTTGCCAGGTTTCCGCAATCATCTCAGCAATTTTTGCACTGGTAGGGAATATACCAGCATTACTCACCAACATATCCAGTCCTCCATATCTAGTAATGATCGCATCCAAAGCCTGTTGAACTTGTTCCGGGTTCGTCACATCTGCTACCAACGGTAACACTTCAGTTGCAGAAAAAGCCTGTTCAACTTCCGGACTAATGTCCATGGCGCCAACAACTGCGCCATTAGCAACCAAATACTCCACGCAAGCCTTGCCTATACCGCTAGCTGCCCCTGTTACCAACGCCACTCTCCCCTGAAAGGCCTTAGGGGTTCCGGCCTTTTTCAACTTGGCTTGTTCAAGGCTCCAATACTCCATTTCAAACAAGTCTGATGGAGGTAATGGCTGCCAGCCACCAAGTTGCTCCGCCCGGTATATTGCTCGCTGCGTATGCGAAGCTATGTCTTTGATGATTTTGGTATGTTTTACGGAAGGGCCAAAGAGTAGTGATCCTGAACCCGGTATTATTGCCCAGCGAGGGGCTTGATCCAGTAAGGTTTCTCCATCGGCATGTAGCTCAAAGTAACTCCTGTAATTCGCAGCGAAATCATTAATGCTCTTTTCCGGGTCATTCTCTAACACAACCGGATGTTGTTTGGTCCGAATGATGTGGTCGGGAGTTATTGGTCCACGGTTAGCTATTTCACTGACACTAGATAAGCCACTAAAGGCGGTTGTCGCTTCCGATAGATCAGATTCGGCTAATACAGGTTGTCCCCAAACCTCAGAAACACTCCTCCTTACTTTTGCAACCTCCAATGAGTTGATCTTTCCTTCTTCTCCTGATAAAAATTCAGGTGCCTGTTCATCCAGATAGCTTTCCGCTTCGGAAACCAGCCTGATCATTTGTTCATAGCTAGCCTTCGCGTCATCATGAAAGGTAAAAACGCCATGATTCAGTAAGATCATGCCATCAATGGAACTCCAATCGAGACCTTTGGTCATCTCGAAGATCTTACTCGCCAGGATAAATCCCGGCATCACGTAAGGAATAATCAGCACCCTGTCACCGTATATCTCCTTGATCTTCTGCTCCCCTCCCGGGGTATTGGTGATGGTCACTACGGCATCGGCATGCGTATGATCTACAAACCTGAAAGGAATAATTGCATGCAGAATTGCTTCCACCGATGGATTTGGAGCTGCAGGATTGGTCATGGCCATTCGCTGATATTTCACCATATCAAGATCTGACATGCTTTCCAGGTTGGCCATTTTTAGCAGCATCTCCATCTTAACCGGCGCAAATCCCTCTGCCTCAATGGTGGCAAGGTCCCATCCACTGCCTTTTACATAGAGGATTTCTTCCTCTTCTTCAAACAGATTGGTGTCTGTGATCTTGACTGAAGTGTTGCCTCCACCGTGCATGACCAGGTCTTCATCTAAACCCAGCAACCTGGATGTATAAACCCGTAATTTCAAAGGGTCTCCATGGCAATTGCTTGCTTCGTCATCATTCCATCTACTTTCCATAAAACTGTGTTCGTTTGCTGACTGGAAATATCGATAAATATTAAATGAAGAGGCAACCGTTTCGTCAAAATATCCGAAAAAAGAGAAATTGCCTGATAGAAATGATTGCTTACCGCCAACCCGTGTATGATAATTTCCATACTTTTGATCCGATACCTCTTATCGGTCATCCTTTTCTACTAGCACGATGGATACTTTTGGTGAACTGTCAGTTTACCCTATTTTCAATTTCAGACCCTGAAATATTGGATAGATGGTTGTAACGGATCAGGAACATACTATTCACGGAAAGCTTTTGGTGGCTGATGACAGTCCCAAAAACCTCAATGTTATTCTCAATTTCTTTTCTGCGGATCACGTCGAAATTCTATACGCCTCCAATGGACAGTTGGCCATCGACATTGCAAGGAAGGAATTGCCCGATCTGATCATCATGGATTGGGACATGCCTGTGAAAAATGGTATAGAAGCGACCAGAGAAATCTCTCAGGACCCCCTCACCCGAGAAATTCCAGTCATTATTGCTACGGGTGTCATGACTAGTCCCGAAAACCTGCAATTGGCACTGGAATCTGGAGCAGTGGACTTTGTCCGAAAACCTTACAATCATATCGAATTGCTCGCTCGTGTCAGCAGCGCCCTTCGGCTAACACGTGCGCATAATGAGATCAGGCATCTGTTGGAAAAGGAAAAAGATTACCTGCAACAGCAAGTAGACCTCAAAGAACGAGAACTCTCCTCCTTTGTGATGAAAGCCCACGAAAGGAATCGGGTTTTTGAAATGCTATTGGAAACGATTGATAAACTGGATCGACAAACACCGGAAACGGGCAAGACACACATTAAGGATCTTAAGAGAAGCATCAAAGCTCAGATGAGCAATGAGAATAACTGGGAGCACTTTGTACTGCAATTCGAAAAAGTGCATCCTGAATTTCTGAACAAGCTCAAATCGAGACATGAATCCCTCACCATCAATGATCTCAAGCTTTGTGCCTACATTCGAATTGGCCTGAATAACAAAGAAATTGCCAACACCAGTGGTATTGCTTATTTCTCTGTCAAAAAGAACATCAATCGCCTGAAGAAAAAGCTCGGCTTGAATCAACAGGATGACATTAGAAATTTTCTATTGCTAGGTTAAATAGCACTTTTCAAAAATCGCAATACACCCACTCTCCTTCATTGCGAATTTTGAATATTTCAAAAAAAACAATAATTCCTTTCGAATAATATTATTTTTCATCGGAAATATTACCAATCAATGAAGTTTAGATAAATTTGGCCACTTAAATTCAAACCATCACGCAAAGAACATGGCAAAAAGCAAGCTTGAATACATCTGGTTGGACGGTTACAAACCGACACAGAGTCTAAGAAGCAAGACAAAAATCCTATCCGATTTTAGTGGCAAACTGGAAGATGCACCAATGTGGTCTTTCGACGGTAGCTCTACTGAGCAGGCAGAAGGAAATTCATCGGATTGTTTATTGAAACCCGTTGCGATTTTCCCTGATCCGGCACGTAACAACGCTTACCTGATCATGACGGAAGTTCTTAATGCAGATGGCACCGCTCACGAATCAAACGGTAGAGCGACCATCAATGATGATGACAATGATTTCTGGTTCGGATTCGAACAAGAGTATTTCTTGTGGGATCCTGCGACCAACTTGCCATTAGGTTTCCCTGAAGGTGGCTACCCTGCTCCTCAAGGACCTTACTATTGTAGTGTAGGAGCCAGTAATGCTTACGGCAGAGAGGTTGTTGAAGAACACCTTGACCTGTGTCTGGAAGCTGGTTTGAACGTAGAAGGGATCAATGCGGAAGTAGCTGCAGGTCAGTGGGAATTCCAAATCTTCGCAAAAGGTGCTCAAGAAGCTGGTGACCAAATCTGGGTTGCAAGATACTTATTGGAAAGAACCGCAGAACAGTACGGATACGCCATCAACTGGCATCCTAAGCCACTTGGTGATACCGATTGGAATGGTTCTGGAATGCACGCTAACTTCTCGAACAGCGTATTGAGAGAAGCAGGCAATAAAGAAACTTATGATAAGATCTGCCAGGCATTTGAGCCAGTCGTAGCGGAGCACATTGCCGTATACGGTGCAGATAATGATCAGCGATTAACTGGTAAGCACGAGACGCAATCTATCGATCAGTTCAGCTACGGTGTATCTGACCGTGGTGCCTCTATTCGTATCCCTGTAGCTACAGTGGAAAATGGCTGGAAAGGCTGGTTGGAAGACAGAAGACCTGCTTCTAACGGAGATCCTTACAAAATTGCTGCTCGAATCATTAAGACAGTAAAAAGCGCTTAATTAGCTCTTTAACTTATACATTGATGAGCCTCAACGAAAGTTGGGGCTTTTTTTGTGCTCTACTATTACAAGCTGATCATCATTTTTAAAAATCAATATTCATATTAACAGTGGTTCTTTCAGCGTATTTTTAGTCCATGACCTTTTGGGACACCATTATCATGTCTGGGGCCATACACGGCTTTGTGTTGGCTGGCATTATCTTAATCCGTCGGGTCAGAACGCTGGCCTCAGTCCTACTCTCCAGTCTATTGATGGTTCAGGGCTTAGCATGTTTGATTACTGCAGCCTTCATTTTTCAAGGCCATTCTTCCTCATTTGCCTGGATCAATTCCACGGAAGACTATTTCCCCTTCTTTCTCACTTTCGGAGTTGGCCCGCTCATTTATCTTCATACTGATAGTATCCTAAAGTCCAAAGAAGCACTAACCAAAAAGGACCTTATACACTTCTTGCCTATTGTTTTTAACCTCCTACCTCCTGCACTGAATGTCAGCGCTATGGTCAGACCTTCTTTTCCAATCTCTGATGAGGCAAGAATTAGGATCAATGAATTCTTGTTATCAGAGAGCGATTACATCGCCTGGCTGCACATTACTATTTACCTTTTGTTATCAATTCGCCTGGTACGTAGGTCTAAATCAGCCATTTTCATTCTAAAATCCTATCAAGAATGGCTTCGTAGTTTCCTATACGGATTTATGGCTTTTCAATTGATCTGGTTTCCTGTGGAGATGATTTATCTCACGCCATATGTCCATGTATTTTCTAATCATGGCCTTTACTATTATCCGATTTACATCCCACTAGTTGTTTTGATCTACTGGATTGGAATCAAGTGGCTTATGCTCACAGCAAAGTACCGACAGCCTTCGGAACAAAAAGCCGTTAATCCACTTAATTCCCATCAAATGGACCTACAAATTCAGCGACTCAAGCAATTGATGCAATCCCAAAATCTCTATAGAAACCCTGACTTGAAACTTGCAGACCTGTCCAGGCAATTGAACATTGCCCCTCAAACGCTTTCCTTCCTTCTTAACAATCACTTGAGAACTAATTTCAACAAATTCGTAAACGAATACCGCATTGAAGAAGCCATTTCTAACATACAATCTGATGATATGAAGAAAAAAACCCTGGAAGGCCTATCAATGGAGGTAGGATTTAAGTCCAGGTCAAGTTTCTACAGATCCTTCAAAGCAATCACGGGTCAACATCCGCGTCAATACCTAAAATCGGAAGAATAATTTGTCCGAAATCTCAATCTGGGACATTTCAGTTCATTTCCTGTTGTTAATTGTCCTCTTGAATTCAGACGAACAAGTTGTGATAACATTCAAATACTCGCTTCTGTTGATCATCATTAATGTGAGTACTCATTCGCTTTGGTCCCAAAGTCCTAGGTATTCAGCCGCCATTGAAGCAAAAATCCATCGCGTAGAAGATAGCCTTATTTACCACGGAAACACCTATTTAAACGCTCCCAGATATTCCCTTGCAGATTGTATGCGAAAGGAAGGTGTTCCGGGCGTTAATGTGGCTGTTATTAAAAACTTTGCCCTTGAATGGGTAAGAAGTTGGGGACTTGCGGATGCTCGCAGTGGACGTCCTTTGACTCCCCAAACCCTCATGAAAACCGGATCGGTCAATAAATCCATTAATGCCTTCGCTTTTTTGAAACTAATGCAAGATGGCGTCATTGACTTTGATCAGGACATCAATGAAATCATGAGAGAATGGCAGTTTCCCTATACCAGAAACAAACCCATCTCCACTTATCACCTGCTTAGTCACACGTCAGGACTGTGGTTTCACCCAGTGAGTACTTACGATCATGGCCCCTTTAAACCCAACCTTGTCAAGTTTCTAAATCGCAAGAAAAGTCCTCAAGATAAGTCGAAGCCGTATCTACATACCCTATGGGATCCCGGTCTTAAATACCAATATTCCAACCTCGGTTATTCGGTCTCGCAACAAGTTCTTATCGAATCTACCGGGTCTGACTATGAATCTTTCATCAAACAAGCAATTTTAGACCCGCTGAACATGGTCTACAGTCTTTACACCATCGATAAGAAGCAACATAATTTCGCGTCAGGACACTGGAATGGCGGGAAGCGCGTACCTGGCAAATTCCGTCCTCAGGTAGAATTTGGACCCGGAGGTCTGTGGACCACTCCGGAAGATCTGGCCAAATATGTCATTGAACTCCAGTTGTCGTATCAGGGAATTTCCAACAAAGTCCTTACGAAAGAAAGTACAGATTTTATTTTTACTCCTATTCAGCAAGAACTCCCCCATTCTTCCATTTTAAATCAAGGGCTAGGATCTTTCCTGGTCAACAAAAAGGGAGGTCGAAAATATTTTTTTCATGCAGGACTAAGTACGGGATATACGGCAATGTTCATAGGTTCTGTCGAAGGAGGCAACGGAGCGGTCGTTTTGACCAATGGTCCTTCAGAGAGCCTTGTGTATGCCATAGTTGCAAGAATTGCTGAAGTATACGAATGGCCGGATTACCTGATCGATGAAGCTCGCATCTCCGGACCTATCGATCGCACTCCTAAAGAGTTAGCACCTTTCCTGGGGAAATTCAGATGCCAGGAACACCCTGAAAATGAAGTGGAGATTTCTTTATGGGAAGACAAACAATTAGTTATGAATTTTACCGGAGGAGAATACGCACATCCTATTCTTGCCCCATTAGACGAACCTCACACGTTCTGGGCCGAAAGTTTCTCTCTTTATTCTTTCACAAAACTCATGTTTTCGCGCGAGATCAATGCAAAAATGAACCAGTTTCAACTTTCAAATGCCGAAAAAACTACAAATTGGGAAAGAGTGAAAATGGAGTCACTTATTAACGAACAACCATGAAAGTAGTATTATTCAATTGGTTCACTTTTCAATTCCTGTACTTGATCAGTACTACCCTTTGTGCTCAAATTAACATTGATCAGCTTGCAAAGGACTTTGATACCGAGATACCAAAAATCATGAAAGCCAATCATGTGCCCGGTGCTTTCGTTGCTTTGATTGAAAGCGATCAAGTGATCTATCAAGCGTATTTTGGGTACTCAGATCTAAAATACAAGCTTCCTATTACAAACCAAACTGGATTTAATATTGGATCCATTTCAAAAGTTTTCGCCGCATGGGGCATTATGAGACTGGTGGAAAAAGGTAAAATTGGATTGGATAGCGCAGCAAACAAGTATCTTAATCAATGGCAGTTTCCTGAATCAGATTATGACTCAAACTTGATCACCATAAGGAGTCTTTTAAGTCATACAGCAGGCCTTAGTGTCCATGGCTATTATGGGTGGAAGAAAGTGAAAAATAAGCCCACACTTCTGGAATCTCTCTCCGGAACGCCCAAAAAATACACGAAAGTAGCACTGATCGCTGAACCTCAAACCAAGTATCAATATTCAGGCGGTGGATACTCCGTCTTACAACAAATCATAGAAGAAGTAACCGGAGATAAATTCGAACATTATATGGATACAGCGGTCCTATCCCCAATGGGCATGTACAACAGTAGTTTTACTATTGATGACCGAATCCTTGCTCAATCATCCAAAGAATACAACAAGCGGGGCAGAGAAATTCAATTCGAACATTTTACTGAAACAGCTGCGGCGGGCTTACATACCACTCCAGATGATTTAATCAAGTTCATAAAATTGACATTTTCTAAGTTGAATTCTGGAAAGAGTGATTCGACAGTAATTTCAGCATCTACCCTAAATGAAATGTTGAAAGTTGTGCCCGCATCAGAAAAAACAATTCCTTATGGATTGGGATACCGCAGGCAGCATTCCAGTAATTCCTGGTGGCATGGTGGAGCGAATTCAGGGTGGTGGGCAATTATTGGCATTAACCCTCAACACAATTTTGGATTAATTGTATTAACTAACTCCTTCTCGGGAAACAAGGTTGAGCGTTTCGCTTTTGAAGCCTGGAACAAACGGCTAATTGAAATAACCAACTCCCAGGGAAATTAATACCCTTTCTTTCACCTTGCTTGTGACAATGAGTCTGACGAAATGCAACAAGCAAGGACAACAAAAAAGGCCTCTCTCACGAGTGGCCTTCTATTTATAAGTTCTATAAAGAACCTTATTTGTTCACTTTATCAACGATGGCTTTGAAAGCCTCTGGGTTGTTCATGGCTAGGTCGGCCAATACTTTTCGATCAATCTCGATCTCATTGGCTTTCAACAATCCCATGAATTTGGAGTAAGACAAACCATACTCTCGAGCTCCTGCATTGATCCTTTGGATCCAAAGTGCTCGGAATTCTCTTTTCTTGGCTTTTCTGTCTCTGTAGGAATATCCCATTCCTTTCTCGACAGCATTTTTGGCTACGGTCCAAACGTTCTTCCTTCTTCCGAAGTAACCTTTGGCCTGCTTCATCACCTTTTTACGGCGAGCCCTTGAAGCTACATGATTTACTGATCTTGACATTTTTAATTTTCTTTGACAAAGGGCGTCACGCTTTAGCGCGATCTTTCAGCCTCTCTATCGGGTTAAAACATTAAACCTAATTATGAAGCGACCATCATTTCTTTGATGGCTTTTTGGTCTGCTTTATGCACCACAGACATGCCACGAAGGTTACGCTTTTGCTTGGTCTCCTTCTTGGTCAAAATGTGGTTTTTAAAAGCATGCTTTCGCTTCACCTTACCAGTACCAGTCAGCTTGAATCGCTTCTTGGCGCTGGATTTCGTTTTCATCTTCGGCATCTCTCTATTTTACAACATTTATTTTTTCTTCACCTTAGGTGCCAGAATGATCGACATCCTTTTACCTTCCAATTTCGGTAGCAATTCTACCTTGCCCTCTTCTTCAAGCGCTTGTGCGAATTTCAACAGGAGAATTTCACCACGTTCTTTGAAAACGATCGTCCTTCCTACGAAATGTACGAAGGCTTTCACCTTTGCTCCTTCATCCAGGAATTTCTTGGCGTGATTGAGCTTAAAGTTGAAATCGTGATCGTCTGTGTTGGGCCCAAATCGAATTTCCTTAACTACTGTCTTGGCTGCTTTCGATTTGATTTCCTTCTGTTTCTTCTTTTGGTCGTACTTGAATTTGGAGTAATCGATTATTTTACAAACAGGAGGATCTGCCTTGGGCGAAATTTCAACAAGGTCTAAACTTTGTTCTTTCGCCATTTTAATGGCTTTTTCTACGGGATATACGTCTACTTTGACATTGTCCCCTACCACACGCACCATGGGTGCCTGGATTCTTTCATTGACTTTATAGGGCTCTTCTACTCTACCTCTATAAGGCCTTCTTCTCTGTTTACCGATTGTTAACCTCCTTTTCTAATTGGACCATCTAAAAAAACAAGACGCAAATATGATGATTATTTCATTGATAAACGAAAATATCGTTTGGTCAAATGGAAAATAATGGATCATTTACGATATTTTATGTTTAAACCGCGCTGGCTTCCTTGAAATAGCTCACAAAATCTTCTTGAGACTTGGATCCAAGGTCACCTTTTCCATGTTGTCTGATAGAAAGCGTACCATCCGCAGCCTCTTTCTCACCTACGATCAACATGTACGGGATCTTCTTTAGTTCCGCATCACGGATTTTCTTCCCGATCTTCTCATCGCGTTCGTCGATCGATCCACGAATGTCATGCTCTTGCAAGCCTCGGAAGACCTCCTGTGCATAATCGTGGTACTTCTCAGAGATAGGCAGGATCGCGAATTGCTCCGGAGCCAGCCACAATGGGAAATTACCTGCTGTATTTTCAATCAGGATACCAATGAATCGCTCCATGGAACCGAATGGCGCCCGGTGGATCATCACCGGCCTGTGTTTCTGATTATCCGTTCCTGTGTACTCTAACTCAAATCGCTGAGGCAGGTTGTAATCCACCTGAATGGTACCCATTTGCCAGCTTCTACCCAGGGCATCTTTTACCATGAAGTCTAGCTTGGGACCATAAAACGCGGCCTCTCCGTACTCAACTACTGTATTGAGTCCTTTTTCATCGGCCACTTCCTGAATTTCTCGTTCCGCACGATCCCAGTCTTCATCCTTCCCAATGTACTTAGCAGGGTTTTCAGGGTCTCTTAGAGAAACCTGGGCTGTAAATTCACCAAAATCCAGTGCCTTTAACACATACATGACCAGGTCGATCACCTTCGCAAACTCCTCTTTTACCTGATCAGGGCGACAGAAAATGTGCGCATCATCTTGTGTAAAGCCTCTTACCCTTGTTAAACCATGCAGCTCTCCACTTTGCTCATATCGATACACCGTTCCAAACTCAGCATATCGCAAAGGCAACTCTTTGTAAGACCTGGGCTTAGCCTTGTAAATCTCACAGTGATGTGGGCAGTTCATGGGTTTCAATAAGAACTCCTCGTCTTCATTAGGTGTATGAATAGGCTGAAAAGAATCCTCTCCATACTTTGCATAGTGCCCGGAGGTCACATAAAGGTCTTTGCTACCAATATGCGGAGAAACCACCTGATCATAACCCGCCCGAATTTGAGCTTTGCGCATGAAATTCTCGAGGCGTTCCCTCAGTACCGCTCCTTTTGGCAACCATAAAGGCAACCCCTTTCCTACTCTTTCAGAGAAAGTGAATAACTCCAATTCTTTGCCCAGTTTCCGGTGATCACGTTTCTTGGCCTCCTCCAGCATTTCCAGGTGTTGCTTCAATTCCTTCTGCTTAGGAAAAGTAATGCCATAAAGACGTGTCAATTGCTTCCGCTTTTCATCTCCACGCCAGAAGGCTCCGGCTATGTTCAGGATCTTAGCCGCTTTGATGGTCCCTGTATTTGGGATGTGAGGGCCACGGCACAGGTCTGTAAAATTTCCTTGTTGATAGAAAGTGATGGTACCGTCTTCTAATTCATCGATCAGTTCCAGTTTGTACTCATCACCTTTTTCCTCAAAATACTTGATCGCATCTGCCTTACTGACTTCTGTTCGTACGTAAGTATTCTTCTGCTTCGCCAGTTCAAGCATTTTATTCTCCAACTCAGACAGGTCTTCCGAATTGAATTTCTGATCACCAAAATCCACATCGTAATAGAACCCTGAATCAATCGCTGGTCCTATCCCTAATTTAATGCCCGGATACAACGCTTCCAGCGCTTCCGCCATAAGGTGTGCCGATGAGTGCCACATCGTGGCTTTTCCATCCTTGTCATTCCAGGTCAGCAATTGCACCGTCGCATCCGTGGTAATGGCTCGGGTAGCGTCCACTACCTCTCCATTTACTTTGGCTGCCAAAACATTTCGGGCCAACCCTTCACTGATACTCATTGCTACGTCCATGGCAGTCGATCCGCTGGCATAGCTCCTCTCGCTCCCATCCGGGAGTGTCACGGTAATGTGCTCCTGGCTCATTTACTGTATTGCTTTTTTTGAATTTAAATTGATGGTAGGGATATCTTGATCTGCCTCCCTAATTCTCCGCAAATATGCAATTTTTCGGTTTACCAGATCCAGACTTTCTTTTGCTTCCTGGTGTGTTGAATCAATCTCCAACACTTGATTGAAGGCTGAAGCAGCACGATACAACCAGCCTCTACGATCATCGATTTTTCCTTTTTGAAGCAGGACCTCCAAATCGTTGGGTTGAGTTACCAATATTCTTTCCAAACACAAAGAGGAAGAATCTAATTTTTGCTCCTTCAAGTACCAGGCGTACAAGGTCTCCAAATTACTTCTTACCGGAATGGACCACAGGAGCTGCTTTGCTTCGCGTGTTTCCCCCAATGCATAAAGTGAACGGGCTTTGTAAGGCAGGGTGACATCAACCGCTCGGTCATCGTAATTTTCGATTACGTTCAACACTTCGTTATAGGCCCCGTTGTTATAAGCCAATGGTACATAAGTCTTGATGAATTCACTATTGTCCTGCATGTCCTTTTTTACCTTTTGAAGGTGATAGAGCGCTAACAATGAATCACCGGCAACCAGGTATTCCTGACCTCCGAAAAAATGATCTGCATCACTTCTACTAACGGTAAAAAAATTACGGAGCAGTCCAATCGCTTCCTCAAATCTACCCGTCTTATTGGCTGCGCTGATTTGGTATTGCCACATCCAGTCCGGAGTTTCATATCTCTCTCCCAATTGATCACGTAATGCTAAGAGCTCTTCGAACTTCCCATTGATTACATAAAAATCAGCGAATTTCTTGGCAACGATTGGTTCCAATTCCAAAACTTCCTGTGCACGTTTGACACATTCAGTGGCCTCCGACGGCCAACCTAGTTTCTCGTAATAAGAAAGCTGTAATTCAATCAAGCTGACATTTCGAGGGCTTTTTTCAAGCTCATCGCCCAGGCGTGTGGCGGCATTCTCATAAAAGGAAGCCGTAACCTGTGGGATACGAATACGATCTTCGGAGGGTCGAAGCTCGCAAGAAAAAAACAGACATAGCAATGGCAGATACAGTGCCGAAACCTTCATTCTACAAAATAAGCTGGAAACTGATCTTAACTCCAAACTTGTTTGCACCAGGATTATCTAAATAGGTCAGTCGATGAAAGAAATCCACACGTGCTACCTTGAAAATATTTTCGATACCATAACCGAGTTCAACATAGGGCTTGCTTCCCAACGTGTTAAACGGCTGAACGGGCACACCACCTTCGTCTACCACCAAATTTCTATTGTCTTCCCGGAGGCTTCCGTAAAGGACATTGGCATTGGCCACCAGACGCCATTTTAACTTACGTAATAAAGGAATATGATTCAATATCAATCCTTCAAACGAATGACGGTACCTAAGTTCCGCATACCGATCAGCCGTAAAATCGAAGAAATTCAATAAGTTATATGCAAAATTCACATAGAAAGGGGTCTCGTTTCCAATGGTGTTGTACAGTAACGGATAAGGTAAATCGCCAATCACCATTCCAGCATTGAATTGATAACGTGAGATTCCCAAAGAAGCCACCTTTTGTCTTTTCTCAATACGCAATCCTAATTTATGGTATTCAAAATCACTGCCAAACAGTCCTTTGATCCCGTAGGTATAAGTAAACGTTACAGCCGGCCATTTGACGGTTCCCAGGCTGACCCGCTCATTATCGTTCATCACGAAAATCTCATCTTTACCCCAGCGGGTACTTACTTTCACTTCAGTGATGTCAAAATCACTACTGGTCGTCAATGGATCATTGACTTCACTGGTTCGATAATTAAAATCGAACAAGGGTGTGAAAGATTGTTGTTTGAAATCGATGTTCTGTTGCCAACCTGCCTTCAATTGCCGGGTAAGTGAAACTCGGTTTTTATTAAACAGGAATGGCTGTGTAAGTGTCCCAAATCGACTGAATGTATAAAAGAAACTTCCCCCCTGAATATCTCTATTCAGCAACCAGACCTGATCCACTTCTTTTTGCTTTTCGACCCGTAGCTTGGTCCAGCGCTTTCTTGAGAGGATAAAGTCTCCATAAAGCTGGAATTTATGGCGTTCATCATCAATGCCGTAACCGTAATAACCTCCCAGGGTGAAATGTTTACTCAAGCCAATCCTGGTCTTCCCTCCTATGCCTAATCGAATTCCTTCAATGTCATTGTTTCCAAAAAAAGTACTGTAGTGTCCAATGTCAAAGTGGTTATTCAACCTGAAATAGCCTGTTGCTGCGATCTTGGCCGCATCTGTCATCAGTTTGATCATTGGGATATATCGCAACGTATCGATCATGCGATATACATTCATTTCCGTAGCACTTAAGGTATCATGTCGATGTTCCCGCCAATAAGCTTCATCGTAGACCTGTACATCTTCCTCCATGGTTACCGGGTTCTGATAAAACTGCAGGTCTTTGGGTTCATTCACCACAAAGTCTTTAGCAGAAATGTAGAATTTGGCAATCAAACCAGCGGTCTTCTTGGTCACCTGCGCCACATCCACGACTACTCTGGATTTCTCGGGTAACCACGCACCTGCCTTTGTTCGTTTGAGGTCCTGTTGAATTTTGATTCTTTCGATGTAATTCAGGTTTGCGGATTTTCCTACAGCAGCATCAATGCGCTTTAATGCATAATCATCTTTCGCGATCCACATCATGCCCCGAAAAGCCAGGTTTTGTTCATTCTTGGGCTCAAACTCGATCCGATAACAAAAGTCATCGCCGATGTATAGGCTGTCTTCCAGATAATAGTGATAGTTACCTTTCCAACCATTAGCGATCGGCGACACAAACTCCTTATTAACGATATTCAGCCAATTCTGATAGAAGTTGTATTCCTGTAACGTGGACCCGATGACTTGTGACGTAGTAGTGCCATCGGTCAATCCGACACCTCTGAGCTTTGTCTTAATGACATTTTCATGTCGATAAGTCGGATCGGTCCTGAAATAATAACGTGAAATGGCTTCTGAGATGAAAATTGGTAAAATCGGTTTTCCATCTTCTCCGGCAATCTGCTCGATGCTGTCCAATACAGAGGTGATCTTACGCACCAGTTTCCGGTTCTTGAATTTATCCGAAATGTTATCTACATCAATCTCGATTTTGGTATAACTCTCATATTCGTAAGCCTTCAGCGATCGTTTATCGTTTTTCTTCTTATTCGCGATGACATTACGCATGATCGGCCATGCCGGGTTTTCACCTGCATAAACAACCACCTCTTCCAATTCGGTAAGGTTTTCATCCAGTTGAAAATTAACGATTTGATCCTTACCTCTTTTAATAGGCTTCTTCTTCGAGATGTATCCGATATATCGAACTTCTAAAGAATCTACAGGTGTAGTTGTAGTGACCTTGAAATTTCCGTCAAAATCGGTAATTCCTCCTTCCGTAGTACCAACGAAAAACACATTAGCAAAAGGAATAGGTGTGCCCGTGCGGGATTCGATGACTTTACCGGTAATTGTTGTTTCAGACTGCCCCCAAGCAGTAAAACAGGTCAAAAAAATGACGAGGGTAGTTAGTGGTTTCACGTGTTTTTTGAGTTCCGACCTTCTATAACGCAAAAATGATGCAATGTGTGCGGGTTAGACTCAAAAAAGTGAAAATTCGTATTAAGAAAGACCTTTTTTTAGATCCTTCACATCTAGTCGGACTTCTTTTACCAAATTCGTAAGCTGTTCCAGAGAAATCTCATCTTCTGCATCAGGATCGGGAAACTCAATACTAATATACGCCTTGGCTTCCCAGATCTCTTCTACGGTCTCCGGGTCGGTCTCGTATGGAGAGTACGCTTTATTATCGGAAACCAGAAAAAGCTTGCCTTTGTCTTGGATATAGTTAAATACTCTTTTATAAACGATTCCTTCCAGTCGTGTGATTAGGATGTACGTCTTTCCATTTTTAATATCATCAGCTGATTCGATGTATTTACCAATAACAATAGTTCCTGGGGTCAAAGGCAACATGGAATCCCCCTGGATCTCAAATGCACGATAGGTCGCATTCTTTGGCAATACAGGTAATTGGAACTTCGGAAGTTCTGTAACGAACTCGGGATCTGCATAACCGTTCAGGTAACCTGCTGCTGCTTTCTGAGGAACCAGTTCGATGTTCTCATTGTCTTGTTCATCCACGGTAATGGACAGTATCTTAACTGGTTTCTGAGCAGGTGAAATATGTCCTTTGGTCAGGTCATCATTGATCAGGGCATCCGTAGATACTTCCAATGCCTCAGCAATAGCCACCAGGGTCTGTAAGCGTGGTTCCGCACGTGCCTCTTCATAAGCACCAATTAAGGACCGTTTGATCCCCACTTTCTGGGCGAATTGTTCCTGGGTAAAACCCAGTTTTTTCCGAAGTGACTTGATGTTATTGGCAATGACTGACATAATCCTGTTTTATAGATGTTTGAACTTCAATGTTGATCAACAAAAATGATATAATTTCTTCGACTTCCGCAGGTAAACTCCACCCTTATTATCATAGCAGGTCAGGCATCAAAAAAGATGAACCCCATGTCCTGTTGGCTTTGCTTACCAATAGAATATAAATGGATATGTTGAAAGTCAACTGACTCGTGAATGGTATGTAGCCGGTCCTTGATCCCATTGACTACACTCTTCAATGTCTGATCAGATTCTACCAAAACATAACCGTGCAAGTCTTTTTTATTTCGAACAGTGGCATAAAACTTCACCTGACATTTACCTGAGCGCAACTTCTTTGAACTCAGTTTTAGTTTGTACCGATCGCTAAAAGTGATGTCTGCATCTACTGCTTCAAATTCTTTGATCTGAAGGTCGGGGGAAAGTTGACTCGCTACCATTTGCTATATTTATTAGTATTTTGAGAGACTAATTTAGCGCATTTCTGCTTTTATTTCACAATTATACTAAATATTTTAGCAAAAAGAACGAAATGATTGAAGCAAACGATCCAAAACGCGCCATCATCCATATGGACCTGGATGCTTTCTTTGTGGCGGTTGAGTGCCTCAGAGATGACCGCCTCAAAGGCATCCCATTAATCATTGGTGGAAAGGATGGCCGAGGTGTCGTCACTTCTTGTAGCTACGAAGCAAGGAAATTCGGCATTCACTCTGCCATGCCTACGCGGCTGGCTCTTCAGCTTTGTCCGGATGCCAAAGTGATTTCCGGGGATATGGAAGCTTATAGCTATCACTCGAGGATGGTCACGGATATCATCAAAGAGGATGCACCGGTATTCGAAAAATCGTCCATCGATGAGTTCTATGTAGATGCTTCAGGAATGGACCGGTATTTTGGTACTTTTCAATGGGCCAGACAATTGCGTCAAAGGATAAACAAAGAAACAGGCTTGACCATTTCCATGGGTATGTCCACCAACAAACTAGTGGCAAAAGTGGCCACAGGTGAATACAAACCCAATGGTGAAAAACAGGTGGAACGGGGTACGGAAAGTGAATTCCTCTCTCCCCTTCCGGTAAGAAAAATTCCTTCCATTGGTCCAAAGACCACTTTATTTCTAGCTGAGATGGGAGTTACTCATGTACACATCCTCAGGAAAATGCCTTTGAAGCTTTTGGAGAAAGCATTCGGGAAACATGGAAAATCGCTTTGGCTCAAAGCCCAGGGCATTGATCACACGCCTATTCAACAATACGAAGAACGTAAATCTATTTCTACTGAATGTACGTTCTCGGAAGATTCTATTGATATCCCAAAAATGAAATCCATGTTGACTGCCATGGTCGAACGACTTTGTCATCAATTGAGGGAAGAAAATAAACTCACTGCCTGCGTTTCGGTTAAAATCCGCTATGCCAATTTCGATACGGAGACGAAGCAAAAACACATTGCCTATACAGGCTCGGATCAGGTGGTACTTCAAACCGTACAACGACTTTATGATGCCTTGTATACACGACGAATGCGACTCAGACTAGTAGGTGTACGACTAAGTGATCTTGTACATGGTCATCATCAAATTGATCTCTTTGCCGATACACAGGAATCGCTACAACTCTATCAAGCACTGGATCATATTAAAACGCTTCATGGGCCTCATAAAATCATACGTGCTTCTACCATGGGGCTCGACAGTCGTATTCGTATGAGTCGCAACGCCTTTCAGGCTTAATTTCAACCCCAATGATTGAATTGATATGCAAATCTTTTTTTATTTTGAAACCATTCAAAAAACCGCTATTCTTGGCAAAGAATAACTTTTATTAAATCACTAATTCTATGAAAAAATTCCTATCTGTACTAGTACTTGTTTTCGTCGGATACATGGGAACTGCCGCCAGCAGTGATTACTTTGTAAATGATGCGGAAGTAGAGCACGTGCTGACTACTTCTGTGATTAACGACCTGAACACGACTGAATTTGATCTACAAACTGCACTAGCAACTGCTTCAGTAAAAGCTGACAAAAGTGTTGCTGTTTCTGCGATCCTGGCATGGTTCCTTGGAGGTCTTGCGATCCACAGGGTTTATCTTGGTGGTAAAGGAGGTCTGATCCTAATTTACTTCATTACTTGTGGTGGTATCTTCGGTATTGTACCTCTGGTTGATTTCTTCGACATCATCCTAGGTAACATGGATCGATATATCGACAATGACAAGTTCATCGTTTGGTAAGCCAACGACTTAACGAAATAAGAAAGGCGGCCTCCCGATAGCTATCGGGAGGCCGCCTTTTTTTGTGGTCAAATAACACTATATCAAAAAGGGTATCATTTAAGCTGCCCTATCGGAGAATCTCAGACTTAGGTATTAGGTTTACAATTAATGAGATTTCGGCAGATCAAGATCATTTGCAATAATCTTTGTTCAAGGGAATAATGATCACCGGAATGACGGAATTATAAAGTCAAGACCCTTCCTCCAACTTCTCAAAGAACCTCTCCTTGATGATCTCTGAGCGTTCGTGGTTTTTTCGTAGGGCAAGTTGAGAAGCATAGCGGGCTCCTCCCAGGTAAAAAGTATAGAATAAAGCTACTCCCGTTAAAGTGCCGGAGAAGAAATACCCTTCAACCAGGCTATAGATGCTAAAAGCGCCCAGTACCAGTTGGATACTTCCGGACAATACACCTTTCCAGAAATACCCGGCATACCATTGTCCTATTCCAGGAAGCAATGATAAATTGTATGCCTTATCCGGATCTTTGAGTTTCCACTTAGGTGGCAAGATGTAATCAATGTCGGCTTGATCAAATTGAAAGACCGAATCCTGACTGATCAGCAAATCGCGGGCTTCCTCCCATTTCTGCAAATCCACATTGACCAGAAAAGAAAGGATCATCGTTTCTATCGTTTCTGTTTGCTTCGCCTTGATGCGAACAATTCTGGAATACGCTTCCTGATATTCGTGGTTGAGGTAATGCAGTAGCACCGTCTCATAATCCACCGCTTGTTTCAAGCTGTCTGAATTGAGGAACCGGATCCTTTTCAGATTTCTGACCCCAGCTTCATAATCACCCAGTGCCTTATAACACTGTGATTTAAGGATCAGGAACAGGTTTCTTTCCTGTATGTCCTTAGAATCAAAAAGCGCCCTTTCAAATGCAAGTGCAGCCTCCTGATACAGGTCCTCACCCATCAATTCATAGGCTTTCTGCTCCTGGGCATTAGTCCACAAGCACCCGCAGAGGAATATGCATATCCAGCAATATCGATGCATTCATTTGATCGTTAAATTCTTCTCTTCTTATTCGCACACCCAGGGCACTCCCCCAGATATTGGCCACGTGGCTGATGGTAAACAAAGAGCCAAAAATGATGAACCGGGCACTATCGGGTCCGTCCTTTCTATAACCTTCCCAGGCCTGTAGCCCAAAAACACCAGTCACAAAAAACGCAGCTATCCCTTGTCCGGGTTTACCCATGTAAAATCGACCTGCTCCGGGAACAATGGCAGACATCAACCCTGCTACAAACGGTGACTTTTTCTTATACGCCTGAAGGTCATTGTATCGTTCCATCATGCCTTGTTCATAAGGCTCCAATTCGTAATTCAAGGTAAACTGGCTTTGGCGATCCAGATAGCTGGTGTAATCTCTGTTCATCAAGTTCAATCCAGCTAATTGAAGGTTTTTGATCCGGATAGACAAACTATCCTCCGGTTGATAAGCATTCAGGAAATCAGTAGCTGAAGACACATTTCCAGTATATGCTGACTGAAACGCTCCAAAAAACCTCGCATATCGATAGTATTCCAAATTGGATTCATTTACCAATCGGAATGCTTCCACCGAAGCTTCTGGCTGTTTTGATTTATAAGTAAATTTCCCCTTAAAGAAATTGAGGGTATCTGCCCTGCCTGACGAGATTGCCTGTGGTTCCAATTGGGTGAGTAACAGCAAGCCTTCCTGCCACTCTTCCAAACCTTCCAGATGCTTTAGGAAACGAAAGTCCTCCTGAAAATTGGTTTGTGAAAAGGCAACGAATCCCAGCAGCAAGCAAACAACTAGTGCACTACTTTTTCTTGGCATAACGATACCAATGATCTGAAATTTTCCCAATTTCATTGAAACGAACGGGCATGGTTCCGGATTGAGATAGCCGGTTGCAACGCATCATGCGGTCCATGGATAACATCGAACCTTTCAACGGGCCAAAAGCACGCATCGCACCCTGACTGAATTCGGAACAGGATTCTTCATAAATGCAGTCATTGATGATCTGATCGGAAATGTGATTACTGTAAACCTTCAATATTCCTTTAAAAAAGGAGCTTTTCTCTTCCTTGAATTCCTCCTTATGCAAAGCTTCGGATTTAACGAGTGCCAGGTCTGCACGTAAATCCTGGCCTACTACCTGAACAGCCAAAAATAGAACTACTATAGAAAAAACAATTCTCATTTCAGTACCGTCGCGTCTTCGGGGATCACAAAATCAAAAAAGTTCTTATCTGTCCCATCATCGAATCGAAAGTTTTCAAAGTTCGATTTGGTGATCACCGAATCTTTTTTACCAACATATTCAATTTCAGTTATGGCATTGGGGAACATGATATAGCCCTCAAGCGGTGAATAGTCGTAGTAGTAAGCTTTTTTGACAAAATTCCCTTTTTGATCCTTGTGCCCGAGAAAAACGGGTAAGTCATTTTGATGAACCAATTCCACGGAAACAAAACCCGAGGCACTCATGTCCATGGGAGCTGCCCATTCGGTGATTAGAAGACCATCTTCATATTTGGTGTTGCTGAGCGCAAATCCAAGCTTTCGCAAACCCATATCTTCCGTCTCTCCTTGCAAGAAGTAATAGAAATTGGTATTGGTCGTTCCTGCCGTATAATTAACACTTTGAATGACCGTATTGTCTTTCTGATTATACAGTTTGATCTCGCCTTCCGTGTTATTGAAAATGTATAATTCCAACGGTGGTGCGTATTTCGTAACCATGTCGCCACTTTCGTTGAAATACACCCTTGCAGTAGAACGGATGGTCTGTCCCTGGGTGTTTACCCTTCGCACCATTTCAAAAGAAACCGTATTGTAACCCTGAAAGAAAGTCAACAGCGCCAATACTAGGCTATAGTACATACTTTTTTGAGGTAAAGATAGAAATTTTGAGCATCCGCGTGGGTCAAAAATTGTTCGTAAGGTGCTAAAAGGATCTTCCCAGTTGCAAGGCACCGTGAAGAGGAAGTAGCTCTCGAGATAGGAATTCCTCCGTTTCTAATGGTTTCCAATTGACCAGCTCCCATAATCGATCATAAATCGGTACCGCCAAGGTCAAAATGCCATTTCTTATTACGATGATCAGGTCGTTACGGATCAATCGCTGCAACCTGAGTTGTTCATCAAGTTCCAGTAAAGCGTTTACAAATTCCGGATTAGGATCCCAATCGCTTTTGGTGAGTAAAAAATATCGATCGGTTAAGCCACCTTCCCCCCTTAAGGCCTTGCACTTTTTCTCCAGGGACGCATAAGCTGGGTGACTTCTTCCGATGATCAATCCCTCTGTAATCGTAGCAACGGGCAAGGCAACACTCACGATCATACCATCGAAGAGCACCTGATCTGATCGTAGGGATTCAATGAATCGTTGCTCTACCTTGGCTTGTACTGATGAAAATGTAACTCCTTCATACGTACCCTGCAATAAGTTACGTGCTTCAAAGTGATTGTAAGCTACCCCCCACATGTCTCGAGATATCTGAGCATCATAGTCAGGCACTTCCTTCAAATATCCCAGATCATCGGCCAGGTGTCGTGACAACCCAAGATGAAATTTCTGAAAATTGATCAGCTGCAATTCTTTGTAGGCGCGGAAGTAAATGGCGGTTACGACAGAAAAGGAAAGTAGTCCTATGGTCAGCAGGAAATAAAACATATTTCCTCGCATGTTTCTAGGCAGTCCAAAATCCAGATAAGGCATCAAAAAACACACCATTGCATAGACAGCAAACACCATCAGTAAAGGGCGAAATTTACTAACGATCTGTTCCCGGTACTGTTCCATGGACCGAAGTGTCGGTTTCATTCGGTCAAAAAGAGATTTGATATGGGGTATCGGCGTTTCCAATGAAGTATCAATGATAATATGATACGATGAGTTCCCTAACTCATAAGAATGAATTTCGCATCTTCCTAAGATATGCGTTTGGATTTCTGCATACAAAAGATCAATTTCCGCACCTGAAGAAAAAACAAATACATGAAAAGAATCAGCCTATTCAGCTTCGGACTATTGTTGATCTTTGCATTTGGTTGCCAACAGGCAACTCAGAATGAATTAGCTATGACTAAAAAGGAAGTTACCTACCCCATTGCCGAAAAGAAGGATTCGGTCCTCACCACGAATGGAGACAGTCGTGTAGATCCCTATTTTTGGATGCGACTAACGGATGAACAGAAAGTTGCGAAAAATCCGGACGCTCAAACACAACAAGTACTCAATTACCTGGAAGGAGAAAATGCATACACCTCTCAGGAGATGAAAGACACAGAAAAACTGCAAGAAACGCTCTATAACGAAATAGTAGGGAGGATCAAGCAGGATGACGAATCCGTTCCTTATTTCCAAAATAAATACTGGTATTACACCCGATACGAAGAAGGCCAGGAATACCCTATTTATTGTCGAAAAAAGGGATCCCTTGATGCTGCAGAGGAAATCATCCTTGATGTAAACAAGGAGGCTGAAGGTTATGAATACTACAGCGTGCGAAGTTTGGCCGTCAGTCGTGACAACAAAATTTTGGCGTTCAATCAGGATACGCTGAGTCGAAGGATCTTTACGATTCGATTCAAGAACCTGGAAACGGGTGAATATCTGGAGGACGAAATTCCGAATTCAGATGGAGGTGGTGCCTGGGCGAATGATAATCAAACGTTTTTCTACACCAGAAAAAACAAAGTATCACTCTTGTCAGAAAAAATCGCAAGACATTCGCTTGGAACAGATGCCTCAAAAGATGTGGTGGTTTATGAAGAGAAAGACCCCTCCTTTTATATCGGCGTTTCCAAATCCAAATCCAGTCAATATCTGATCATCTCCAACACCAGTACGTTGGTGAGTGATTACTATATCCTGAATGCAGATGATCCGATGGGTGAATTCCAACAATTCAGTCCAAGAGAAGATCGGCACGAGTACAGCATCGACCATTTTGAAGATAAGTTCTATGTGGTCACGAACTGGGATGCCGAAAACTTCCGCCTGATGGAAACACCGGTTACGGCAACCGCTAAAGAAAACTGGAAAGAGGTGATCCCTCATCGTCCAGAGGTGCTGCTCAGAGGAATTGATGTTTTTCAACACTATTTGGTCATTTCTGAGCGATCTAATGCACTCACACATCTTAAAGTGATCGATCAGCGAAACCAGGTGGAACACTATTTGAAATTTGAGGAAGAAGCCTATGTGGTGTACTCCAGTAACAATCTCGAATTTGACACCAAGACCCTCAGGTTTGGCTACTCATCCCTGACCACTCCAATTTCTACCTACGATTATGACATGGAGACCCAGGACAGGGAATTGAAGAAACAGCAAGAAATAGTCGGCGGTCACAATTCCGAAGAGTACGATACAGAGCGATTTTTTGTAACTGCCCGAGATGGTGCGGAAGTTCCTGTTTCTCTGGTTTACAAAAAAGGTATGGTGAAAAATGGAAATGCTCCGCTCCTGCTTTATTCCTATGGTTCCTATGGCAGTTCCACTGATCCCTGGTTCAGTTCCATTAATTTGAGTTTGCTGAATCGAGGTTTCATCTATGCCATCGCTCACATTCGCGGTGGACAAGAAATGGGCCGAAAATGGTATGAAGACGGCAAGATGTTCAAAAAGAAAAACACCTTCTATGACTACATAGATTGTGCAAAATACCTGATCGATGAAAAATACACCAGCGCGGACCACCTGTATGGATATGGAGGAAGTGCTGGAGGCCTGCTTATGGGGGCTGTAAGTAATCTGGCCCCGGAACTATTCAATGGCATCATCGCTGAAGTTCCTTTTGTGGATGTAGTTTCCACCATGCTCGATGAGTCAATTCCCCTTACTACCAACGAATTTGATGAATGGGGTAACCCAAAAAACCTGGAATCTTATCAATATATGCTATCCTACTCACCATATGATCAGGTGGCCGAACAGGATTATCCCAACATGCTGGTCACTACAGGTTTGTTTGACTCACAAGTGCAATATTGGGAGCCGGCTAAATGGGTAGCAAAATTAAGAGATAAAAAGACAGATGATAATCTCTTGCTGCTTCACACCAATATGGGGGCAGGACATGGTGGCGCATCTGGTCGATTCAAACGGTATAAAGACCGGGCTCTGAATTATGCTTTCTTGTTGAAATTAGAGGGGATTGAGAATTAAATTAGATGGGTATTTGATACAAAAGGATTAATACGTCTTTTTTGGCTACTTTAATCTCATGAAAGTCGCCATTTCATTTCTATTCACTGCCTTATACATCAGCTCCATCGCTCAAGTTCCTTCTGATAGCCTGCTACGAAGTTGGGTCCAGGGTTTTCGAACGCATTACTACAGCGATACGGCTAAAAGCAATGCTTATGTGGATTCCATCAAATCACAGCTGGTAGATCGTACTGACACGGCCCTTTACTGGGAAGCACAGTACCTGGGGTATTCGGCATATATCAATGCAAGAACTGCAGATTTTGAACGGATGTTGCCCAAGTTGATCCGAGCTCGGAAACTTCTGATGCAAGTAGGAACAGAGCAGGAATTGCAAGACATGAATTCCCGAATCGGGACGGCTTACATCACCGCAAAAACTTACGATTCAGCACTTACCTATGTGAAATTGGCACTGGAGGGCAATCAAAAACTAGGCAACGAATCTCGCGTCAACCGCGTGCTTGGGGACCTGTTCATTATCTATTTTTATAAAGGAGAATATGAACAGGCGCTGGATTATATCCTGGAACACGTGAATAAATCGCTGCAGCTATCCGATACTACCATCCTACCGCAAGCCTATACCAATTTGGCAGCCACTTATTTCCGTCTCGATAAAGTCGATTCCTCACATAAGTATCACCTAAAATCATTGTACTGGTCACAGTTTCGAGGGTCTCTGGTCGACCTGGGCTATTGTTATCTGAACCTCGGAGAGATCCATAGCACCAAAGACAATCTAGACAGTGCGTTGTTCTATCACCAAAAAGCACAGGAAGCTTTTGAATCCATTGATTTCAAAACAGGGCTGACCAGTAATAGCCTGAACCTCGGCAAACTCTATGAAAAAACCGGAGCTCTTGCTCAAGCATTACAATACACCCAGATTTCTGCCCGAATGGCGGAAGAAATAGGAGATCTGGCCCTACTCCGAGATGCCCTTGAAGTAGAAGTACGTTTACACAAAATACGAGAAGATTATTTATCCGCGCTGGCGGTTACTGAAAGAGCCAGCAACATTCAGGATTCTTTAGATACCCAGCTCAACCAGCAGGAAATGGATGAATTGATTACCCAATATGAAACCCGTGAAAAGCAGCAAAAAATTGACCTGCAAACCGCGCAATTAGCTGCTCAAGAGAAGACCTTACAACTAAATCGAGTCTTACTGATTGCCTCCCTCCTGATCATATTACTGATTATAGCCATTGCTCTGTTAATCCACAACCGCACGAAGAAAAAGCAAGAAGCGCAGCTGCAACAGGAACGCCTAAATGCACGGGAATCTGAGATACGTGCGACGGTGGCTTCACAGGAAAAAGAACGGGCCCGTTATGCCAGAGATCTTCACGATGGATTCGGGCAAATGATCTCAATCCTAACCATGAATCTCAAAAGTTTGGCCCCAAATACTAAACCCGATGAAAGACAAGAAGTCTTTGACGCTTCGGAGCAATTACTCAAAGACATGTACAAGGAATTGAAGAGCATTTGTTTCGATCTAATGCCTCACACCTTAGTACAACATGGTTTAACTGAAGCCGTCAATGAATTCTCGGCAAGGGTCAACCAGAGTGGGCAAGTCAGGATCGAAACCAATTATTTCGGAATAGAAGATAGACTTGCCGATGTACAGGAGATCGCATTTTATCGCATCATACAAGAATGGATCAACAATATCCTGAAGCATTCAGATGCTCGTAAGGTGACTATCCAACTAACCAGAGATGATTCAGAGATCACACTAATGATCGAAGATGATGGTAGCAGCATCGATCAACAGCGACTCTTCCATGGATCGGGCAATGGCTGGAAAAACCTTCAGGCCCGAACCAACCTGATCCAGGGAACCTTGGAATTGGAATCAACGACCGGTGTAAAAGGCAATTCTCTGATCTTAAATGCACCGAGTCAATTTGACCTTCATCCCACACCTCAAAATACCCTCTCCACGGTATAGTTAATTATTATCCGCTAGTTGTTCTTTGATCCCATGAATTGGTTATCTTTCAACAAGACAAAGAGCAATCGGCACAACATGAAGATTTTCTTAACTGACGACCACACCATTTTACTCAGTGGCCTTGTGAAAATCCTGTCACTAGAAGATGGATTGGAAGTTGTTGGATCTGCTACCTCCATACAGGAGACCTATGACAAACTTACTCGTGTTACACCTGATATTCTCATCACAGACTATAACCTTCCGGATGGAGACGGGCTCACGCTCATCAGAAAAGTCAAACGGAAATATCCCTCTATCAAGATCATCGTATTAAGCATGCACGATGAGGCACACCTGGTTCAGGAAATATTAAAAGAAGGTATTTCGGGCTATTTATTGAAAAAGGACTCACATTCGGAATTGATCAATGCGATCCACGCTGCTGCTCAAGGGCAGGTTTATTTAAGTTCTGATATCAATAAGCTTCTAATATCGGGTCTGCATGGACTGAATGATCAGAAACTTCTTACGGATCGTGAACGAGAAGTACTCACACTGATTGCACAGGAATACACCAATAAAAAGATCGCTGAGGAATTATTCATTTCCGAGCGAACAGTAGAAACACACCGCAAAAACATCTTCAGGAAAACCCAGACGCATAATCTGGTTGGGTTGATCAAGTATGCTTATGCGAATAATTTGATTTAGCCTTCGTCGCTTCGACAAGCTCTGAGATCTGATCTCAGAGAACAAGAATTTATCATTTAGAATATTCTCACTTAGTCTTATCAGGGATTCATGGTAGAAGAATATACCATGGCAGTAGGATGAAAAAAGGCCGCTTCGGTGCTGGAATTTGATCTATAAATAAAAGATCAGACCCATGTCAATCCAACACAGAAATATCCTAGCGTCACTCCTGCTATGCTTGAGTTTGATCACTTATGCACAGAAAATCCCAGAAAAGAGTCTCAATGTACTTCAAATGAAATCCAAAGGTTTTTCCGAGGCTCCTAAAAAAGTATTCATCAAAAACTTCAAGATCTACTATCAGATGATCGCCGAAGCAGAAAAAACGAGTCACGGTGGCCGTCAATTTGGAGGCGGAAGCTACACAGGAGACGCAACCGCTCGATTGGCTGTCGGAGTTGAAGGGGTTGCCAGTGCAGATCTACAACAATTAACCAATGAGATCTACTCCGATTACCTGAATAAGCTGAAAGCACGGGGACTAGAGGTATATAATTCAAAGGACTACCCCAACATGGAATTCTTCGTAGAAGATCAATTACTGGAGGGCCCACGAATCAATCAAGAACAAATCAAAGGTAGCCTGATGGTCGTTCCGGAAGACTTCTCTTACTATGTTAAAAAACTCACCAAAAAAGGAAAAGAAAAAGGCAGTTTCATGTCTAATGTAGGTGGCCCACTGGCACAATTCAATTCAGCCATTTACCATACAGGATTGCCCAATGTTTCCAAGGAACTGGACGATGTGATCGTGGTTGACATCTCGATCAACGTACCTTCAATCTACCTTGATCCTAAATCGAGGCTTGGAACCGTAAAAATCAAAGGAGGTGCCTATTTGCGTCTAGAAAATGCCCGAGCCACTTATGTGTCTGGCAAGATGAAAAAGCCAGGTGCCCCCTCTCCTGACAAAGCCATTGAAGTTACTCTGACCAAGGCGGTACCGATCCCTGAAGTATTTGGATCTCAGAATTTCAAAACCCAGGCTTCCAAACAAAGAACCTCAGTTCCCGATTATGCGGCGTTCTTCACCGTACAGGACACCAAGGTGGAATTATCGAATACGATCAAATGTGAAGCGAGTGTTTACCAAGAAGAGGTTGGAAAAGTCGTCAAGGAATTTCTGGACCAGTCTATTACCAAATTAGGTCAAGGACTTAATGGTGAAAAAGTGAAGTAGGCCCAATTCAACTAAAAACGCCAAGATGCCCCTGCTACCCGGTTGGGGTTTCTTTTTTATTCAGGAGGCCAGCGCCTCCTGAAATATTCCTCCCTCGGCAAAGCCAAGGGAGTACCATTCGATCAATAAAAGAAATAATACTTAACGCCACTTCCGTCAATTAGGATCATACATATCTTACAAATTTTCCTATCTTTCGCACATGGCTAATATTCCAATTATCGCCGATGTGCCGGCACATAATCCGGGCCTTGGTTTCCCAGAGTATGCAGCAGCTTTGACCAGTGCCATCAAAGGTGGAGAACCCGCTCGATTTACCATCGGACTTTATGGTCCATGGGGCAGCGGTAAATCCTCTCTGTTAAGTGCCCTCCGAAATATTCTGGAAGAAGACAAAGGTGTCATTCCGGTCATGTTTGATGCCTGGCGATACGAAAAGTCACCCCAATTGATCGTTCCGTTACTACACAAAATCTTTAGGGCCTTAAAAGACCATAAGGACAAAAGCCTGTCGGAAACTGTCTCAAAGGCATTGAAATCGATCATGTTCAGTTTTAAGTTCAATGTCGGTGGCCTTGAAGTAGGTGTAGATAAGGAAAAGCTTCAAAAAGCACTGGGTGATGACCTGATGCCGCTGGACGAGGCATTCTCGAAACCATACGAAGAGCTGCAGAAGCTGTCCAAGTCATTGAAAGATGAACGCATCGTTGTACTTATTGACGACCTGGACCGCTGTTCACCTGACGCGGTAGTTTCTATTCTTGAATCCATCAAATTAGTGATGGACCTTCCGGGTTTCATCTTTGTGCTTGCCCTCGATTATGATGTATTGATCCATGCCGTAAAAGAGAAGTACCCGCACGTTTCTGCCGATGTTTATTTGCACAAGATCATTCAAATACCCTTCAGGGTGCCTCCTTTAGACTTGGAAGGGCAAAATTTTGTCCGGGAACTCATTCCGAATTGGGATCGTCTGCAAGATCAACTCTCTGATGATTTTGTAGAGGAGATCAGGACCATCGCCACAATGAGTTTAAATTCAAACCCCAGACAGATCAAACGTCTGGTCAATTCCTTCTTATTGCTGGACAGTGTCGTAAAACAGCGAGAAGTCAATTACGACCAGATCCGATTATTGTCGATACTGGCTTTTCAGCTTCGCTGGCCCAGTAACTTCTACGATTTTCAGGATGCCGTATTTGCCGGAGATGACGATCCTTTGAAAAAACTGCGTGAGGACGAAGAAGAACCTGAATTACAACGATTCATCTCACATTACTATAAAGGATCGATCCCTATATCGGAACTCAAAAATCTCCTTCAACTCACGGAAGTGGTTTCTTCTCAAGAGCAGAAAAGTGAGTCCGCCACGGCTAATAGTCTCACGGATGCCCGCGAGATCAATCGAGAAGGATTTCCTGCAGAGCTAGGGGAAAAGGGATTTGAAAAAAGCCCGCGAAGTGACAAACTCTACTACAACAGTAGTTTACCCAAGCTGAGGGTGTCTATTGGGAAACATGTTATCCGACTTGAACAAAAAGACAAAAAAGGTCGCTGGGATCTTTCCTCATCGTTCCTGCTGTCTAAAGAAACGGAAAAAGCATTGAAAGCACTTGATCAAATGGTGAAAGCGTACAAGTAATTGATCAAGAGGCTTTGAACCTCTTAAATTGTCATTAAAAAACAAAGAGCCATCACTTTTCAGTGAGGCTCCTTGTGCTATTGTTGCGGTGTTAAGGGCTATTTTTTCAGGAATAATTTTGACAGGCTTTCTTCTTTGGTAAGTATTTTCAACAGATAAGTCCCTCCTGTTAGATCTCTCACATCGATGTTGTTTACGCCATTTTCTCCGTGCAACACCCGGTTCCCCCGCAAGTCAAAGACACTAAACTGCACTACCTGTAATGACGATTCTATGTATAGAAAATCTGAACTGGGGTTAGGGTACACTTTAACCTGATCAACATTGAACCCTACGGATAAAGTCGTTTCTGTTAAAATAGCCTCTACAGCCAGTGTTCCTGCTTCATTGCTATTTCCTGCTGCATCTGTGGCAACTCCTGAAGCGATACTAATGGTGACAGTGCCTGTTTCTAAAGGGTTCACGACCGCTCCATAACTACTGCCGCTACCAGTGAATCCGGAAAGTGAACCATTCTCTATGGTAATATCGGACGCTTCAAATCCAGTGACTTCCTCATTGAAATTTATCATGATCTCAAATTCACCTGACACTTCCAAACTAGCAGTGGCAATCGTGACTGTTGGGGCAGTCGTATCCGCTTCTGTAAATTCGACGGACAAACTATTTGAGGCAGTATTGGCATTACCCGCGGCATCTGCCACTACTCCTGCTGCAATAGATATGTCGACAGTTCCTGATGCTGTCGGTGTAATTGTTGCCGAATAGACACTACCCGTACCTTGCAGATTTCCGGCGGTTCCATTACCCACCGTAATATCTAACAACTCAAGCCCGGTAACTGACTCACTGAAGGCTATCTCAATTTCAAAGGCACCGGAAACGGATGTATTTGCAGTAGTTATCGTCACCGATGGTGCTGTTGTATCAGGAGTACCATCGAAAGTTACGCTCAAAGTGTTTGAGGCCTCATTACCATTTCCGGCAGCATCGACAACAACCCCTTCCGCAATCGAAATGTCCACAGTTCCCTCTTCGTCGGGCGTGATGGTAGCCGTGTAGGTACTGCCTGACCCTTCAAGGCCCGCTGCTGCTCCATTGGTCACCGAAATGTCTGACAATTCGAATCCTGTCACCGATTCACTGAAATCAATATCGATCTCAAAAGACCCGGAAACCGACGTGTTCGCAGTAGTCAATGTCACAGATGGAGCGGTCGTATCGGAATTTTCTTCGAAAGTTACGCTTAGTGTATTTGACGCTGTGTTAGCATTTTCGGAAGCATCAGTAGCCACTCCTTCCGCAATCAAAATATCCACCGTTCCTGCTTCTTCGGGCGTGATGGTAGCCGTGTAGGTACTGCCTGACCCTTCAAGGCCCGCTGCTGCTCCATTGGTCACTGAAATATCCGACAGTTCAAATCCAATTACCGATTCACTAAAGGTAATCTCAATTTCAAAAGACCCGGAAACCGACGTGTTCGCAGTAGTCAATGTCACAGATGGAGCGGTCGTATCGGAATTTTCTTCGAAAGTTACGCTTAGTGTATTTGACGCTGTGTTAGCATTTTCGGCAGCATCAGTAGCCACTCCTTCCGCAATCAAAATATCCACCGTTCCTGCTTCTTCGGGCGTGATGGTAGCCGTGTAGGCACTGCCTGACCCTTCAAGATCAGCTGCAGACCCATTAGTAACTGAAATATCCGACAGTTCAAATCCAATTACCGATTCACTAAAGGTAATCTCAATTTCAAAAGACCCGGAAACCGACGTGCTTGCGGTCGTCAAGGTAACAGATGGAGCAGTGGTGTCGGCCGAACCATCGAAACTAACACTTAATGTATTTGATGCCGTATTAGCATTTCCAGCAGCATCCGCAGCCACCCCTTCCGCAATCGAAATGTCGACGGAACCTTCTTCAGATGGTGTGATTGTCACTGTGTAAACAGTACCAGAACCAGAAAGATCACTCGCTAGGCCATTCGTCACCGAAAGATCAGCTAATTCAAAGCCTGTCACGGATTCATCAAAAGTGATGGTGACATCAAATGCAGCACTGACATTTGTGTCAGAGGTCGAAAGTGTGGGTGTTGGAGGAGTGAAATCATAATTCACAGCTAGTTCTGTAGCTGCACTATTGGCATTGCCAGCAGCATCTGTGGCTACAGCAGCCACGACATTTACCGTTACTTCTCCTTCCGTTTCCGGAGTGATTGTTGTCGTGTATGTGGTACCAGAGCCTGCAAAATCACCCGCCACTCCATTATCAATCGTCAGATCATCTACGGTAAACCCATCTATTGATTCATCAAAAGTGATGGTCACTTCAAACGATGCATTGACATCAGTGGAAGCCGTAGAAAGTACCGGTGTAGGACCAGTTACATCATAATTAACAGACAGTTCAGAGGCCGCACTGTTGGCATTGCCAGCAGCATCTGTGGCCACTGATGACGCTACATTTACGGTAACATGTCCCTCGGTATCCGGTGTGATTGTCGCCATGTAGGTTGTACCAGTACCGGAAAAATCATCAGCTGCTCCATTATCAATCGCCAGATCGTCAACAGTAAACCCATCTACAGATTCATCAAAAGTGATGGTCACTTCAAACGATGCATTGACATCAGTGGAGGCCGTAGAAAGTACCGGTGTAGGACCAGTTACATCATAATTAGCAGACAGTTCAGAGGCCGCACTGTTGGCATTGCCAGCAGCATCTGTGGCCACTGATGACGCTACATTTACGGTAACATGTCCCTCGGTATCCGGTGTGATTGTCGTCATGTAGGTTGTACCAGTACCGGAAAAATCATCAGCTGCTCCATTATCAATCGCCAGATCGTCAACAGTAAACCCATCTACAGATTCATCAAAAGTGATGGTCACTTCAAACGAAGCATTGACGTCATTGGAAGCCGTAGATAGTATTGGCGAAGGACTGGTGACATCATAATTGACAGACAGTTCGGAGGCCGCACTATTGGCATTACCAGCCGCATCAGTGGTCACAGATGCTGCGACATTTACGGTAACTTCTCCCTCGGTATCTGGTGTGATTGTTGCCGTGAAAGTTGTACCAGTACCGGAAAAATCATCAGCCGCTCCATTATCAATCGCCAGATCGTCAACAGTAAACCCATCCACAGATTCATCAAAAGTGATGGTCACTTCAAACGATGCATTGACGTCATTGGAAGCCGTAGAAATTACCGGTGTAGGACCGGTTACATCATAATTAACAGACAGTTCAGAGGCCGCAGTATTGGCATTGTCAGCAGCATCGGTGGCCACAGATGACGCTACATTTACGGTAACTTCTCCCTCGGTATCTGGTGTGATTGTTGCCGTGAAAGTTGTACCAGTACCGGAAAAATCATCAGCCGCTCCATTATCAATCTCCAGATCGTCAACAGTAAACCCATCTACAGATTCATCAAAAGTGATGGTCACTTCAAACGATGCATTGACATCAGTGGAAGCCGTAGATAGTATTGGCGAAGGACTGGTGACATCATAATTGACTGAAAGTTCGGAGGCCGCACTATTGGCATTACCAGCCGCATCAGTGGTCACAGATGCTGCGACATTTATGGTAAGCTCTCCTTCAGCATCCGGTGTAATTGTTGCTGTGTAGGTAGTCTCGGAACCTGCAAATTCACTCGCTGCTCCATTATCAATCGTCAAATCATCAACTGTAAACCCATCTACTGATTCATCAAAAGTGATGGTCAGTGTAAACGCTGCGTTGACATTTGTCGAAGAGGTTGAAAGTACAGGAGTCGGACTGGTCATGTCATAATTGACTAACAATTCAGTAGCCGCTCTGTTGGCATTCCCCGCTGCATCATTGGCAGAAGAAGCTGCAAGATTCACGGTTACATCCCCTTCCGTTTCCGGAGTAATTAGTAAAGTATAACTGTTCTCGGAACCAGATAAGTCACTGGCAACACCATTACCAACGGTAAGGTCTACCAATTCAAAACCTGTTACCGACTCACTAAATGTAATGCTCACTTCAAATGCGGCATTGACGTCTTCATCCGTGGTTGAAAGAGTTACCGTAGGTGAAGTCGCATCATAATTGACTTCAAACGTAGTTGCGGCAACATTGCCATTGCCAGAGGCATCCTGAGCCACCGCTGCTACTACATCGACAGACAATGCCCCTTCCAATTGTGGTGTCAGGGTAACTGTATATTCCGAATCACTCCCACTGAAATTACTGGCATCTGCGTTAGATAGTGTCAAATCATCGATGGTAAATCCGGAAACGTCCGAGCTGAAAGTTATGGTCAGGTCAAAACTTGTTGCATTGGTCACTGCTGAAACTGTAGAAGAGAGTACGACAGAAGGACTCGTTGTATCATAAGTAACCGTGCTTCCATCAGTCGTTGCCGTTACTTCAGTTCCCACATTTCCAGCTTCATCAGCAAAATTGATGGTCAATGTTACCTCTCCTTCTGTATCATTATTCGTCATGGTATAGGTAGCCTCATAGGTGGTGGAACTCTGACTGGTCACAGTAGCTGTATTACCAGCAATGGTCACGGTTGGGTTCGCGGACAGGGCCTCTGAAGAAGTAATCGACAATGTGATCTCGTCCCCTTCTCTTGCCAGATTATTGGAAGCATTGTTAGAAGCGATGGATACATTGGTCAACGTGGGTTCCTCCGTATCAACTACGATGGCTTGATTGGCACTCAGCGATCCAGCGGCTCCAACTGTAGGCAAAGTAAGGTCCGCATCTACACCTGCAGGTGATTGAATGGTGTAATCGCCAACGTCAATGGAGGTAGAATTATAAGCCAAATCCGAGGAATTATGTCCTTCTATTACTGTATAAGTAAAGGTCACTGTCGAACCGGAGTTCGCACTCTGAGTAATGACTTGATCCGCAGAACCGGTTTCCAGCGCAAAACTTGGAGTTACTCCTGTACCACTGGAAGTAACATCACCATCAAAAGTGACGACAATGTCCAATACATCTCCTTCCGTATATGTTCCGTCTGTTGAAGTGACATTTGTAATTTCCGGCAGGTTATTGACGGTCAAAGTAAAGCTTTGATCATCCGAGAGTGTGCCATCGGAAACATTCAATACGATATTGTGATTTCCAAGCTCACCCTGGGTTGGCGTTCCTGTGATCTTAGGGCCTTGAGGTGTTAATTTTCGAATACGCCCATTATTCTGATCCGCTACAAAAACACTACCATCAGGACCCACTGCTACTGCAGAAATCGTATTAAACGCAGCGTCACTCGCTACTCCCCCATCTCCGAAAAAGCTTCCTGTATTATCATCATTTGCAATGATCGATACTTCATCGGAATCAATATTGTATACTTTGATTTGATTGGCAGGACTAAAGGAAGTAGTTCCATAAATATTACCGAGGTTATCAATGGCAATATCCTGGGTAGAAAAATGGATATCACTTGCGGCCGTTAGATCAGTCTTGTTATCACTCGCATCGATCTTGAGAAGACCAGTGGAGCCATCGTTTACTGCGTAGATATTTCCATCTTTATCTACCACAATATCAAATGGAAAGGTAACGCCTGTTGCTACCGTACTGATCATGCCATTTCCATCGATTTTCCTCACTGTGTTGTCTGACTGATCCGCCACGAAAATATTACCATCCTGGTCCACGAAAATCCCGCTATTCTGATTGAAAGTCGCAGCAGTGGCATTACCACCGTCCCCTGTACCAGCAGTACCTGAAATACCGGCAGCACCAGCAATTGAAGTTATCATGCCATTAATATCCAGTTTGCGAATGGCTCCTTCTACTGATATGAACAGGTTCCCTTCCGGTCCAACATGCAAATCGTTGATATTTGTAATTTGCGCATCAACTCCAGGTCCAGAATCTCCGGTATTGGCCGCGGTTCCATCTCCAATGATGGTAGAGATATTGCCATCAGTATCTACTTTGCGTATATAGTTTTCATGCGCGATGTAAATGTTTCCTGCCTGATCTGCAGCAAGATCATCCGGTGATCCGATTCCGGCTGCAGTAGCTACTCCTCCATCTCCATTAACCGTAAAGCTACCGTCTCCAGCAACAGTAGAGACCAGGAACTCGCTGGCTTCAAAAGTCAACCAATCAGGTAGTGTCGTCACGTCGAACGCAATGGCATCACCATCCATATCTGTTCCTTCCATGGTGTAAGTAAATGCCTGATCTTCGGTCGTAGTGGATGGTGCGGTGCTGGTAAACTCCGGTGCATCGTTCGTGTTTTTGACAAAAACGTTTAGCTCACTGGTAAAATCTGCCGTTCCGTCATTCATAGTGAATTCAACTGTATTGACTCCCACATCTTCATTGGTTGGGTTGCCAAAGACCGTGATGGCATGATAATGTTCCGTGATCGAATTGAATCCCAGGTCAGCTACCAGCAATGCGCCATTTTCAGGGTTTTGGATCATGCCTACAGGCGTATCGAGTGTGCTGGCTAAGGTAGAAACGGTCACCGTAGCTCCGTCAATATCCAATCTTCGGATCTGTCCATTTCCACTTTCAGCAACAAATAGCACAGAACCATCTCCATTGGTGGTGATTCCTGCAGGCTCATCAAAGAGCGCTGCACCACCATCTCCATCGGTAAATCCGATTGTGGCTGAAGTACCCGCCAACAAAGTCCTGGTCGTTCCATCAATACTGTATACCGTATGATCACCAAAATCAGTCACATAAAGTACTCCTGCATCATCCATGGCCAGTCCATAAGGCTGCGTGAAGGTAAAATCTACTCCACTACCATCTTTTAAGGTCGTGATCATGCCCGCACTAAGCTTCTTGATCACCACGTTGCCAGCATCTGTAATGTAGACATCACCATTAGAAGCCACCAGAACATTGGTCGGTGTATCAAAAGTAGCCGTCGCATTACTGGCAGCACCAGTAGCATTGCCTGCCGATCCATTTCCCGCAATGGTGGTTACGGTAACATTACCATCAACATCTGTGATCTTCCTTAAAGCATGGTTATCCTGATCAATGACATAGAGGTCACCATTGGCAGCTGCATCTATCGCAAAAGGGGTTTCAAAAGCGGCATTGAGGCCATCTCCATCTGTAAATCCAGGTGAATTATTGGCCTGTCCCGCAATCTGTGTTTGTGAACCACCTAAATTATCAACCCGGTAAATAGCGTTATTATCCTGACTGGTAAAGAAGAATTGATCATCGCTATGAACAAGATCTGTCACTCCTGTACTGGAAACAAAAGTGAAAACTTCTGTAGTAAGGTCTGCTGACATCCAGGAAGGTTTATCAGTAACGGATAGATTGACCAGGTCTCCATCAATATCGCTCACATAAGTGATATAATCGTATCGCACTTCTTCCGTAGCAATCGTCGTGGAACCCAGTCTAGGGCTTAGTGTAGGTGTATCATTCACATTTGCTACGTCGATGGTAAACATCTGATCCACACTTTCTGATCCATTAGTCGCTGTAAGCGTGATCTCATGTGTCCCAACTGCTGACTGATCCGCAGATCCTGTCAATCGCGCTCTGTTGGTTTCGATCGCTCTGATGCGTAAATTCCCGGCATCTGAGAATATCACTCTTCCATTTTCATTTATGGCCAATCCTTCAGGGTTAAGAATGGCCGCTGAAGTCGCAGGCCCGCCATCTCCAGAAAACGCAAGGACACCATTTCCACCAAGGGTCCGAATCATGCCGCCTTTATCAATCACCCGGATGCGATCATTTTCCCTTTCTGCGATAAATACATTACCATCCCCATCAACAGCAATGGCATTGGGGTTATCTAATTGCGCACTTGTGGCTGCTCCGCCATCTCCAGAAAACCCATTTGTACCCGTTCCTGCAATCGAAGAGGTCAAACCAGTAATCCCATCAATTTTCCTTACCGCATGGGATTGAGAAGCGATGTAAATGGAACCCACATTATCAATGGCAATCGCATTAATCACAAAGCCTGAATTGCTTGGAGTTACCCCAGAAACGAATGTACCTGTTCCATTTCCAGCTACGGTACTAATATCTCCGGTTGAGAGGTCTACTTTTCGAATTCTTAATTCTTCAGCAATGTACAAATCGCCATCAGGTCCAACAGCCAGCGAGATCGGCCGATTGATCATGGCAGAGGTAGCTGCTCCTCCGTCACCAGAAAATCCTTGTGTACCATTTCCAGCGATGGTGGAAATATTACCACTTGCATCTACTTTTCTTATCCGATAATTGAAATCATCAGCGATGTACGCATTCCCAGCATCATCAAATGCTATACTTGAAGGAAAATTGAGCGTAGCACTGACAGCCCCACTACCGTCCCCTGAGAATCCTGAAGAACCTGTTCCTGCAAATTGACTGACCAAATTGTCCGTACCCACTTTTCGGATCATGTGGTTATTGCGATCTACAATGTACAGATTGCCATCACCATCGTAGGTCACATCCCTTAAGAAAGGTCCGAACTTGGCACTTAAAGCATCGCCCCCATTACCCGTAGTTCCTGAGCTTCCTGTTCCAGCAATGGTCATAATGGTATCATTGGTGATTAATTCCAACCATGTGGGTAGCGTAGAACTGCTAATGTCATAGGCAGCCCCATTAAGGTTTGACGAAACCTCGATATCATAATTAAAATCATCTCCCTGAGCAATGGAAGTCCCCGAAGCTGTCGTTTCGAAACCTGGGACCGTATTGATCAACGTATATTGTTGATCCGTGCCTGGTGCAGCTGCGGATAAAGCATTGTTGGTGACCAGATCAGTGAGTGATCCATTGTAGGTTAAACCCAGTGTTCCATTACTGCCGCTAAGACCTGTTACGGTATAATCGTAGGTTTTCGAGTCAACCATTTGCCCGGTTCCGACCGTACCTGTACCTGCTGCAGTTCCATTGAGTACGAAATCAGCACCCCCGAAAGAGGTAGGTTCTATGTCTTCCGTAAACGCCACTCTAAAGGTCACCTCTTCACCTGAGAAGATTTCATTGGCAGGACTTTGCCTCAAAATGGTAACAATTTGTGGAGGGATCAGGTCGATGTATATCGTTCTGTTTTCGCTGATGGATCCAACAGCCCCAGGCTCGACTAAGGTCAGATCCGCGGCTTGCCCATTGCTATTTCCCGTAATGGTACTAGCTGTAGCCAGGGTAAGTGCGCCTGTACCCGTGTAGTCCAACTGGGTATTAAGATCAGATTGTGTAAGGTCATAGGTAGCCGTGAAGCTCTGAGCACTATTCTGGGTAACAATCGCACTCCTGTTGGCGACCACAAATTCGAGTTCGAGATTCATGGACCCAGTAAGGGTCACATCCCTGTCAAAATTGACATCTATGGCCAAGGTACGATTTGAACCTGCAGCAGTATACACATCGTCACAACCCGTGGTACATAAGATACTCGCTACTCTGGGAATCCCCGTATCGATGGCAAAATTCTCCGAATCGGTGGTTCCAGTACCAGCGATGGCCCCCGAGGTGATACCCGTATTGTCTAAAGTGATCACATTACTGCCATCTACCACATCCGAAGAAGGGGTGAAAGTAGCCGTAAATGTGATGTTCCCATCAGAAGAACTCACCGATGTAAGTGTACCATTAGGTATGGTAAGATCATCATTGGTAAATCCAGCGATGGTACCCAGGAAAACAAAAGTCACTTCAGCTGTTTCACCCATCAAAATATTGTCATCATCAACCGTTATGGCAGCTGTGGTTAAAGCAGTTTCTGCTGTTACGAAAAGTGTAGTAGATGATTCAGCGACTGTATTACCAGAACCATCCGTTAAGAAAAGTTTATACTGTCCTGGATCAGTTGGTGCGTAAATGACCGGTTGATTAGAGCTTGTACAAATGACTTCAGGCATTGGGATACAGCCAGGCGGATCAGGCATACCCGTGATCGGATCTGTACCACACATCACAGCTGGCTGCGGTATACAAGCAGGGTCATCTTGCACCAATATTGTGGTTCCTTGGGTAACCGTAGCACCTGTTGTAAAATTTGTAGTTCCAGCAGGAGCAAAAAACATGGTATTGTCAATTCCAGAGTTATTTAGAAATAATTGTGCTCCTCCGCGCACCATTTTACTGGTCGATAAAATCAAATCAGGGTTCTGAAAGGGAGGCAAGTCGACTTCCGCATCGGCAGTAGCCGCATCATTATCTACCCCATCAACCTGAGCAGCGCCCGCTGGAAAATCAACTGTAACTGTACCATCACCGGTAGTAGAAACAGATAATTCATACACTTCCGTGGAAGCCATCGAAAGTCCCGAAACTGTACCATTGGTAATCGTGAAATCAGTGCTTTCTAGATTGGTGGGTGTTCCGTAAAAAGTAACATCAAAAATGAAGGGGTCAGTAGTACTTACTTCATCCCTGGCAGCAATGGACACATTGGTACCGATATCCAAAATGATGGAAAAACCAATATCAAAATTGGTGAATGGGGTACCATTAAAAGTTGCAAAGCCTGTACCACCAGTATAGGTATTTGGATTCGTATTGATCAGCGTTCTTGGATTGATGTTCGTTACAGACCATGTATACTGAGACCCCTGGGTTACCGGTATCGGGGTAGGTAAATCCACCTCCGCTGTAACAGAAACCACACTCGTGTTTCCAACAAAATTATAGGTGAACGATTGCAGCAGGGTACCACCTGTTCCTTCTCCTTCGAAGATGCTGACCGTTCTGTTTCCAGCTGGACTGTTACCTCCTGCATCAAACGTGAATTTCACCAACCGGCCATCCTGAGTTGGCGTAAATGACTGCCAGATATCATTGGCCTGGCCAAAGCCCGAAGCTGGGGTTACGAGGATATCCTGTACTTCATTGGGTTGGGCATAAGCACCGATACTCATCACTAGGATGAGTACCGGTACGCTTATCTGTCTATGCATAGTATGTCTGGCGGCTGCAAGAAATTCTTCTAGAATCCTTTCACAGAATCGTATCAATTGTCGCATGGTATATTATCTAAACTACTCAGGTTAACGCATGCAAGGTAGGGTTAGACAACCCACAGAATTCGGACATTCTACCCCCTAAAAAGCGACATGATCAAACAAAAAATAGACGAATAGGCCGTGGAATCACCCTTTTGAGTGAAGAAATACGATCTAACTAAACATCTGTGTATGTGCTAGAGGAATATCGTCGAATTATGATTTTCAACACTTAATACACCACGTTTCAGGTACAACCTAAGGCATCAATCTTTTTATATTTCAGACGTCTCGACAATCATGGCACGAGCTCACATAACCAATTACGGTTTTTACCATGTTATGAGGTGTGATCCACATGATAAAAATCAATAGCGTTGTTTTTGAGTATATTCAAAATTAAAAAAAGGAATGTACTCCACAGGATTGTTAATCAGACTCACAAAAGTTGTTTCCGTATTTTCTTTAGGCCTCATGGCGGCATTGGTTGTATTCGGGAATATTACTGACTATAACACGAACTACCAGTTTGTAAAACATGTCTTTATGATGGATACCACCTTTCCATCAGCAAATATCCACTATCGCAGTATCTGTGGTCCTTTAGTTGTAAATGGAGGATATATTTTCATCATTATCATGGAAGCGATAATGGCTTTTTGTTGTTTAAAAGGAAGTTGGAAACTCTGGAAACATTTAAAAAGTGCTCCCGAAGTTTTTCATGCAAACAAAAACTGGTCAATTGCTGGCTTGTTGATGGGTATTGTTATCTGGTTTCTGGGTTTTCAGGTTGTTGGTGGAGAATGGTTTTCCATGTGGCAAAGTCAAATTTGGAACGGACTGGCTGCTGCGGACCGAATCGTGACCTTTATTACTCTTGTACTTATTCTATTGCATTTTAAGGAAGAGAAAGTGCAGAATGACCAAACCAAAGAACATCAGCAAAATGAAACAACATTTTGATCCTCTGCCGATCAATCATTCTATTCAATTAAAATCTTTTCCACATGCGGTGATGTTGGTGAATTGCTATCACTGATTATGGGTGAACTCTGATCTGTGCAGGTTACTAAAGCCCCTACTCGTAGCAGTTTACCATGAAACCTTTGATGGTGTCAAGTGTGAGATTTGGTGATATAAAAAAGAGCCGTTTGCTGTAGTTTCATACCCTTGAACTACCTCTTCTCTTCACGCAAAATCTTTTCTATTTTGCGCCCTTTAGCCAACTCATCAATCAGCTTCTCCATTTGCCTGCATTGCTTGTATATATCAAACTCCTCTTCTATTTCTTCAATTCGATAGCCGCATACGACTCCTTTGATCATATGAGCGTTTGGATGAATTTTCGCCTTTTGGAAAAACGTTCTAAACGTTGCTTTTTCATCTATGATCGATTGTAAATCAGCCTCATCAAAACCAGTAAACCATTCTAATACCTGATGGAATTCTTCTTTGGTCCTGCCATTCTTTTCTAGTCTATTCCAATAGAGAGGATAGATAGACGCAAAGATCATATTTGCCACTTTTTCGTTCTTTTCGGCTGTGACTTTCATAATATCAGGTTTTTGAAGCGATTGGTGCTGCGTAGTAAATAGCAAAAATTAATTTCCAATTAAAGATAACCTGCTTCTACTAAGGATCACGATCAGCCCGATTTTGTAAACAAGCTGAATGGTGATCAAGACCTTTTGTAAGGTTCAAAATATTAGGCTCAATCTTACCCGTGAACTAAAAAATAGTCCCATTTCGTATGAAAAAAGGAGATATTCTACTGAAAACCGAAATTGAAGCATACAACCTTTTCAACTTAATAAACTTTGAGACATGAAGCTAAGTCTAGCAGCGATTTCCGCTCCTCTGAACATTTTAGTTCCTTAAAAGTTTTACGTTAAAATGCCGCGTGCATTTTTTGTCTATGCTGGTTGTACGCAATGGAGGTTCGCCTCCATTGTTTTTTTTATCAAATCCTGATCTATTCATAATACGATCGATGGTCGCGAGGAGGTTTAATTACACACAGCTTTCGAATAGGGCTCAAAATCAGTGACAGGATTAGCTAACAGCGGGAAAAAGAACCTTTTTCTATTATGTATTTGCCCGTAATATTCCACATATTGCAATGGACGCATTCCAATAAATTGACAACTGGTCTTCAGATAAAAATCAATACCATGCACCGCAACGTATTCATATTAGTTTGTTTTTTAAGCCATTGGGCATCGGCACAAGACCTGGATTCATTTCGGACCCCTTTTGAGCGCTATCCAATGGCCACTCAAAACTGCGAAAAGATCATCACTGAAAGTGGAAGTTTGATCTATTTTGAAAAAGACGGCTTTCCAGCGGGGATCGACTCGGTGACCATTACCTATCGTGAGTTTTTCTCCACGGCAGACATGATCATTCACGACATAGCCATGCATACACGCACATTCGGTGACCCTTTCCAGCTGGCGTCTACGGGCATGTTTGAGATTTACGCACTCAACGGAGAAGATACCATTCCATTTGACCCATCAAAACGAATGGCCATTTTCCTGGCGAGTGCACCTGGACAATTACGTAAGCAGGTTGCTCCTTACAAGTATGATCATAATGCCGGCGAATGGAAGTCCAGTCCCGGTCAAATAGCGCAACGCAGCATCGCGGAAGATGATGACCTCTGGGGAAGTTCTTCGGTCTCATTTGAAGAAGGAGATGGTGTCTTCTTCGATGCTTTTGACGGTGAAGGTGGTGATTGGGAAGAGGATCAGAGAAGGAGAATTGAAGCTTTTCAAGTGATGAACATCAGCTCTTTTGGTTTGCACAACTATGATTACCTCATCGATGGTGTAGAGCGGAGATTGCTGCAACCTAACTTTGTCACCAATACTGGAGTACCCGTCGTATCACAGATCTATGTGGTTTATGAAGCGTTTAATTCGGTCTATTATTTCCCGACGTACACTTGGGAATCGGAATTTAGTCTTTTAGTCAATCAGGAGTTTAATCTTTTTACCATCGATACATCCGGAATGATCTGGAAATTTACCGATTCGGATTTTACTGCTGCCGAATTGAGTCACGGCGCATCAGTAACCTTCACGCTGGAAAAAACAGGCATTCCTGACTCCAAAGAGTCACTCACGCAAATGGCTGGATTATGATCAGGAAAACCATTTTTGCAATGATCTATTGCACATTCATAGGTCTACATTTGTATGCTCAAAACTCACCAGCTGTCGTGTTTGCCAGTGAAAAGCAAAACAAGATGGCTAGTCAAATTCCCGGATTGCTTTTGAAGGCACTTATGAAAGGTGACATTGCTGCCTATTATCCTCAACAAACGAACCTACCGGTAAATTATGTTCAGGTGCTTGACCATTTTGGCCAGCCGGATCAGGCATTGGCCATGCTGGAAGATGCACCCTCATGGTTTTGCTACCAGAAACCCCGGAAGGTAGACCCTGACCTAAACGAATGTTTTTCTGATCGCTTTGAGCTTTTGGAAGCGATGAAGCGAGACCGGGTTTCGCAAATGTCTAAAAGGGAGATCATCGGTATACGTCTGATCCACAATGCCGTTTGTTCACCTGCCGCCATTGACCGATACGGACCTGTTTTCCGGATTCAGGATATCAATCAACTGAGTGGGCAAGCATATGCGATCAACAACCCCAACAATGGAGCGATACAATACTCAATCAAGGATTTGCTGGCATTAAGGCTCTTTGCGGCAAGAACTAAAAAGTGAGGATTGGGTGATGAGTAAGAAAGGTTTTCTAAATCTCTTTCAATTGCGTTGCTACAGGGTTTGATGTGATTTCAAATCTATATTGCAATCATAAAGGAGTCTCCATTGATCAAAATTCATACCCTAAACATTGAACAAAACTCCTGATAGGGCCGTCGAAAACCTCTATCAGAGATTGCGATCCGCTCATAGCATACTCGATGGACGCTTGCCGAATCGGGCGATAAATTGGGATGAGAAATAGTCTGTTTTTTCGAATCCAACTTTTCTCGCGGCATCAGCCACAGAAGGGACTTCCCGATTGGCCAGAAAACGATAAGCTTTTTGAAGCCTGATCTCCTTGATGAAACCCAGCGGAGAAAGTCCCGTTATTTCCTTGACCTTTCGTTGTAACTGCCTGGGACTTAGGGCTACTTCATCGGACAAGTAAGGCACGCTCAGCAATTGATTATCCAGGTTTTTCTCAATAAGATCCTGCAGACTCACTAAAAATTTCTGATCAATGTTCAATGCTTTGCTATTCAAATTTCCTATCGCATCTGTTTCATGTCGGGCTACTCTGTTTTCCAGAATGTTCTTTACCCTGGCCAATAATTCGGCTTTATTGAATGGTTTTGTAAGGTAATCATCAACCCCTTTGGTCAACGCAAATAGCTTATCTTCTTCTGCAGCACGGGCAGTGAGCATGATAACTGAAAGGCCTCGCCATTCCACATTAGCTTTCAAAGCATTGAGCAATTCAAATCCGTCCATGCCTGGCATCATTACATCGGAGATCATTAAGTCCACGCGTTCTTTGTCCAGGTACTTCAATGCGTGCCTTCCATCTTGTGCTTCCAGAATCCGAAATTGCCCTTCAAAAACGTTGGCGATGAATCGTCGCATAGCAGTGTTATCTTCAGCCAGTAGCAGTGTCGGCTGATCGATATTGAAAAACTCACTATAATTTATCACCACTTGACGAAGCGCCTGATTCAAATCTGCACCTGCATCTGTTTCTAATTCGTCAATTAACTGAAGCTCCGCGGGTTTGAATGGAAGTTTCAAAACAAACTCACTGCCGGTGCCCAATTCACTCATGACATGAAGCGATCCATTCATCAGTTTACTTAATTCCATACTAAGGGCCAACCCGATACCTGTTCCACCTTCTGCTTTTCCATCCTTCTTCGATTGGTAAAACCGATCAAAAATATGAGGCACATCAGTCGGATCTATCCCCCGTCCTGTATCTTTTACAGCTACTTTCAACCACCCTTCTTCTTTCGTGGCACGTAAACTGATCTTATCTCCTGGCTGGGTAAACTTCCTGGCATTTGAAAGCAGGTTATTAATTACTTTCTTCACCTTCCGGCCATCCAAATACAGACATGTATCCTCAGGAAGTTCAAAATCAAATTCGGCAATTACTCCCTTCACCTTCAAGTCATAATGATAGGCATCAAATAAGTCCGTCAGTAATTCTTTCATTGGAAGGGGGTTTTCGATCAGTGGCAACTTACCCGCTTCCAATTTGGTGAGGTCCAGGATCTCTTCTACCAAACCGAGTAAAGATTCTCCATTTTGATTAGCCGTTTTGATTAGTGTCAAAGCCTCCTGGTTGAGTGTCTCGCCTTCTCTTTCAAGGAATGTTTCCAAAGGCCCATTGATCAAGGTGAGCGGGGTTCGAAGTTCATGGGAAATATTGGCGAAAAACTTGGTTTTCACCTTGTCCATTTCCTTGAGCTCTTCAGCCTGACTCGCAATGAGCTCACGGTCTTCCTCCGCTTTTTCTTTTTGTAGCTTCAATTCGCTGGTCCGGTCACTGACTTCCTGTTCCAGTAGCTGTTTTTGTCTAGAGATCTGTCTAAGACGATAACGATAAAATCCCACCAACAAGAAAATGACTATCAAGAAGATCGTACTCCGAAACCAGACGGTCTGCCAAAACGGTGGCAAAATGTCGATATTTAAAATAGACGGTTTCCCCCACAAACCATCACTATTCCGGGCCTTGATGGCTAGTTCATAAAAACCCGCAGTTAAATTTGGTAACGACAGTTCGCGGTTTTGATTCAGGTCTTGCCATGGTTGATCTTCAGACAGGCGGTATGCAAAAGCATTGTTATCCGCCTGGATTGCAGTCGGAGCGGTAAAGTTGAGTTTTAGGTAATTCTGATCATAGGGTAATCGGATACGGGTCTGATGCTCCAATCCATCCGGTAACCATTTTCCTCCAGGTTGAATCAACTGATCATTGACCATTAGGCTTTCAAAAAAGATCCCAGGCTGCTCATCATTGAAGGTCAAATGCTCCACATCAAGCACATTGAACCCATTTGTGCCTCCAAAATACAATTTACCACTAGTCCCCTGATGGATTGCAGGACGAAATAGCGGTCCCTGGAGACCATCTTCCTGATTAAAAATATGAAACTGCTGACTGGCCAGATCCATGGTTACCAGACCGTTTTTCGTGCTGATCCAAAGCTTCTGTTGCTCGTCGATTAACAGCGCTGTGATTCCCTGACTTAACTCCTTGTTCTTCGAGCTTACAAACTTAGATTCAGTAGTTTCCCAATTAAACCGGACCAGTCCATTAGACACTGTTCCCAGCCATAAGATCGAATCAGGTGCTGATACTATAGCTGTAATCGTTGGCTCGTAAAATTGCCCTGTATGATACAAAAACTGCTCATATTCACCATTCGAGGGATCGAGCAGAAACAGACCACTTCTTACAGAAGCTACCCAGAGCTTACCATCAGGACCTGCCGCCAGGCTAGTGATCGAACGAGAATCCTGATAAATATCGGAATTACCTTCTTTAAAAAACTGTTCTTCTTCTCCGGTGATCAGGTTTACTCGCAACAGGCCTTGTGAAATGGTCCCCATCCAAATTTCACCCGAATCAGCCATGTAAGTATCTGTAATGATTGCTCCATTAATCAGCAATTTTGAGTGGAACTTCTGTATCAGGTTAAACTTTTCATCCAATCGATAGATAGATCGGGACGACATTAAATAGGTCCGATTATTGTGCTGTTCGAAAAAGAAATACTCGCTTTCATTCGCGACCTTCTCCGTGATGCATTGGTAAGTCCTGTCAGGAACGTGATAATGAAGTAATCCTTCAGAAGTACTGAGCAGTAGCAATTGTGGTGTACTTTCAAAAATGTTGTCCACGATAAACTTGGTGCCATCTTCGGATAAATGGTGGGCAAACTTTCGAAGTGCCGGGTGATAATAATTGAGTCCTCCTGCACCTTCACAGCCGACCCAAATGCCTCCTGAATGATCTTTGAACATGTCCCAAACCTGATCACTGGACAATCCATTGCTGCTATCAAAGTGCTTAATGAATCGATTTTGATTCCGATCCAGGACATTGATCCCACCACGGTAAGTACTTACCCATAGGTGACCATCCGGACCTTCTAACATGTCCCATACATACTGATCAGAAAGGCTGTCGAAAGCATCATGAGGCTCAAAAAATGTTTGTAACGTCAAATCTGATGAATATCGAGCCAGGCCCGCGTCGGTACCAAACCACCAATCACCAATAGCATCCTGAAATACCTTTCTCACGATTCGAGCTCGGGACTCCAGGTTGTCTCTGACATAGATAGAAGTGAACTTATCCCAGGAATCAGGTTCGTAAATACGTATTCCACCGCCATCGGTTCCTACCCATATCCGACCCTCATTGTCTTCATACACGTCATTGATACGGTTATAGGAAAAGGTTTTACGATCGAAAGCATCGGCAAATTGACGATCATCCATGAGTCGTTGAAATTGCCCAGTGGTTCGGTCAAACAAGTTGAGTCCATTTTGTGTACCCACCCAGATCCTGTCTTGGGAATCCACGAACACCTTTCGTACATAATTGTCGCTCAGACTATTGGGATCGTCCGGATCATTTCGAAAATGATGCCATTGGTTCAACTTCAAGTCGTAGGCATTGAGTCCCAATTCAGTGCCCACCCAAATCACGTCTTGCTGATCAATGGCCAGGCCAAATAACAGATTATTTGTAATGCTATTTGTATCGCCAGGTACATGGAGATAATGCGAGAAGTTTTGGCCATCAAATCGATTCAGACCTTGCTCTGTGGCCAGCCATAAAAAACCATGGCTGTCTTGCGCAATATTCCTGATCACCTGATTGCTCAGTCCCTCTTCCAGGTGCCATTGTTCAAAGTAAAAGTCGCCTTGCGAATAGGTATGGCTGGCCATCAACCATAAAGGAAGCACTAAAAAAGTCCACTTCTTCAATTCACTCCTGGGTTTACCCTCCGAAAATGCCTCACAAATTCAGGACAGCTGTCAATATTTCGATGAATGGACGTAACTGCCACCTGTCCAGGCCTTTTCAGAGTTTTAAGTGTGCGAAATTAAGAAAAGGGGAATGATTGGTGAAGTAGCAAGTAGCTGTTTGATTTTTGAGAATGATCAAGATTGCATTGAAAATGCTTAATAAGACTCGGTAGCATTACAAATGCTATCGAGCTGTCTCCAGGCCCAACCCTTTGTTAGCCCCTGTTACTAATGCGATCTTATTCATTTGTCTCTGTTTAAAATTTGATGGAGCAAGAGTAGGAATTACCTGTTATCAAAAGAAATAGTCTATTTTACCTCATGATATAAATATTTTAATATCTATGATCAATTTGGAATGGTACCGGACTTTTAAAGCCGTCTATAAACACGGTAATTACTCAAAAGCGGCGGAGGAATTGTACATGAGTCAGCCGGCAGTCAGCAATCAGATGAGTATGCTGGAAGCGAATGTTGGCCACAAATTGTTTGTGCGAAAATCCAAAGGCGTAGAGGCTACAGAAAATGCGAAGTTCCTGAACAACCTGATCATTGAATCACTGGACACATTGGAAGAGGTAGAGTCGATGTACAGTCGTCGCCTCAAAAAAGAAGAGAAGCTACATGTACTAGGGATCAGTGAACATTTGTATAAAAGCTTTTTATCCAATCGATTAACCGGCTTTAAGCACTTGAGCATCCGTTTCGAGGAGAGTCATGATGTCCTGTTTAACCTGGTCAATCAACAAGAAATTGATGCCGCAATTGTTCACCAGGAAGTTCAAACTTTTGATGTGCTTTCCTGCAAGATCTTGAGTTCACCGCTGGTCATTGTCGGGCATCCGGACATTGATACAAGTGATATCGATCAATATTTGCAACATGATGATCTCAAGAAAACTCAGCACTGGCTAGAGCACCAGATCTGGTTCTCACACATGTCTACCAACCCCTTTATCAAGCTCTTCTGGATGCATTGTTTCAACAAGAAAAGACCCAAAGTATTCACCAATTACATCATTCCAAATGAATACTTTATGCTTCAGGAATTAACTCAAACCAAAGGAATTGGTATAACAGTACTGGAAAATGCCAAACCATTTCTGGCTAGCGACACCCTCAAGCTCATCTGGCAATCCGATACTTACCCTGATAGAAATTATTACCTGATCGCTCACAAGAAGCAAAAGCTATTTTTCGAGTCGGTAAAAGGGGCCTTAGGGGTCGATGAATAACCATCAGCCACATCACAACTTCTACAAAACAGAATGGATTCAAAAGAACTCTTCTTTAATCTCGACCATATACTACACTGATCAGGTAGATAATTATTCGTGTTCTTTTGAATCCTCAAAAACTACCTTGAGATCAATCGAAGCAACAAACAGGGAATTCCATCAAAAAATCTCCTCGTACCTGGCTTGCTCCACTAGTATTTAAGATGGTGGCTTTAAACTCTCCCTTGAGCCAGACTGTCAATTCGGATTCTCCAGCATAATACTCCGTGATCGTGAAGAAGGAGGTCTCCGGTTGATCAAAATACCAGGAAGCATAGCCCTGTCCCGGACCACCCACATATTCGTCTTCGACGATCTCTATGTTAAAACCTTTTCTACGTTCGATTTTTTCCAGATCAATGACCTCTCCAAAGGCATATTGGCCTTCACCTTGGGTAATTTCAATCAATGTCTCATCTCGATTGTTAGCTTCTCGAGAATAAGCGATCCTAAAAGTTAAAACTGAAGTATCGCTCGTAACAGAAGCTCCGAATTCTTTAGAAAATTGGGCATCCGATGTTGCCGGGGCCAATAAACTGGAAGAAAAAATGGAATTATCCACACCATCAATCAGGTTGTATGATTCATCACCGACGCTAATGTTGAGAAAAGCTACGGATCCTTCCGGAAGCGGTTCTAAAGCTAAAGGAACGATCTCCTCCTCCTCGCTGCATGAAATGAAACACAAAGCACAGAAGAGTAAAGTAAATGAGAAATAGGTCTTAGTCATTGTCATATATTTTGAGTTTAGTATGTTTTAACAAGTTTGGTAAATCAAATATGTTGCCAGAAATAAAAGACAATTCATTTAGAAGGAATACAAGCGATAATCAGAAATCAATTCAATGCCTTGATTTTCAATAAGATACCAACAATGACCTTTTAGTGAAAAATACAATTCAGCCTATTTACACCTTAACTTAAATGTCTCTAAATATGAGAGACCAAGCACGGTGGCGGACAGTCTCTGCCGCATATGGCATAAGTCATACATCGGTTATATTAGATCAAACTTTTCCACAGATATAAAAGAAAAGCCCCGACTTTCATCGAGGCTTTCTGCTGTTTGGCGGCGGTTGTGGAATTTGTCTATCGCTTAATAAATCGTTGTTGTAGGTTCAAATCAATACCATTAATCAGGATCACATAGGTACCCTCCGGAATATCCAATCTTTCACTTAAGTCCATTCGTTGGAATTGCTTCGTCCGGATGAATCCAAGTACTTTTCTGCCATTCATATCGAAGACACGGAATGTCAATTCACCTCGGTAATCATTTTCAATTGTTAGGTTCAACTCATCGACTACTGGATTCGGGTAAATGGTCAATGCTTGTTCAGCATCCAATCCGACATTAAGTACTTCCTCCACTTCCAGTGCGACCGTCCCATCTTCACTGATCAGTCCAGTCACATCAGCTTGTTCCCCTTCTTCGACAGGAATCTCAGTTTCTACACGACCAACACCGGGGATCTCTACGCCAATCCGGTAGTCTCCAGTAGGCAAGCCTTCAAATATGATGAAGCCATTTTCATCCGTCAGTCCATCGGCGATGTACTCTCCTTCGGCTGTGGAAAGTACTACCTGCGTGTTCGGAATAGGATCCCCCATCTCCACCCTGCCCATGATGAACCTGCTTTGACCATTTGTGGTTCCTTGCGCCTGGAATTCAATCTTACCGCCTGTTTCAGGGTCAACTAATTCCACAGCAGGTGCTGGTTTGGATTGCATATTGATCACCAGGCCTGATACATCTGCGGCCAACTTCAGTATATCAGGTGCAGCCGTCTGATCAAGTATCGGAGATACATCCCCTAAGAAGGTAGATAGATAGGTTGTTTCCGTCTGAGGAACACCTACCCCCAGGAAATACTCTCCTTCCCTTACATTTTGGAAGGTGAAATTCCCTTCGGCAGAGAGTGGTACGTTGATGGTCTCATTGACATTATCCAATGCCACCAAGTAGGCTATGCCATTGGAAAAACCATCTCCATCTGCCAACGCACGGCCAGAAATATTATAGACATTAAAGACCTCAATGGAAGCAGTAGCAAAAACCGCATTCGTTTCGTCCGTGGCGGCTAGTGATGCCCTCACTACCACTGTTCCCGCTCCGGCGAAGGATAGCTCGTTGCCGGTTATTTCACCAGGTCCACTTTCAACGCTCAGGACGACATCCGTTTCCGTAACTGTGGTTGCCCCTTGCGCGTCGAAGGTCACCGCTATTGTGACGGTCTCATTCGCCGGTGATTCGGCCGGAAGTGTAATAGTAACATTTGGGTTGATCAAAGTAGGGTCTACCAGGTTGAAGCTTTCTGTATCTTCTGAAGCGTTGAAATCATCCGTTTCTTCGATTACTGCCTTCACCACAACCAATCCTGGTTGTGTTCCAGGTGTCAACGTGGATCCATCAATCGTCGCATCTCCTTCCAGGACCGACCAAACTACTGTTGCATTTTCGGGATTGGTTATCGCGCTCAAGGGGAAAGCGGAAGCACCTACTACTACGTCACCCACCGAATTGATTTCAATGGACGAATTGGGTTTGTTATTGATCAACTCATTAATCGTAATGGTCGGTGATGCCGAGAATGTCAGCCCTCCTTCATCGGTCACGATGATCGTGACGTCATAGGATGATTGATCATCGAAATCAAATACAGCGTTAGTCAATAATTCATTTCCGGAGATTTTGAAATTCGTTTCCGATTCCGGCAAACTATATACATGAGTAAATGTGGCGTCTTCATCTGTAGAAGTCAATGTTCCAACTAATGTCCCAACATCTGCTCCTTCATCGACCGTCCCTCCACCAGTAATAGAAAATGAGGTAGGGGCTTCATTCACATTAGTTACCGTAATGGACATGGCCTGATCTACCTCATTGGTTCCATCACTCGCGCGTACAGTCAATAGATAAACGTTGTTATCGTCTGCATCATCAGGCGTTTCGAAATCCGCAGCACTTTTAAAGGTAAGCTCAGCTCCGTCTAATTCGAATAATTCGGCATCTTGCCCTTCGACCAGACTGAAAGTTGACGTTCCTACTGCCTCTTCAGAAGAGACCGTCAAGGTGACCACTTCAGTTGTGTTCTCCAATACACTTACTTCACTATCGGAGGTAAAGACGGGCACTTTTGTCAGATCCGTTACCGTGACAATCATGCTCAATGTGATGTTATTTGTACCATCACTGGCCTGGACTTCAACCTCATAATTATTGTCACCATCGGCATCAGCAGGAGACTCAAAATCAGGAGCCAACTTAAAGGTTAAATCCGATTCGGATAATGCAAATGCTTCCTGATCAGCTCCTCCGGAAATGCTATAAGTAATCGTAGCACCAACATCCGGATCAGTGGCCGAAAGACTGGTTACTATGGTTGTATTTTCTTCCACACTTACTTCAGTCGACGTATTGAAAACGGGTGCTTCATTCACATCCGTGACCGTAACTATCAAGTTCAATTCTGTAGCATGTGTATCATCAAACACAAACACCGTGACTTCATAGTCATTGTCAACTCCATCATCCGCAGCATTTTCAAAATCTGGTGCAGTAATAAACGAAAGCTCGTTGCCTGTGAGGCTGAACAAGTCTTTATCTGTCCCATTCACGATACTGTAAGTCAAAGTCGCTGTACCATCAGGATCGGTAGCATTCAAGATAATTGGTCCTGCTGTGTTTTCCTGAATGGTTTGTGCACTAGCTGTACTGATGATGGGTGCCTCATTCTCATCAGTTACGCTTACAATCATGTTTAAAACAACATCATTGGTCCCATCGCTGACCTGAACATCGACTTCATAGTGGTTATCCCCATCGATATCAGACGGAGTTTCAAAATCAGGGGCAGAAGTGAACGTCAAGGACGATCCTGAGAGACTAAATAGTCCTTGATCAGCTCCTCCAACAATACTGTAAGTCAATACTGCATCAGTATCCTGATCTGTAGCGGATAAAACTGCCACTTCCGTGCTGTTTTCCACGACATTGACATCCGCTACCGTATTAAACACCGGGGCTTCATTTTCATCTGTAACCGAGATGGTCAGGGTCTGATCAACATCACTGCTACCATCACTTACTCGTACAGTCAAGGCATAAACATTATTGGCATCTTCATCCGTGGGATCTTCAAAGTCCGGAGCACTTATAAAAGTGAGTACGGCTCCATCCAGGTCGAATGAACTCGCATCCTGGCCATCCACCAGGCTGTAAGTCAAAGTCCCTCCTCCTTCACTGGTAGATGCTACCAGGGTGATCACATCTGATGTGTTTTCAACAACGCTGATTTCACTATCAGAGGTAAATGTTGGAGCAGTCGTCAAATCGGTAACAGCTACGGTCATGTTCAAATCGGCAGTATTGGTACCATCACTTACTTGAACACTCACCTCATATTGGTTATCTCCATCCGAATCAGTGGGTGATTCAAAATCAGGGGCAGACACAAAGGCCAAATCAGATCCTGACAGGCTAAATACCGCCTGATCCGTTCCTCCTGTGATGCTGAAGGCCAATGTTGTTCCAGCGTCCTGATCTGTAGCAGATAAGGTGGCAACAGTCGTGCTATTTTCTTCGACACTTACGGCTGCATCATTGTTGAATACCGGAGCTTCATTTTCATCTGTAATCGTAACGGTCAGGGCCTGATCAACATCATTGGTTCCGTCACTTACCCTTACGGTAACCTCATAGGTATTATCCCCTCCCACATCATCGGCACTTTCAAAATCCGGGGCTGATACAAAGGCGAGCTCACTACCTGACAGGTTGAACAGATCTTTATCAGTCCCATCGACAATGCTATAAGTGAAGGTAGCATTTGCATCTTCGTCAATAGCCGATACAGTGGCAACACCAGTCGTGTTTTCCGTTATGGTAAATGAACTCTCTGAACTGAAAACAGGTGCTTCATTTACGTCAGTGATAGCAATCGTGATCTTTTCGGTTAAAGTATTTCCGCCCCCATCATTAACGGCAACATCTACCGTGTAGCTTGTTTGGCTTTCAAAATCAAATACATCCACCGTAACCAATTGACCTTCAGAAATGTCGAAGGAAGCATTGTCTTCCGAATTTTCCACCAAACTGAAGGTATTGGTATTTGCGCCATCAGGGTCCTGGGCACTTAGGCTTCCAATGACTGTTCCTGAAGCAGCATTCTCTGCTACTGTTGTGTTGCTCAATGCGATATCCGAAGGACTCTCACTGACATCTCCCACATTGATGGTAAAAGTCTCTTCGATGGTAAAGAAGGTATTCGAGTTTTCCACGCCATCTGAGGCGCGGACCTTCACAGTTAAGGAAGGATTAGCTTCAAAATTAAAACTTGCTGAAGATTGCAATTCTAACCCAGAAAGCTGGAAGTTGTCAGCACCTTCTATGATCTCAAAAACAAGGTTATCATTGGTTTCATCCGGATCGACAGTTGTCAATGTGCCAATAACCGTGCCTGCTGCTTCATTTTCATTAATGCTTGCAGCGCTTAATTCAATGGCGGTTGGTGATTCGTTAAGATCAGCGATATCAATGGACAAGGTCTGTTCAAATGTCGCATTTGAATCGTCAGTGGCCTGGATACGAATACTTTTGGTAGCTCCGGATTCGTGATCAAATGTGGCCAGTGTTTTTAATTCACTGCCTACGATCTCGAAGCTGCCATTATCCGTATCTCCTTCCCCGCCAACCAACGTAAACGTTTGATTGTCCCCAGAATCATTATCAGGGTCCTCTGATGAGATGGTCGCTACCACGATTCCGATACTGTTGTTTTCATCAACAGCGTTGGCATTCAAAGTAATGGATGTAGGTGCATCATTGACATTTTCCACATCAATGGTAAACGAATAATCATTGGACAATTCACCATCAGTAAGGTTGAGATCAAAGTTGGAAGTCCCAACGTCTGCATCCTCAGGTGTACCATAGAAGAAGGTAAACGGCGCATTATAAACTGCAACCGCATTAACACCATCGGAATCCGCATCACGGGTAAAGTAGACTTCACTTCTGGCATTGGCCGCAATCTTGCTCGCCTCGTAAGTCACCGTTCCTCTCCATAGTTCCTCTTCTCCACTGGGAGTTACGCGGACCAAAACATCTCTTTGTGTACCAGCAGCATCCGCTTCCACATAGAGCACATAAGATTGGTCACTTGAATACTTCACAAAATCCGAGATAAAATACAGATAAGGTGAATTTGTATTGTCAGTCGTCAATGCCAGCGTAACTGCTGTTGCCGCGTCCCCATCAATATCAATGGCGCTCATCTCATTTCCAGCACTGAAATGGATCAGGTCATCTTCTCCAATATTGAATACTCCAACGAAACCCACTTCTTCTTCAAGTGTGGTTTTACTGCTCCCATCCAGACCGATTCGTACAATATCTTTGGTACCATCCGCCTGAGTTTCTACCAAAACGAGGTAATCGTCATCATGATACCCCCCTGCCGTCACCTCTCCTGTAGCGCTGTATACCGAAGTAACTGTGCCATTGTCCATCTTTTTCACCTGGTATGAAGAACCCCCGAAGTTATTATCTGAGAAATAAATGACGCCATTATCATCGGTATCCACAAACGTGATGGATGTCGCATCGGTCGTCAATAGTGTGGAAGTGGTCTCAGTATCATCATCGTATTTCAAAAGGTTCGTTGCAAAACCACTGGCACCTAAGATGGTCATATACAAATTGTCATTATCATCGATTTCCAGGTTGTTTGTACCATTTTGTGCCAGAAATTCTTCAACAATTGCAGGTTGATCTTGCTGAATGAGCCAATCAGCCCCTGATTTGGAATAGGTGATGTTATCTCCATCAAAATCAAACCCTCCAGGGGCGAAAGTGTACAGTTGTCCTTGTGTGGCAGTTCCAGTTGGTGCATTCAATAACTGAGGTGCGCTGTTGGTCAAGTCATTGATAGTAATGGTCAGATCTTTCTCAAAGGATTCTCCAATCGCATCGGTCGTCTTGACCCGAATGATTGCAGAAGTGAACTGACTAGCATTGAATAGGGCTTTGGTTTTGAGGACATCCCCGTCAATTTCGAAGAATGCATTGAAATTTATACCACTCACAAATGAATATGTGAAGGTGTTGTTGGGATCGGAATCCGTAGTAATGAAGGTACCAACTAAAGCACCGGGTATTAAACCTTCATCAACAGAACTATTGCTCAAGGTGATGTCTGTCGGTGCATCATCAATGATGGTAATGGTGAAATCCTCATCATGGGTCAATTGCCCCACGTCCTCGGTTGTGACGGTCAGCGTATAGCTAGTCGCCATTTCAAAGTCCAATACCGCAGCTGTTTGCAATTCATCGCCTACCACCTGAAACAAGTCCGAGCCTACACCAGACAGGGCATAGGTGTGGCCATCGCCGGCATCTTCGTCAGTGGTTGTAAGCATGCCAAGCAGGGTTCCTGCGTCCAGGTTCTCGTCAATTTCCATGTCACCGGACAAAGCAATTGCTGTTGGGGCTTCATTTATGTCATTGATGGTGATATCAAAAGTCTCTTCCACAAATTCACCTGCGACATCCATGGACCGGACCCGAATGGATTTGGTACCTGGATTGGATTCGGCATCATAAGAAATCGTCGCCAACAAGCCATCATCCACGATCGTAAACTCACCATTATTTGCATCTCCCATGCCCGAAACTAAAGTATAGGTATAGGTATCACCCGTTCCGTCCGGATCCAGCGTATTGAAAGTTAGTAAAGCAGTTGTCGTAGGATTGTTTTCATCGATGGAATTGCCACTAATTTCCAGGCCTGTAGGCGCGTCATTGATGAAATTTACGTTTATGTCAAAAGTCTGAGTAACAACCTCATTCTGATCATCAAGGGTGATGGTCACATTGTTCAGCCCACCATCGGTCGCGCCAGGTATTCCAAAAATGACCTGATTATCCGCATAGGCAAATAGGTCAGATGTACCCGCAGTGGCATCATTCGTGATGTAAAAAATATCATTGGTTGAGCCAAATCGGGTGAACCCTGAGATCTCAAATGTGTTGACATCATCTGTGGCCGTGAAAAGTTCTAGACTCACCGAAGAACTGTTTCCAAGGTAGCCGTAACTGTCGTAGATATTGGCCATTTGATCCAATGACTCGTAGAGAATATAAGCATTCCCAAACGCATCCACGACCAAATCCTGTACGCTGTATACCCTTTCATCTGAAAAGATGGTTCGCGTGGTGAATGTTCCATTCAACTCCAAGTCCGCAATAAACTCCGAATGGTCATCAGGTTGGAAATTGCTTCCCCCAAGGAAATAGATCTTACCATCCAAACCTACGTTAATTGATTCAGCTTCGGATCCACTGATCACCGACGTAACCATTCCAGCGTCATCTACAATAGAGATATCTCCTACTAACACACTATTGTTGAACCTTCGCTCAAGTATGACCACCCCATTTTCATGGCTATCAATATCTTTTATGCCATCGAACGTACCTAAATCAGAGAAGACTATGGGATCTGCATTCGGATTCACTTTGTACAGTTTCTCCTGGTCGCTGGAGTTGGTCAAAGCGAAGTAAAGCTCACCGTTAGTATTCGAGGTGATTAACGGGCCAATGAAACTTGGCATTGGATTCAGGCTTGAGAAATCAATGTCTGACACTTGAGTTCCATCATACTTGATAACAGAAATACTGCTTCCCTGAATGGTATAAACCGCCTCATCGGTCACGGTTGCATCGGTCTTGGACAAAGGTGCGACACCTGGTACACCACTGGCTATGTTCAAAAAGGATGTGGCCGTATGAGGTACAGACGTATCTAACCAATCAGGTAAAGTGAACCCATATGTAAAAGCGGTACTCTGAGAGTGTATTGCGCTTGGATTGTATATGTATTGGGCTCCTTCTGTTGCAGCTGTTACCGGATCTGCTTCGAAATGAAGTGGGCCAAGTACCTCGATAGTGAAGTCCTGATCGGTAGTAGTTGCCCCGTCACTTGCTCGAAGTGATACTGGAAATTCTCCAACGATGGATGCATTTCCGTTCAATGAATAAGTAGAAGGGGGAATCACAATTTTTCGTACTTCCTGAGGAATAGAACTTGTGTTTGCAGAAGAACCTAATGTCCATAGATTACCATCAGAGTCAAAATACAGCGCTTCCATCCGTCCCCAAAGGGCTGTATTCTGATCGCCATCCACGGAGGCCCCTGCATTAAGGCCTATGAAATACTCCCAGGAGGAAGTACCTGGTGTCATTTTAAGGATAAATGCGGTACTATTGAAATAAACATCCCCCAATACATCCACCTTTAGATCTCCTCCGAATGGTATAGAAGTGACATCTGAAGTAGTTGGATCTGGTGTAATGGAGGTGATTGTCCCGTCTGCGGTTACAAATCGTACAGTACTTCCGTCCCTGAACCAAATCGTACCATCCGGAGCTACATCCATTCCAGAAGGGTTCGCAATTTGTCCTACGCCAACAGGGCCATCTGTAACCGACCTGTTAGCAGTACCTGCCACCACGGTTGCCACTCCATTTTCTATCTTATATAGCTTTGATCTGGAGATGGCATATAAATCATTATCGTTTGAGACAGCAACTTCCTGCACCTCCTCAACCTCCACCAAAAAGGTTAATACATCATTGACAATCGTATAGATCCCTCCATCGAAATTTGGGCCTCCACTGAATATCGCCACATAAATGGTCCCATCTGGAGCTATATCCATGCCTGCGGGGCTAAAAATAGGTTCCGCACTGTTTGCATCGGCAATCACAGTTTGTACACCATTCACATCCATTTTATAAATGACATCATCAAACCGATCCGTATAGTAAAAATTGCCTGCAGCATCTACGACAAAGTCTCTGGCATTCTGTGGTAAGCCCGTCTGTTCAGTTGTAACAAGGACCGTTTCAGGTGCAGGAGGATTAATGTTGAAGTCTAACCATGCTGGGATCGTAATCCCTTCTACTGTAACGAATGATTCTTCATCATCCGTTACGGCAATATCGTAATCAAAGTCATTGTCACGGTCCAGCAAAGTAGTTGGTGCAGACGTGAACACCGGCACATCATTTACATCCGTGATGGTTAACGGAAAGATCTGTTCAAACATGTTGCCGCCATCTGATACAGATAGTCTGATTGAAAGCGAAGGCTCCGTTTCAAAATCCAATCCTGAAGCAAGTAACAAATCAGTTCCACTGACAGTAAAAGAGGCATTGTCCGTATCTCCAGCCCCGGCAACTAAACTGAAGGTGGCCCCCATACTTAATGAACCGTCTGGGATGATCGAGGATACGACCCCTCCTACTACCACATTTTCTGCTACCGAAGTATTTTGCAAGCTGAATGCCTCACGTATAGTTACCGTTTCAATAGCAACACCCGGCCTTAAACAAAAATCGTTGTTCGGGGTGACACGCACTTCGATCTCGTCACCTGCCACCAAACCTGTGGCATTGAAAGATTCAGTTGTGGCACTAGAGACTGTATTCTTAAACCACTCATAGGTATAGGTTCTTGTGGGAGAGTTCTCCTCAGGGCTTACGGTCGGCGTAAATACAATGTCTCCGGGAAATGGAAAAGGATCAGTAGCAACCACCACAATGAATTCGTTTACACTTAACGTACCTTCGATCGCTCCAATGTCAGATGGTGATAATCTTAAAGTACCCAGTTGATCTTTCATTGGTGCGTAGGTAGCATTTGCCAGACCAATGGCAGGTCCACATTCAACGGGTTCGTAAACCAATAGCCCGTTGCCCCCGGGATCTGACAATGTCAAGCTCTGTATAACTTCCAAAGTCGTAGAGGTCAGGTCATTATTGTCACCAATGTCAATACCAATGTTGTTCCCAGACCCTGTATAATCCGGTGTTGCATTGCTAAAAATATTGACGCCATTTACTTCGTCCAAAACCAGGTTATTGGCGAAAACAACCTGATTATCGGTACTGATGGACAACACATCCTGCACCCCTACCATGGTGTTATTGATAATATCTACATCAACACCGTCCAATGTTACCACGGGGTAGTCCCCAGCAAAGTCAGCAAAACCCCTGACCCCAGTTTCTGAGAATGTGTTGTTACGGATCGAAACATCAATATCCAACCCAGGTTCCGAATCTAAGGCAAACACTTCCCTGTATTGATTAATAACAGAATTTTGTTCAATGGTAACCGTACCGCCCGCAACGCCTGCATTAAAGAACACCTGCATGGTTGACAGATCATTGTCTTGAAATAAATTCCCCTGAATCAGTATCTCCTGAAAATCAGACTCACGAAAATTTATCACTATATTGTGGTGCACCGCGTTTTTGAAAACAGAATTAGCAATTTTAATGGCCCCAGTTATTTCCGTATCGGTTCCCTCAACGTCAATATCGATTTGACGCCCGCCTAAAAGTTGAATGCTGTCTATATTCACATAATAATTTCCTCGATTGTTATCGACATCAAAGTTTCTGTACCTGAGCACTTCATCACTCGACGAATTGAAATCAGAAATAATGACATCATACATGACCAATGAATCCGCAAATACATCGATGCCATTAAAGTTGAAACCACTCGTATTTTCCAGCTTGAAACCTTCCAACTTATGGTATCTTCCAAGCATTGCAGTGGATACATTTGTAGTAGTTCTGATAATGGTTTCATCACTACCATTGCCGATGATATGCACTGGGCTTTGTGTGAAAAGTGCCTGATCCATCGAAATAATGGACCCTTGAGGAAGTTGCCTCAAATCCATCACAGTGATGATATCATTGCAAGGTAGATTCACAGTTTGAGCAAGATGGTAGGGTAAAGAACCTACATCCGTCCTGCCTGGAAGAACGTTTGTAATTACCACGGTATCTACCTTTATACGTTGAACAATAAGGCTATTTGAAGTAGCCACCGGCCTAGGGAAGCAGGAAGAAGATTCCGTCAATTCAAGGGTTATCTCATCCCCTTCATTAACAGCTCCGGTAAAAGTATCTGAAGTTTCACCTTGCACCGGAGCACCATTCAAAAGCCATTGATAAGCCGGAATTGTATTTACATTTTGATGCTCGGATGTAAAGGTCAGCGATTCTCCGTCGCACTGGAGTATCAAATCCGTTGAAGCGATCGTAGCGACAAGATCTGCAGCATTCGTCACCGTAAGCGTTGCACTCTGAGAAGTCACGTCGTTCAATGACCCTCCTATTTGTACCCGGTACTGATAATTGTGAAATGCCCTGGGCACGCAGGTAAGGTCAAGAGTAGCCGTTTCAGCTCCCGAATAGTTGGAATCATCAGTAATATTTGAAAAACCATTCCCATCATCCACTTGCCATTGATAGGACTCAACCGTACCTGTGGTCGTAACCGTAAAAGCCGCATCCGTACCTTCATTGATATTCAACTGGTCCGCAGGGTCGGCAGTAATTGCAACGTCTGTAATAAACGCAATGGTGCCATGTGTATCTGGACTCGCTGTAGAAGTTATGTTACCTGAAAACGTAAAGAAGGTCATGGTAACTGTACCCGTATCGTTGAAGACCCCACCACCTCGGCCTTGTCCAGTTCCTCCTGAAGGTTCCGGTGAGGCATCGCCGCCCGCACCACCTGTTGCAGTATTATTTTCGAAAGCGATGTTCTCTAAAACAACCGTACCATTTCTTATGTACAAGGCACCTCCTAAACCGGCACCACCACCACCGCCAGCATGGGCAATACTAATCGCGTTAGCACCACTTCCTCCAAAGGCACCTGCAGCACCACCGTTTCCTAATCCGTTGACATTTCCGCCGCCAGCTCCGCCGCCGCCAGCTCCATACCCTCCGGAGCCACCGTCTGCACCTCCAAAATTAAAATTTCCAGTTCCGCCACCACCACCGGCGCCATAACCTCCGGTACCTCCAATAAAAGCTCCTGGTGGTAATTCAGCGGCGACACCTCCTGAATTTTCAAAAGGACCATCACCACCAACACCACCGCCTCCAAAGCGATCATTTCCGCCTGTTCCGCCTAAAACTGAGTTTCCCGAAAACAGGACATTCGTCATCGTTACATTTCCATTATTGACAAACATACCCCCGCCCATACCAGCACCTCCTCCGGCATTGCCATTGGGGCTTTCACCTTCTGCATACCCATTTTGGATTGTTAATCCATCAATGGCTATCATGGGTGCATCAGTAGAACTTTGAAGGATACCCCCAATAAAGAAAGGCCGCACTTGATTGTTTCCATCGATGATCGTGGAAGAACTCCCCGCTCCATTGATGGTCAGGTCTTCGGTAATATTGGGTAATCCCGTTGAAAGTGTAATGGTACCCGTGATTCCAGTTAGATCGATGATATCGGCTCCGGGATTGGCTTCGGCATCCAGTATCGCCTGCCGTAAAGTGCCGGCTCCTGAATCATCGGTATTGGTTACAGTAAAGGTAGTTTGGCCTAGTGTGGCGAAAGGCAAACAGACCACAAAGAATAGTGGGGCAAGAATTCGGTGCATCATGGTTAATTAATAATTGTCACATCATTAAGCTTCCTCAATGTAGTCTGAGCGATATCAGGATGAGAATTAACCAACAACGGATCAGGGCCTAAATCACTTGAACGAGTGATACCCCTCACTCAAAATCACTCGAACGAGTGAGACGTCCCTTCATTTGAAAATGCCTTAAAAGGCCGAAATTTGAAGCAAGTTTCTACTAACTTACCGTGTAAGCTCTAGGCTAGATATGTTGAAAATCTTTTGTACATCATGGTTACTGTTAGCCGTAATTTTCGGCATTGAGTTACAGGCACAACAACCTAAACTGGATAGTCTGGATCAAGTGCTCTCTCAGTATACCGCAGAAGATACGACAAGAGCCATGATGCTGATTGATGCCTCGGAAACAGCTTTTGGCAGGGACTTTCAACAAGCGTTGGCATACGCGGAAGAAGGGCTTCAACTAGCGCATTCACTTGACTATTCCAAAGGCATTGCCTATGCCAGTCTCATGGCTGGTCGCTCTTGTATCTACTTGAGTAAAATGGATCAGGGGTTAAGATTTCTTTCAGAGGCCAAGGAAATTTTCCGAACCTTATCCGATACTTCCGGGTTGGCGGATGCGACCCGAGCAGAGGGTATCATCATACTTAACCTCGCCAAATACAACGAAGCCATTGCGCTCTTTGAAGAGGGTGCGAGACTTTCCAGAATTGCCGGAGACCTGGCTGAAGAGGCTTTTTGTGTCATGGATATTGGGATCGCCTATATCTACCTCAGTGGTCGCGAGAAAGCACTGGAATATTTTCTAGAGGCTTTGAAGATTGCTGAAAAAAGTCAGGACAAAAATGCCATTGGCAACGTCAAAAACAGCATCGGCCAGATCTATTACGAGCAATTGAAATACATGGAAACCAAACAAATGATGGAAGAAGCATTGGAACTGGCCCTGGATATTGATAATCCTATTTTGATTTCTGACTGCTACTTCTATCTCGCTCGAGTATCGATGCATGACAGACGGTTTAATGCTGCACTTGAATTAAATTCACGATCGTTGACCATCGACTCCCTACAAGGAAATTTAAGAGGTCTGGCACACAAACATGTATTGAACGGAGATATTTACCTGGCCGACAATCAACTTGGGATGGCCTCTAGCTCATATGACATTGCACGGCAATTCACAGAGCGTTTACAAGACAAAGAACAAACCCTGGCGCTGGTATTGATTCGATTGGGCAAAGCAGCCATTCAGAATGGCAGGACTCAACAAGCGATTGCTTTTCTAAATGAAGCAGTGGCTGTGGCACAACAAGGCCAATTGTTGTACTGGGAGTATGAAGCCTATGAAAACCTGTCGCAGGCTTATGCACAATTAGGAGATTATCAACAAGCTTATGACCTACATCAAAAATATGCGCAGGTGAAAGATTCGGTAGTAACATCAGATCGAGACAAGAATTTCAACCAATTACAAGCACAATACGAAGACGAGAAAAAGAAAGCGGAAATTGATCGGCTCAGCAATGAATCAATCATACAACAACAACAAATTGATTTACAGCAATCTGAAGCCGCACAAAAGGCCCAACAAACCGCTTTACTGCTCGCGGTTCTTTTAGCGGTAATAGTGATTGCCGTAGTGCTATGGGTCTTATTCCGAAATAAAACCCGAAGCAACGAACAATTGGCCCTTCAAAACGAGAAGATCGAACAACAAAATGAACAAAAAGAGATCCTACTGAAAGAAATCCATCATCGGGTCAAAAATAACCTACAAGTCATTTCAAGTTTGTTGAGTCTTCAGTCACACAACATCCAGGATCAAACGGCTTTATCTGCCGTAAAAGAAGGACAAAACAGGGTAAAGTCCATTGCTCTCATTCATCAAAAACTGTATCAGCACGAGGACATTTCCCGTGTGGACTTCTACGAATATGTCACGGAATTGATCCATCATTTGCGGGCCACCTTTCGCACCACCAGTGAAGTAGACATCATTGTGAATACCCATGACCTTACCCTGGACATTGATACAGCAGTACCACTTGGTCTAATCGTCAACGAGCTGGTTTCAAATAGTTTCAAATATGCCTTTGAAGGCAAAGAAGAAGGAAAAATCAGTATAGAACTAAGCAGTGCTGACGAAAGTGAAGAAAGACTTCTGATGTCGGTAGCTGACGATGGCATCGGAATCCCCAGTGAGGTAGACATTGATCAAACAGATTCATTAGGTTTGAAACTTGTTCGAATGTTATGTACCCAGTTGGATGGTGACATGACTTATTCAAATGGAAACGGATCCAGATTCGACCTAACACTCTCTAATACCAGTTTAAGGAAAGTAGCAGAATAATCGTTGATTGGAATGGCGAATAAAATCAAAGCCCTAATTGTTGAAGATGAAGTAATCATCGCTGAGGACATCAAACAGACGCTAATCAGCCTTGATTATGAAGTAGTGGGTATTGCGACTAAATACACCAGAGCCATAGAACTTTTGGAGAACAAGTCGATCGATGTGGCCCTGGTAGACATCATGTTGGGTGGAAGTAAAAATGGCATTGACGTGGCCCATGAAATTAAGAATCGATTCAAAATACCCTTCGTTTTCCTTACATCTCATGCAGATGCAGCAACCGTCAAAAAAGCGAAGGAAACCCAACCCAATGCTTATTTACTGAAGCCATTCAGTAAGGACGACTTGTTTACAACACTTGAAATCGCTTTAGTGAAAGATGAGGAAAAAACAATCACTCCTATTTCAGGGTTGTCCGATCGGGAAATGGACGTCTTTAAGGCTTTGTCTGCAGGACACACGGATCAGGAAATTGCGGATCAATTGTTCATTTCACTAAATACCGCGAAAACTCACTTGAAACATATCTACAAGAAACTACAGGTAAGAAACCGACTGGAAGCAGTGTCGCTTGCTACTCGCATGAACTGATTCAATCGCGCCAGTCACCAAAGATCCAGTTGCCTTTTTCCTTGGGATCATCTGATGAAATATAGGTCTCAAAGGCAAAGATCAGCTCATTCCGGGACAGTCTGCCATCCTTATTTACATCCAGGTTGACAAATGACTTACCCGAATATTTGATATCGATATTATAAACAAGGAATAAGTCTGCGTACTCTCCATCTGATATGTAGCCATCGTTGTTTTCGTCGAACACATCAAAGAAGAAACCAATCATGAATTCTGTGAAATTGTCGAAGAAATCAATGTCCTTGTTATTCACAACATTTTTATCGAAGAAATCGAGCCATTCGCCCAATACGATCACCTGATTGCCTTGATGTGGGATCTCATCCAGCAACATATAATAAAACCCGACACAACGATCTACAAGGAATTTATGTTCGGAACCTTCAAAGGCATAGCCCAATTCCTGGCTGAGATCCACCGCTATATCCGAAAAATCATCAAGTTCGAGGATGTCGTTCTTATCCAGGTCAAGGAGTCGAAAAAAATGAGTGAGCTTATGTCGCTGAAATTCTGTAAGCATGTTCGGTTGACTGGAGAGTAGCACAATATTAGCAAAATATCCGGCTTTATGGTAAGCTTTCTGCGAACTACAGAAGGTCTGTGAGTTAAGAAAATTTGGCTAACTTCCGATACAAATAATATGTCTTATGAGTGTCAGTCGAAGAAAATGGTTAAAAGGAATTGGATTGACAGGAGCCGCTACCTTATTTGGTCCTGCATTACTGGGAAATGATCTTTCTGAAACGGAGATCAAGCGATTCCGTCCAAGGCCAATGGAAGACCTCATTCGCTTGAGTTCAAATGAAAATCCTTACGGCCCTAGCGACCGGGTTCGTAAAGCTATGATCAAAGCTTTCGACATAGGATGCCGATACCCGGGCTCATACAGCCTGAAATTACATGAAATGATTGCAGAGAAGGAAGGGGTAACGACTGATCACATCTGTATCACCGGAGGATCTACGGAAGGTTTGAAAGTTGTAGGTCTTACTTATGGCAAAGATGGTGGAGAGATCATCGCAGCAAAACCAACCTTCCTGGCCATGATGACTTACGCCAAACAATGGGGCGGCAAGGTCAACTGGGTACCAGTGGATGATCAAATGATGCATGACACGGATGAGATGGAAAAACGCATCAGTTCCAAGACCAAATTGCTATTCTTGTGTAACCCCAATAATCCTACATCAACCCTACTCCCTGCTGATGTACTTCGTGACTTTTGTGAAACAGCTTCTCAGAAAACAATGGTTTTTAGCGACGAAGCCTATTATGATTTTATCGATGACCCCAATTATCCTTCCATGGTGGAGTTGGTCAAACAGGATAAAAATGTGATCGTCTCAAAGACATTTTCTAAGGTATATGGTCTCGCCGGATTGCGGATTGGCTACATGGTTGCTAAACCGGAAATCGTTAAAAAAATGCGGACAAATCTCATGGCATTCACCAATATGATGGCGATTGCGGCAGCAGAAGAAGCAATACGCGATCAAGAATTCTATGAATTCAGTTTAAAGAAGACCCAGGAAGGGAAAAAGATGATCTATGAAACCCTGGATCAATTGGGGCTTGAATATGCTCCTTCTCAAACGAACTTTATCTTTTTCAAGTCGGGCGTACCCATTACTGATCTACAAAGCAAAATGAAAGCGCAGGGTGTATTGATTGGAAGGCCTTTCCCTCCTTTTGATAGGTGGTGCAGAATAAGTACTGGTACCATTGAAGAGGTGCAGCGCTTCAATCAGGCACTCACGAAGGTATTAGGTTAATCGCCGATGTTCTTACTAAAGGACACGACCTGAGGTTTCAATCCCAGTAATCGTCTAACTTTAGACTTCAAGGTAAATGCGGCGATGTTGATAACGCTAACGATAAGGTTCATGAAGTAAATCTCACAGTTTCTTAAACTTAATTTTACATCTATTGACTGAAATAACCAAAATTCACGATGAAAGGGAAAATTATGATTTAAGTAGGATCACATTAAAATTTTGAATCTAAAAATGATCCTATATTTTATTAAATACATCTTATTTCAGTTCATTATACCCGACTGAAGATACATGGCCAAATGGTCGGCAATTAGTTCCCCATATACCCTGGTCCCTTCACAAACCGACCCGGTTTTGCACCGGTATGTGCTCCATTATCTAGTACCTGGGTACCATTGACAAAAACGTGAATCATGCCTTCGGCGTACTGATGAGGTTCCTGAAAGGTGGCTTGGTCTCGTACTTTCTCCGGGTCAAAAACGACCACATCGGCATAATGACCAACCTGAAGTCTGCCACGCTTCTTTAGCTTAAGATTATCAGCTGGCAAGGACGTCAATTTTCGGATACCTTCCTGCAAGGTGAGCACTCCTTCTTCTCTGGCAAATTTCCCTAGCACACGAATGAACGAACCGTAGGCCCTGGGATGGGTACTTCGATTGAGAAAAACACCTTCATTCGTGAATGATCCGGCATCCGAACAAAAGCTCACCCATGGTATGACTATTTTCTTCTTGATGTTTTCTTCGGACATGGAAAAGTAAACGACCTGAATACGGCTCTGATCTTCCAACATCAGGTCTACTGCTGTCTCGGCCGGAGACTTTCCTAATTCCTCCGCTACTTCATGCAGGTACCTGCCGGTGTACTTTCGCAACTCAGGATTTTTGAAACCAACGAATAATATGCTCTCAGGAGGATTTCGGAACGCCAATTCATCAATCGTTCTTTGACGCGCTTCTGAATCTGCCAGGCGCTCCAACATGATATCGACACCACCTTCACGAGACCAGTCCGGCAGTTGTACATGCAATCCGGTAGAACTTGCATTGTAGGTATAGATATCGGCTGTTATTTCCAGTCCAGCGTTTCGAGCAGAGTCGATTTTGGCAATCGCCAGATCCATCTTATGCCAGTTTTGCTCCCCAGAAGCCTTCAAGTGATAGACTTCTGCTGGAATCTTTCCATACTTGCTGATAAAGATGAGTTCATCGATGGATTCCAACAACTGATCTCCTTCATTTCGAACGTGAGAAATGTACATTCCTCCATATTCACCTGCGACAGCCGCCAACTCTGTCAACTCCATCTTGTCCGCATACATACTTGGAGCATAAAGCAGCGAGGAAGAAATACCAACCGCTCCTTCCTCCATGGCTTGCGCAGTGAGTTCCAGCATCTGTTCCATTTCCCTTACTGTGGCTGCACGATTTTCATACCCAATGACATGTTGTCTTATGGTACCATTGCCCACAAATGAAGCCACATTGGTCGATACACCCCTATCTTCCAGGTGCTGGAGGTATTCTCCTAGGGTGGTCCATGCAATATCAAACTTGATATCGGACTGACCTTCCATCATTTCTTGCTTCATGGACTCACTTAGTGGTCCCATCGACCGGCCTTCACCCATTATTTCCAAAGTAACTCCTTGTCTGATATCACTTTGCGAGCGACCGTCTTCCAGCAAGGTAACATTGGCCCAGCTCAACATATTGATGAACCCCGGAGCAACGGCATTACCCTGTACATCAACTTCCTTGACTCCTTTCTGTTCGGACAAATCGCCTATCGCAGCAATTGTATCCGCATGAATCGCCACATCACCTTTAAATGGATCACCGCCCTCACCATTATAAATGGTGGCATTGCGAAGGATAAGATCGTATTTGGGCTGACAGGATAGAATAAGCAGGAAAAGTGCAAGAAGTAATGTTCTCATTAGGTTAAGGTTGATTGATCAATAGACCGGTCCGATTTAAAAAAATCGAACTCAGATTAAAGATACGCTTTCTCATGAAACCTGACGATCCCGGAAGGCTCGCGGAGATTCACCAGTCAGGCGTTTGAACATGCGACTGAAGTAGGAAAGGCTCTCGAATCCGGTTTGGTAGCCTACCTGACTCACGCCTTCTCCACTACTAAGTAAGAGCTTGGCTTGCGTGACGCGATATTGGTTCAGGAAATCCAAGTAAGATTGCCCCGTTGCTTTTTTGAAGTAGCGACAAAAGGCTTCACGCGACATGCTACACAGTTCCGAGACCTCATTCAATGTCACTTTTCGGGCATAGTGCTCGTCCGTAAATGCATAGATTTTTCGCAACCGCTCCTGTTCAGAGTTTCTGTACGGATTGACATATGGGTTTTCATGAAGCTTTTCTTCTTCACAAGAATGAATCAATTGTTGTAACAGTTCCATCAGTTTCAAATACTGAGCAAAGGGATCTAAGGACTGGAACGCCAATAAGGATTTCCCTATTTCATCTTTGACTGGGCCCTGAAAAGCAATCCCATGCACGGATCTTTTGAATAATTGTGATATGCTAACCAATTCTGGCGTCTTATGGATCACTTCCTCGATGAAGGAAGTATTGAAATGCACAACCACCTTTTCATAATCGGTCTTTACACCATGATCAAAATTCAAGTGCGGAATATTTGAACCGATCAACACCAGGTCGCTCCCTTCAAAACGAGAAATATGATTCCCTACCCTTCTGTGTCCATCACACCCTCCTATATAGACTAATTCATATTCCGGATGAAAGTGCCAAAAGAACAGATCACTTAATCTAGGGTTGTACATCAGGTTAAACGAGTTGTTTTCCTGATCAATTTGCTCTAATTCGACCCTCACTTGAACTAAATTTTATCTCGAATAGGTGTTTTCATTAAAAAATATCAATATAGTGCAAATATCGATCAACTTCCATAAAATAATTGTGCTTTTCTCATGACAACTTTGATCTAAATAAAAATTGAAAAGAATCATGGAAGCTGTAGCAACGAAAATTCCTAAGAATCAACACGAAGACATTCCAGGCAACCCATCGACTGCCAAAAGCAGCAACGTTCAACTAAGACAAGACGCCACCAAAGACACCTTGAGGGTTCTTACCGAAGAGCAATGGCAATTCTGGAAAGAGAACGGATATGTGGTGATCAAACAAGCGGTCCCCCGTGAACAGGCAGAGACTACTGCCAACTTCCTTTGGGAGTTTGAAGACAAAGACCCAAATGATCAGGAAAGCTGGTATACTCAAGCCAGAGCAGCTATCCAGATGAAAGAACTGGCTGGAACAGGCATGGTTGAGGTGTATAACAATCAGCACCTGTGGAATAACCGCCAGACACAAAAAGTATACGACGCATTCGTAGATATCTGGGGTACGGAGAAACTTTGGGTAACCATCGACCGGGCGAATCTCAACTTCCCAATGCGTCCGGGACACGAATACAAGGGATTTATTCACTGGGATTATGATCCTGAGACCAAACCTCAAAACGTTCAAGGGGTACTGGCGCTGGCCGATCAAACGGACGAGAACATGGGTGGGTTCCAGTGTATCCCCTGGCTGTTCCGTAACTACGATACCTGGAAACTGACCCAACCCGATGACCGGGATCACTTCAAACCAGACATCACCGGGATCGAAGATAAATTGGTAAAAGTTCCTTTAGAAGCAGGAGACTTACTGATCTTCAACAGCAGCGAACCTCATGGCATCCGTCCAAATCGTTCAGGAGACAAAGTACGCATCGCACAATATATTTCTATGATGCCTGCACAGGAAGATGATGCAGAATTGAGAAAATGGCGTGTAAATTCCTGGAAAAACCGGGTAGCACCGGAAGGTTATGCTTTCCCTGGCGATCCAAGGAACTGGGAACAGACCAAATACGATACGGCTGAACTCACTAATTTGGGAGAAAAATTATTAGGACTTACAAAATGGTAAAGTACACAAAGATCGGGTTTGGGATGCTATTCATCGTAGGCATGATGGCATCCTGCCAAAGCCCTCAACCCACACAAACTGCGGAAGCATCTGTTAATCAAGAAACCTCTCCTATGCAAGAACCAGAGAAACTCAGACATGTGGTCCTTTTCAAATTCAAGGATGAAGCACCTGAAGAAGAAGTAGCCAAAATCCATCAGTCTTTTCAAGACCTACAAACGGCGATTCCACAAATCCGGGATTTCGAATGGGGGATGAATGACAGTCCGGAGAATTTCCATCAGGACTTTACACACTGTTATTTCATCACGTTCGACACGGAGTACGATCGCGATAGCATTTACACACCACATCCTGCGCATCAGGCGTTTGTCGCCAGTCTTCAACCCCATCTGGAGAAAGTGTTTGTGGTAGACTATTGGGCCAACTAAATCAAAATGGACTTAAAACTTGAGGGCAAAACCGCGTTCATCACCGGCTCCACCAAAGGGATTGGATTTGCTATTGCCAGGCAGCTATTGGCAGAAAAAGTACATGTCATTCTCAATGGCAGGTCAGCGTCGGCAATTGTAGAAGCAAAGACACAATTACAAACTGAATTTCCAAAAAGCCAAATCTCCGGTTTCCCCTGTGACTTTGCGAATTCAGAGGATATTCAGCAATTACTCGAAAACCTACCTCCTGTCGATTTATTGATCAACAATGTTGGAATCTATTACCCAGGATCATTCACGGAAGCCAGTGACGGAGATTGGACTCGTCAATTCGAAGTGAATGTCATGAGTGGTGTACGGCTTTCAAGATATCTCCTACCAAAGATGCAGGACAAGAACTGGGGCCGGATTGTGTTCATCAGTAGTGAGTGTGCCAGTCTGGTACCGGAAGACCTGATCCCCTACAGCACCACCAAAGCGGCCTTACATGCGATATCCAGAGGACTGGCCCAAATGACCAAAGGAACCGGAGTGACGGTAAATACAGTCGTGCCTGGTTCTACCCTGTCTGAAGGGGCACAAAACTTCCTGAGTGAAGTAGCTCAGAAGGAAAACAAAACGCCCGAGCAAGTCGAAAAAGAGTTTTTCACGAACGTACGCACCTCCTCCTTGCTCCAAAGATTTGCTTCTGTAGAGGAAGTCGCTTCAGCAGTTGCCTATCTGTGCAGCCCCTTGGCTGCTGCTACCAATGGCTCAGTCCTGAAAGCGGATGGAGGTAGTACCGGTGGCGTGATGTAGCCTTCGACAGGCTCAGGCTGACATGGAAATTGAAAAGAAATCTATCTTACGAAACGAACAACCTTAACCTATGCTAGAAAATTTCGGAATCATTGACCTGGGCATTGTCCTGCTTTACTTCGGAGTGATCTTATGGATCTCCAAATGGGCGGCCGACGAAAAGAACAAGACCTTATCCGCAGTAGATTATTTCCTTGCTGGAAAAGATCAGGGCTGGCTGGTCATAGGAGCCTCTTTGTTCGCATCAAACATTGGTTCCGAAATCATCCTGGGTGTATCCGGAGCAGGAGCACGTGGCAATATGCCTGTGGCCAATTTCGAGATCATTGCTTCGCTGGTCTTGATCCTGTTGGGTTGGGTTTTTGTCCCCTTTTATCTGCGCACAGGCGTCTTTACAATGCCGGAGTTCCTAGAAAAACGCTATTCAAGGGCCTGTAGAAACTACCTTTCTGTGATCTCTGTGCTAGCCTACGTCATCACGAAAATTTCCTTGATCATCTTCGCAGGCGCCTTGGTTTTCGAAACGATCGGCATCCCTTTTTGGACTGGAGCAATTTTCACGGTACTGGCAACTGGGCTTTACACCGTGCTTGGCGGCTTGAAAGCAGTGATCTACACCGACATGGTCCAGGCGATCATTCTATTGATTGGCACAGGAGCCGTGACGCTATTTGCTCTGAATCAAGTGGGAGGCTGGAGTGAAATGATGGAAACCTTGTCTGTTGCAGCTCAAAACCCAGCGAACCCTTCTGTAGATCGGTTTTTCAACTTATGGCGACCTTCCAGCGATACCGAATATCCATGGACGGGCATGCTGTTTGGCGCACCCATTCTGGGAGTTTGGTACTGGTGTACGGACCAGTACATTGTTCAGCGGGCACTATCCGCAAAAGACGTCAGTCACGCACGAAAAGGCGCCTTATTAGCTGGGTATTTAAAACTATTGCCGGTATTCATTTTCTTCATTCCAGGTGTGATTGCCTTTGCCTTGATGCAAAAAGGCATGTTGAGCTTTTCCATGGATGAAGCCGATAAAGCGCTCCCCGCCATGATCACAGGATTTCTGCCTGTTGGTTTAAAAGGATTGGCCATTGCCGGACTCTTAGCTGCATTGATGAGCTCGCTTTCTTCCGCATTCAATTCTAGTTCTACGCTGTTGACCATTGATTTCTACCAGAAATTCAAGCCCGATGCCACTGAAAAAGACCTTGTGCGTTTCGGACGAATTGCCACAATCGTTTTGGTAGTAATCAGCCTGGGATGGATCCCATTCATGCGCGCATTGATGAGTGGTGGTATCTTCCTTTACCTACAGAGTGTACAAGCTTACATCTCTCCTCCCATCGCTGCAGTCTTCTTGCTTGGATTGTATTTCCCATGGATAAATGCCAGGGGTGCAATCATTGCGTTGTGGAGTGGGTTTGTTTTGGGAATTGCCCGATTGGTCACCGAATTCATGGCCAATGAAGGGTCTTTAATTGTAAGTGAAGGTTCATTACTTGACAAACTCCTGGGCATCAACTTCCTGCACTACGCGCTATTCCTATTCCTGATCTGTTCAGGGATCTTGATGGTTTGCAGTAAACTACTTCCCGACACGAGACCTGTCCCTGCGTTCCTGACCATGAAAAAAGGTGAAGAAATGGGACCGAATGTCCGTACGGACAGGTTGCTGACGATCATCTTGATTGTTTGTGTACTGTTCCTGTGGTGGTTGTTTAGTCCTCTCGGATTGGGGGGTTAAATTACATCTGTGGTTACCGTATTATTCATCATGGCCCTGGGTGGTTTGATTATCTCTGTTTCAGAAATCATTGGAAGACGGAAAAGACAAAAGCGTGAAGCTGAAAAAGATCATAATATCAAATTCCGGAGGAGGTTTAGGTAAATAGATCCCTATTTAACGCAATTTCCGCTCCCAATGATATCCTAGCCGCTCCTTGGCTAGTCTCTCTTTTGTGGACTCAGATTGGAGTTCTGGGTGGATTTCTCCTTTAGAAGTAAAATGCCAGCATCCACAATGCTGGCATTCATAAATATTAATTGGGCCTGAGCCCTCTTGATGGAATTGTCTGGCATGATGACTCATAAGGGCTTCCTCGGCAATAATTTCCGAGTCGAAAGACACCTTCCCTGTCACCCTGCATTTCATGACTTAATCATTGAAATGATAAAGCATCACCAGCGTTCCTGTATAGGCGGGCTTCTTTTCTCCTACTATCTCCATCACCGCTCCTACTTCCGCCCTGATGACTCCTCTCAAGTTTTTCAAACCTTCAAGATGTGCTTTCAATATGATTTCGCTTCCAACAGGCACGGGTTTATTGAATTTCAACTTTTCAATCCCATAATTCACCATCATCTTCAGGTTATTCACCTCAAGGATCTGGTTCCACATGTGAGGGATCATAGAAAGGGTCAGGTAACCATGGGCGATCGGATGTCCAAATGGACCTGCTGCCGCTTTTTCGGGATCGGTATGGATCCACTGGTGATCAATGGTCGCATCGGCAAACAAATTGATTTGGTTCTGCGTGACCTCATGTGGTGCAGATTCCCCCAGATCCTTGCCGATATAACTTTCAAACTCCTGGAAATTGTTGATGATGATCTTGCTCATATGCTCTAAAAACGAGCCGCAAATTTAGAAAAAACATTACCAAAGATGATGCACTAATGGCTTTATATGAGTCTTATATATCTGATCTATAGCGGCTTTCTGATCTTCCGTGATATCTGGAAAATCCAACGCGGACAAGTTTTTGGATTGTTGACTCGCATTTGAAGCCCCGGGGATCACACAACTCACTTCCTCAAACATCAAAATCCACTTCAGTGCGGCCTTGGACAAGTCTTCTGAAGAAAAGATGGCTTTTAATTGTTCAACGGCTTTAAGCCCTGTCTCATAATCCACCCCTGAAAACGTCTCCCCTTTATCAAACATTTCACCATTTCGATTAAAGTGACGATGATCATCTTTTCCAAAACTGGTCGTGGCACCAAACTTTCCGGTCAATAACCCGCTGGCCAAAGGCACTCTGGCAATAATGCCCACGTTTTTTTTCCTGGCTTGTCCGAAAAACAATTCTGTAGGCCGGTGACGAAACATGTTGAAGATGATCTGAACAGTCCTCACATTATCGAACTCAATGGCTTTGATGGCCTCTTCTATCTTTTCCACACTCACGCCCAGGTTTCGGACCTTGCCTTCTTCCCTCAGGCGGTCAAACAATTCAAAGATCTCTGGCCGATAATACACTTCCGTTGGTGGGCAATGCAACTGCACCAGATCCAAGGTTTCCACCTGCATGTTTTTCAAGCTTGCTTCCACAAAACCTCGTAATGCCCCCGGTTGATAAGCTTCATTGGTATGTGGCTGCAACTGTCTTCCACATTTGGTGGCCACAAAAATATCTTCACTACGCTCTTTCAAAACTTCTCCAATAACTTTCTCACTCAACCCGTCATTGTATACATCTGCTGTATCGATGAAGTTGATTCCCTGATCTATGGCTTCATGAACGATTTTTGCCGCACTGGCATGATCAAACGGATCGCCCCATTTGCCGCCCAACTGCCAGGTTCCCAAACTTATTTCTGAAACGGATAATCCGGTTTTTCCAAGTGTTCTATAATTCATGTCTACTTTGATTCAGTGATCAACAAAAGTAGAATAGAAGCCTCTTTGAGAAAATAAATGAGGGTATTCTCGTTATCCAATGTTTTGATACGACATTTGACCTGAATTAATTACTGCTGTCATGCAAAAACGCATTTCCAAACTACTAATACTCATCGTACTTGTCCTGTGCTCCATTTCTTGTAAAGATGACGAAACCCCGATCGTCAAGAAGTTTGAACTGACCAGCACCAACAACAACGAACAAGTGATTGCGGCCATGGAACATGCTTTGAGCATATGGGAATCACATTTGGAAATTGACGTACCGATCAAGGTAAATGTTTTTTTTACGCCGATCAGCGTTGGTTTTTTGGGCAGATCCATTCCCAATGGAAGAAGAGATTTTGATGGAGCTCCATTTACCAATATCTGGTATCCGAGCGCTTTAGCTAATCAACTAACTGGGACAGAATTGAATGAAGGTGAATTTGACATGGACATACTGATGGACGGCACAAGTGACTGGTATTATGGCACTGATGGTAATCCAGGTCCTGATCAGTTTGATTTTGTCAGCGTGTTTTTACACGAAATATGTCATTCTTTGGGGTTTGGCTCGCTCGCAGACATTGTAGAAGGACAAGGTGCCTGGAGTGTCAACATCGAATCTGACCTTTACACGCCCAGTTTCCCGATCCCCGATCTGGAAAATCGACCTACGATCTATGACCTTTTTCTGGAAAACGGGCTATTGTTCCGATTGACTGACGAATCAAGGTTTGGTAACCCTTCTTTTGAACTAACCCTCGAATTTACTGGCGGAGACTTATTTTGGGGTGGAGAAATCGCCCAGTCTGCTAATGGCGACCTCCGACCCCAGATCTATGCTCCATCTACTTTCAGACCCGGCTCCTCAATTGGACACCTGGACGAAGCCACCTATGAATCCGGAACGAGCAATGCCCTCATGACCCCTACCTTCCAACGCGGCGAGGTGATCCACGAACCGGGTCCGATCATTTTGGGCGCATTGCAGGACATGGGTTGGACCTTGAAGCAGTAGAACTAACTTAAAGCACCGGGCATTTCGCCAACTTGAACTATCTTCCAGACTAGTTATTAACCTGGTTCTTATGAAGTACTTATTTACCGTCACACTCGTTACGGTCATATCCCTATCGACCTATGCCCAAAAACTAAACAAGCAGTTATTTTCCGATCTGGAAAGCAAAAAACAATCCTATGAAGAAGCCTCTATGAAGATCTGGTACCTGGCAGAGGTAGGTTATCAGGAAGAGAAGAGCAGCAAAGTCCTGCAAGAATTGCTAAAAAACGAAGGTTTTAAGATTGAAGCAGGTGTATCAGAAATCCCTACTGCCTTTGTTGCTACTTATGGCAGCGGTGAACCTGTCATAGGGATCATGGGTGAATATGATGCTTTACCCGGCATATCACAAAAGGCAGTAAGCTATAAAGAGCCTTTGACCGAAGGGGGTGCGGGTCATGCCTGTGGACATCACTTGTTCGGTGTGGCTTCAGCCGCAGCGGCCATTGCTGCCAAAAACTGGTTGGCACAAAATGGCGGTTCAGGTACAATCAAATTCTATGGTACACCGGCAGAAGAAGGTGGTTCTGGTAAAGTTTATATGGCTCGTGCGGGACTTTTCGACGATTGTGATGCGGTCCTGCACTGGCATCCAGGTGATGGCAATGGCGCCAGTCCGTCTACTACCCTGGCCAATAAAACAGGCAAGTTCCGTTTTTACGGCGTATCGGCTCATGCTTCCGGAGCCCCGGAAAGAGGTCGCTCCGCCCTGGATGCCGTAGAGGCGATGAACTTTATGGTCAATATGATGCGTGAGCACACCACCGAAGACACCAGAATCCATTATGTGATCACTTCAGGAGGAAAAGCTCCCAATGTAGTACCTGACTTTGCTGAAGTATACTACTATGTACGTCACCCTGATCCTCAGGAAGTAAAATCGCTGTGGCAAAGACTAGAAAACGCGGCGAATGGCGCTGCATTGGGTACAGATACCGAGGTTGAAATTGAAGTAACGGGAGGCGTTTACAATGTCCTTCCCAATGAAACCTTGCAACGCATTGTACACGAAAACCTAACAGAAGTTGGTGGATTCGATTACACTGCAGATGAAGCCCAATTTGCCGAAGAGATCAGCAAATCCCTTGGAAAGAGCGCGAAACCCCTAAACACAACCAATGAAGTAGCCTCCTATCAGTATTATGTGGTCAAAGCATCTACGGATGTGGGTGACGTAAGCTGGACAGTACCTACAGCCGGCATGCGTGCTGCGACCTGGGTTCCCGGAACAGCCGCACACTCCTGGCAGGCCGTAGCGGCTGGTGGAACATCCATTGGTCAAAAAGGCATGATGGTCGCAGCTAAAACCCTGGCACTGACCATTGCAGAATTGATTGATAAACCGGCTGTTTTGGCAAAAGTCCAAGAAGAATTTGAGGCCAGTCGAGGTAGTGATTTTGTGTATGAAGCACTGGTTGGAGACCGTGGCCCTGCGCTGGATTATAGGAAATAAACACATGATTAACCCTGTTAGGGGCTCAAAGCCCTAGCATAAAATGAAGAAAAAATATTTAGTTCGCAGGCTCGTACACCTTCACCGTACCATCATCCTCTGATGAAACGATTACCAAACTCTTCTGAGTTGGACTATCCTTTGCCTAGATGAATACCAGACCTTCAGGTGCATCTCCCGCTTCCAATGCACTGATGAACTCAGGTGAGGTCACATTGATCGTTGCTGTAACAATGGCTTCTGCTTTGCCTTGTACGGTTAAGGTAACATCATACGAACCAAAGTCGCTGTAAGTAATTGATGGGTTTTCATCAGTTGAAGTTTGGCCATTCCCAAAATCCCAGGAAAATCCCGATGCTTCACTATCAGATTCGTTGGTAAAGGTTACCGTAAGAAAATCTTGAGACGTACTGAATCTGGCAAATGATCCTGCAGGAGTAGTTTCACTATCCTCCTGACAATTGAAGGATATGGTTGCTAATAAACTAGCCATTACAAGGCTGTTGATAATTCTTTTCATGATATGATTAAGTGGAATTGTGTTTTGCCACAACATTAGGAGCCCGGTGTTTCTTGATGATTAAGCTGCTTTTAAACTTGTAAAAAGAGAATTGCAATGAAAAGAAGTGCAGGTTAATGGCTGGTGATCAGATCAACCAAAAAAGGCAATTTATTCCTGCTTATCGCCGTTTTAATCCCGATTATCTATTCTTCAAACCTTACACATGAGGTTTTACGTACTTTTAAGATAGTAAAGCACTGGTAACACAGTTTCGCTATGGAATTAAAGAGAGTATTCAATTTTTTGGTGTTTTTGATGATTGTCGCAAGTTTAAATGCCCAATCTACCATAGAGGTGTTTGACGACCTGACTTATCAGTGGGACCTGGAAGCTGAAAAGCTATCTACTTATGAGGGACTATTGGAATTCTGTAACAATGATGATTATCGATATTCAACCATCGATATTTTAAAAAGTATCCATCATTACGACTCCCTACTATACAAAAGTTTACAACAAGCGCGTCGCAGGGATCGACACAACCACAATATCAATAAAACCATCAAAGAGATCGAAAACTTCGAGCGGAACTACACCACGAAAAACTTCATCCATTTTCTACACGGCGATTGTAATAAGAGTACTGACCTGGAAAGTCACAGTTCTGAATTGAGAAAAGATTCGGGAGAAGGATCTTATGATAATCAAGTTTATGTGCTGGAAGTGGAATTAGGCAGATATGTGCATCATGTCACCAAAAAGGTAGATCACATCAGAAGCCTGACACATCATCTTTATGATTGATTTGGGCAGAGGTTAAATCTCAATCTTTTCCCCCTGGAAGTGAGACACTTTTCTCATTCCATTCACCATTCTAGCGTTTCTCCATCTTCCGGAATGTAAACCTGACCGAATAGTCCTTCCCCTGTTAAAAGGGTTTTCAACTCCTCACGACTCATCGGGCAATGGTTGATTGATTCCATGTGGTTGGCAATGACTTTTCCTGAAGAGTTTCGCACAAACTGAATGATATCTTCCTCATTCATGATCAGCTTCTTAAACAAATCAAATTGCGCTGCACCACACGCCAAAACACTGATATCCGGAAGGTAAGTTTTTACAACCCGATCTACCGCGTCGGTGTATATGGTATCCGAACTCAAATAGATAGACTGCTGATCAGGTAGTGTCAGGTAAAACCCCATAACATTCCCCATCAATCTTGAGACAAAGCCATAGCCATGTTTGGCCGGTATGCCTTCAATCGTCCCGCCCAAGAAAGCTTGTTTCGCCCAGTATTTTACGGTTTGCACCACGTTTAATCCTCTCTTCTTAAATGCCTTTTCATCTTTGATGCTACAAGTGACAGGAATATTGCTTTCGGTCAGAAATTTTACCGCCTTCGTGTCAATGTGATCAGGATGTTGGTGTGTAATCAGACAGTGGGTCACCTTTTCCAGTTTAGAAAGGGTATTCATTGGAAGCGGAACGGTGGGATTCTTTCTTGCCTTGTACCGAAAAAAGGTGAAACTTGGCATTACGCCCTGATTTCCCAACATAGGATCAATTAGAATGACATCCTTTCCTGTTTCCAGAATCATTGTGGCATTCCTGACATGATGTATTTTTAGTGACTTAACGCTCATCTCACAAAAGTGCGATCATTAGGAATCAATCACATTGATCCAAATCAAGAAATGCGTTTCCGAATGCGACTCAATGTTTCAGGAGTGATGTTCAGATAAGATGCCAGGTGATATTGAGGAACGAATTGGAGCCATTCCGGTTTGAATTCAAATAGATCCTTGTAAAGTTCATCGGGTGTTTTGGTGATGCGATGATACTCACGGAGCTCTTTCTGTTTCAACAATTTTCTAAATGACGATTCAATAAAGGTCTTGCCGCATTCGTATTTCTCGAGCAAATCGAAGAACGACTGACGATCAATACTCAATACCTGTATGGAGGAAAGGCTTTCCTGATTTTTTGTGGTTGTCGCGTTCTGAAAGAAGGTCAATAAATCGGAGATAAATTGAGGTTTAGCATAAAAATTAATGTTGACCTCTTTTTCACCATTGAAAAAATATTCTCTTACCACTCCCTGGTTCAAAAAACGAAGTTTCCTTTCGGCAGTTCCTGATGTTAAAAGAATGGTTCCTTTCGGGTGATGTTCAACTTTAAATAAAGCAAACAGTTCCTCCAGACCATGCTTATTTAATGGAAATTCAGTATCGAAAAATTTAGAAATTTCAGCAAACACTTCGCTAAAGTAAATGTTTAGTGAAATTGCTTACGTCATCCTTCCTCGAATGTTGAGTTCGTCCTGTTGCTTATTACTGTTTTCCAGGCCAAATACCAACCATGCTGATTCTAGTATTTGACAGCTACTCAATATTCAGTTTGTTCCACAAACGCATCAACAAGAAGATACAAACACCGAACAGTGCGGCCATCATCAGACCATATCCAGTGTTGCCGTAAACAAAGTTTCCTATGGAGAACAAGGCGCTATAGATACCCAAACAGCCCAATACCACACTCAGCAAGCCATGTGGCACATCCCAACGGGCATCATCTGCTTCAATCGGATCACCATCCGCTTTAGCAGCTTCTACCACGCGTTTCCAACCTGGTCCACCCGGGTGTGTCAGTTTATAAAATGCTTTTAAATGCTCCATGGGCTCAGGACTTGTGACGTAAGTGGTGACAATCCACACCACCGTAGTAATCAAGACCGCCATCATCAGCTTCATGGTGAAACCATCCAATACCGAATTAGCCATGGCTTCATCCGGAATCACCAGGACAAATACAAAAGCAACTACAGTAGCCCCAATCATCGCAATGATTTCCGTCCAGGCATTGATTCTCCACCAAAACCATCGCAACAAGTAGATAGCCCCAGAACCAGCTCCGGATAATAGCAAGATATTGAATGCCTGGGTAGCATTTTCAAGAATGGTTAAGGCAAAAAATCCGGCCAACACCATGAGTGTTACAGTAGATAAACGACCCACCAATACTAATTCCTTTTCAGAGGCATCGGTCTTGACGAACCGACGATAGAAATCATTGACCACATAAGATGATCCCCAGTTCAAGTGCGTACCGATGGTAGACATGTAAGCAGCAATCAATGACGCAACGACCAGCCCTAACCATCCTGGTCCTAAACGCGTCAACATGGCCGGATAAGCGACATCATGACCTAAGTATTGATCGGTAATTCCTGGAAATTCTCTTTTGATGGCTTCCAAATCAGGGAAAATGACCAAAGAGGCCAATGCCACAATGATCCATGGCCAAGGTCGCAAAGCATAGTGTGCAAAATTGAAGAACAGGGTTGCGCCGATCGCATTCTTCTCATCTTTCGCAGAAAGCATTCGCTGAGCAATGTAGCCTCCGCCACCAGGCTCAGCTCCCGGATACCATACCGCCCACCATTGTACGGCGATTGGAATGATCAACAAAGGCACAAAAACAGATGCATCGGTAAAATCAGGAAGAATGGACAATTTATCTTGAATGGCAGGATTAGCGAATAGGTTTTTCAACCCACCTACCTCAGGTTGTCTCACAGCAACAATTGCCGCATAAACTGCACCAAACATCGCGATGCCATATTGGAAAAAGTCCGCCCAAATTACTCCTTTAATTCCTCCCAGGGAAGCATAGATCACGACACCAATACTCGCAAAGATCACTGTCGTTAATGGATCAACCCCGAACATGACTGCTGCAATTTTAATGGCAGCCAGTGTCACAGTTCCCATGATCAGGCAATTGAAGAAGATCCCTAAGTACAGGGAACGAAATCCGCGCAAAAAGGAAGCGGCTTTTCCGGTATACCTCAGTTCGTAAAACTCCAGATCAGTCATGACCTGTGACCGGCGCCAAAGCTTGGCATAGATAAAAACTGTGACCATTCCAGTGATCAGGAACGCCCACCAGGCCCAGTTCTTCACAACACCATCCGTCCTTACCATACCTGTCACGAGGTTGGGAGTATCTGCTGAGAACGTACAAGCCACCATCGAAACGCCAAGGAGCCACCATGGCATGGACCTGCCCCCTAGAAAAAATTCACTTGTGTCTTTGCCGGCAGTTCGGGAAGCCGCCCATCCTATACCCAGGACAATGAGGAAAAATACTGAGATAATGACCCAGTCGATTGAGGTTAAGAGCATGTCACTAAACTATAAAATAAAAAAGATATTAGGTGCTGAAGTTTCAAAGCTCCTCGACCAATTCCAGTTCAGGGCTTGATAATTTCTCTCGTGCGTAACTAGCCGCACCCAGGACTGCTTTGTTTTTGAATTTGGAATCTGAAGTCCAAAGGTCGATCGTGCCTTTCAACGATTGAAGCAATTGATCTTCAAAAGTTTCCTTCACTGGGTCGAGCAGCAGATCGCCGGCATTCGATAACCCTCCCGCAAGAATGATCGCTTCAGGATCAAATATCGCAGATAAATCTGCCAGGGCATTCCCAAGGTGTTTACCAGTCACTTTAAAAGTTTCCTGGGCCAACGGGTCGCCTGCAGTTGCAGCTAAAGAAATACTTTCAGCATTGTCATATTTGACATGGGCATCAGAAGCATATCCCGCTTCGATCAATTCATTGGCCGTTCGTACCAGTCCCGTTGCCGAGACATACGTCTCTAAACAGCCCTTTCTTCCACAATTGCAATCCCGACCATCAGGCACTACCGTAGTGTGACCCACTTCACCAGCCGCTCCACTTCTTCCGATCAATAAGGATCCATCGCTGTAAATCCCACAACCTAATCCAGTTCCTAAAGTCAACACCAGAAAATCCTGATAGGGCTTGGCAAGACCATAATACTTCTCTCCTACTGCCGCCGCATTACTATCATTCATCAGGAAAGTAGGCACTTTAAATTGCTGTTCAAATACCTCCACAAGTGGAACATCGAGGCTCCATACTTCTTCCAGATTTACTGCTCCTGTAATCCGTCCGGTAAGTGGGCTCCCCATCGGAGAACCCACACCAATTCCTTTCAAGTGACAGGAAAAACTACTTAGACGTTTATCAATTTCCTCGGCAAAAGCGATCGTGAAATCTGCAAAATTATCAGCTTCTCTAGTGGGAATACGCCCTTGAAATAGCAGGTCACCTTCATTATCGATGGCGCCGTATTTCGTATAGGTTCCTCCTATGTCTACCCCTAATATCAACTCCATGATGGCAAACTAATAATGGTATCTAACAAAAGCCTCGATGGCCTCGTATTCTGTCAGACCTAAACTATCATAAGTCTGGGCAGTCATTTTATTTCGATCCTCTGCTCGTTGCCAAAATTCACGAGAATCAGAACCAGGAAAAACAGGTGTGTCTTTTTGTGACTGGTGTTTGAAAATGGCTTTTCGTTTCTTCATCAGATCAGACGGACTGATTGGGATGGCCATTTCAATTTCATCAATCGGCCATTCTTGCCATGCACCCCGATACAACCACAAGTAACAATCTTCAACCCATGCTGCATTTGCGTCTCTTTCCTCGCGTAGGGCCTCCAAAATCACATCCAGGCAAACTTTGTGCGTACCATGTGGATCCCTTAGATCGCCAGCCGCAAATACCTGATGTGGCTTCACCTCGTCGAGTAGTTTTTTGACGATGGTCACGTCTTCCGATCCCACTCCTCTTTTCTCCACCTTGCCAGTTTCATAAAATGGGAGGTTCAGGAAGTGGATTTTATCTTCCTCTAATCCACAGAATCTTGCGCCCGCTGCCGCTTCTCCTTTACGGATCAAGCCTTTGATGGTACGCACGATCGGAATATCTGGATCGCCCTGTTTCTTATTGGCAAGACTTTCGTGTACGGCATTCTTTAATTTGAAATGATCTTCTTTCAGGGTCCCGGTTGCCTCCAACAGGTCCATGGCGAAATCTGCGTAGCGCATGGCATCATCATCAAATACTGCAATATTTCCAGAGGTCTGATAAGCCACATGCACTTCATGTCCTTGCTCAACCAGCCGCAGGAAGGTACCCCCCATGGAAATAACATCATCATCCGGGTGAGGGCTAAACAGAATCACTCGTTTCCGAGTGGGAGTCGCTCTCTCAGGACGATGCTTATCGTCAGCATTGGGTTTACCTCCGGGCCAGCCCGTAATAGTATGCTGTAGTGCGTTGAATACTTTGATGTTCAAATCGTGCCAATTGCCATAATAGACAATCAGATCACCAAGATCATTTAGCTTATAATCATCTTCAGTAAGTTTCAGGATCGGTTTATTCAATTTCTGACTCAACCAGATCACTGCTTTCTTCGCTTTCTGATCATCCCAATCGACCAGCGACACCACCCACGGTGTTTTGATCCGGGTCAATTCCAAAGACGCATTTTCGTCGATCAACACTTCCACATCTCCATGATTTTGAAGGAACGTGGCAGGAATGTCTTTCGTCACCGGGCCCTCTACTGCCTTTCGGACAATTTCAGCCTTCTTCTCTCCCCATGCCATCAAGTAGATCTTCTTGGCTTTGAAAATGCTTTTGATCCCCATAGTGATCGCTCTTCTAGGTACCAGGTCTTCCCGAAGGAATTCTCTTGTCGCATCTGCAATGGTCACCGGATCCAGCTTAACCAACCGTGTCAAGGTATCAGCATGTGAAGGTGGTTCATTGAAGCCCACGTGACCTGTTCTACCAATACCCAGCAACTGAATATCTATGCCTCCATATTGATCAATCTTATTCTCGTAATTTCTACAGAACTCTCCAATTTGCTCAAGTTCAATGGTTCCATCAGGAATGTGCACGTTTTCAGGCATAATATCTACATGATCAAACAAATGATGATGCATAAAGTAATTGTAACTCAACAATGACTCCTTGCTCATCGGATAGTACTCATCCAAATTGAAGGTCACCACATTTTTGAAGCTCAACCCCTCTTCGTGATGCATCCGTACCAATTCCTTATAGACATGAACAGGTGACATACCTGTAGCAAGGCCTAATACCGCCATATCGTTTCGGGATTGCTTATTGCGGATCAACGTAGCTATTTCATTGGCCACTTTCACACTGGCTACCTTCTCGCTAATATGGATGCTTACTGGTAGTCGCTCCAGGGTTTTCGAAGAATCATCAATTACAGAAGTCATCATGCTATTTCAAATTGAGTTTAGAGAATAAGATGATACAAATATAGTAAAATATTTTTAAGTGTGTTCGAACACACTAACAATTTGTTCGAACACACGAACTAAAATTGGAGGATTCAAAGAATTGTTGGTACCTTCGTCAGGTCCAAGTGCCTATGTCCGAAAAAAAGATCACGATCAAAGACATTGCGAAGCTGGCTCAGGTTTCAGCAGGTACCGTAGACCGGGTTTTGCACAAGCGCGGGAAAGTCTCCGAGTCCAATCGAAAGAAAGTGGAGGCTGTGCTGAAGGAGATCAATTACGAACCGAATCTGATCGCCAAGACGCTGAAGAACAATAGAATATTCCGACTGAATGCCATCATCCCCTCCTCAGCTCAAGATGAATATTGGCAAAAAGCCAGACGAGGATTAATGGCAGGTCTCAAAGAATTCAAGTCCTTTGGGATTGACATTCAAATCATTGAGTTTGACATTGATCGATCCGATTCATTCCAATCTGCTTGTCAGCAAACGATCAATCAAAAACCGGACGGTGTATTGGCAGTGCCCATCTTTCATGATGATGCCCCGCAGCAATTCAATGCATTTGATGAAGCTGGTCTGCCCTACATGACCTTCAACACGCACCTTCAAGCCTTGAACCCCACATGTTACATTGGTCTGCATCACTTGAACAGCGGACGACTAGCTGGACAATTGTCACTGGTGCATTGTAAAAAACCAGGCGCAATGGCCATGATCCATGTAAACGAGCATCCGGATAAGGCAGATCACGCGCGTGAAAAGGAAGATGGTTTCAAGTCCTACCTGGAGGAACAAGGATTCGACCTGAAGGACTTTCACAGTATCCGCCTGAACGAAGGCCCCTCCTTCCAAAAAGCATTATCATCTGCACTCGACAGTATACCAGACCTATCAGCTGTACATGTCAGCACCTCGAAAGCCTTTTTGGTTCAAAATACACTAAAAGACATTCACCCTGCTTGTACCCTCTCTGGTTATGACCTGGTAGCTTCAAACGTCGAACTTCTCAAGAAGCATCAGATCCAATTCCTGATCGATCAAAAGCCCGTTGAGCAAGCCTATCAAGGTGTTGTCAGGTTTACGGATCTACTGATTTTCAAGAAGCCAGTCGAAAGCGAATACCTCCTCCCCCTCAACGTGGCATTTGCCGAAAACATCGATTCGATGTTATCCACGGTGCACGCCGAAAAAATCCCTTAACATTTAATTAAAATTATTTGGTAGTTCCCAATTTGGTGTTACTTTTGCCGTCCACATCGCGGGATGGAGCAGTTGGTAGCTCGTCGGGCTCATAACCCGAAGGTCGGAGGTTCGAGTCCTCCTCCCGCTACTAAGACAAAGGCTAACTTGAAAAGTTGGCCTTTTTTTGTTGTTTAAGTCTGTATTCGCAACCATCCCAAAAATTCAGATTATCAAAGCTCGTCAGGTTATGAGCCCGAAGGTCGGAGCCGGGTCGCCGGTGCGATTCGAGTCCTCCTCCCGCTACTATCATAGGACAAGTTTCAAATTTGAGACTTGTCCTTTTTGGTTTTTTGCAGTAACTCATTGATATTGAATAGTTTAATTGAAAAATTTCATTGACTCTTTGGGTTCGAGAAACCTTGTTTTTAAAGTCGAACAGTATTCCTTCAGGGAAGATCACATTTTGCAATGCCTTTTTAAGCTGAAAACCGCTTTTAAGCCACAGAATCGATATGTTTTGGGATATTCTTACACCCTTACTAATAATTTCTTGTAGGTTCGAGAACTCTGAAATTGTATTTTCAGAATCCTTCAATAATTGAGCCTTTTCTTGGTCCAATTCAGCCTTAAACAAATCATAGTCCTCTTTGCTAATTAGATCAAGAACCATGTATTTTCTCTTTAAGCTGGTTAGCCTGGAATCTATTTCAAGAACTCTCTTTTTAATCAACTCTTGTGATTCCACATCTACCTTATAGATGTCTTGAATTTTATCTCTGATGGCGAGGGCAAGAAGATCGGCATCAATGGCCTTGTCTAGCTCAATTTCCCTTAGAAGGTCAACAAAGCTTTCATGAAGCTTTTCCGCTCTAATATTCTCTCTGCTACCCGTTCTATTATTCTTGTAATAGTATAACCCTTTTTTCCTTACACAATAGCCTGAGTAGGAAGTTCCACAATCGAGGCTTCGAACGAAATTGTTAAGTGGAAGATTTTCTTCATCATTGGAACTGTCATACCCCTTTTTATTCCGCTCTAAATCTCGGTTAATTTTAAGAAAATCTTTTTGCGATACCAAAGCCTGATGATTCCCTTTCACAACTTTCTCACCAAGCATGTTATGGACAATGATTCCGCAATAAAATGGTTTTCGCCACATTCTACTTAGAGCTTGTTTGGTGAAATTGACTCCCTTCTCTCTAAGAAATATAAGTATTTCAGAATCTTTCGATCCAAGCGCCTTCTTCTTCCAGGCTTCCTTTAGTATTTTCCCTTCTCCATTTATGACAATTTTCTGTTCCCCACTAATTTTAGTAGTATCCTTCACTCTTGGGCCAAAGTGATCATATCCACGTGGGACTCGTCCAAGCCAATTACCATTTTCAACGAAGCTAGTCATTCCTGGCACGGTCATTTCTAACCTCTCAATATTCTCCTCACGAGCTTTTAGAAGTCGCTCATATATTTCAAGCTTTCCCCGCTCGGTCAAAGTACTCTTACCACTAGAAACTTCAATAAGGTGGACCCCTAATACTTCTATAAGCTCTGTTGCTAAAGAGATCGCATGCCCACCTGTTCTGGAAAACCTACTCATCTTATACAGAAGTATGGCAAATGGCCGCCTCCTAGACCTTTTCACGCTCTCTATAAGACTTTTGAACTCTCGCCTGGTGAAGTCTCCTCGTGCACTCTCATAAGTCTCTCCAAAAGTTTTTGATAAGATATATTCATTCTTTACGCAATATTCAATACCATACTTTTTCTGATTTTCAAGACTCTGGTTCACATATTGATCTTTAGAAGATACTCGTGTGTAAAGCCATACATTCTTATTTAAGTCAATCTCATCCGACTTCTTATGTATGAATTTATCAAACTCTTTCAGGTGCTTCATAAATGACATGTTTTACAATGATTTCAGCTAATCGATCCAATTGACCAATTATTACTTCTGCTTCTTCATCCGATAAATCTCTATATCTAGTCTTTTCTCTTACTTTTTCAATGGTTAATCTTCTTGTCTTTTTACTCTTTTTTGAATTAGACATTTCCACTCTGTCAATAGCACTCTCATGTGGATTACATCAAGAATACAATGACCGCAATACGCCTGATTATTTATCATAGCTATAATTTCTTTTTTAATGTCCTTTGGATAGAAACAACCTTTCCATTTTCCTGTCGAAGGTCAATGTTCTGAAAATCATCTGATTTGAGCAACAATGGATTGCTTAAGCTTTTCTTCGAAGCTGTTCATCTTTTTTTAACCCGCATGATTTTATACGGGGTATAAATAAATTATGTTTCTAAATAACGCTATTGATTGCGTTATTTACTTATTCTCCAGTGATTTGATGTATCTCAGATAAAGATCGTCTTTTGCTTCCCGTTCTTTCTTTAATTGTTCCATTAAATCGGTTTGGTTTGCCTGAGATAGTTTGATTTCTGCCAAATACTCTTTGGTTATTTTTTTTAGCTCTTCTGTCCTGTCTAAGAGTTCTCTTTCAAGCTTCATATAGCTTAATTTAATTTCCTGTAGTTGATTGGTAAGGCTCTGTTGAAATTGAGCTGGTATGGTCTTTACAAGTTGTTCCGCTTTATGGAAGTGATAATGCGTATCTCTATGGCTATGTTCCGCGCTAGAGGCTCCATTATTGTAAATGTTTCCAGAGAAATCACCAGCCCCTAATTGAAGGTTCGTGTTATCGTTTCCGGAGTTGGAGAAATCCATATTGATGGTCTGCCCCTCAATTGACCGTTTGAGGTTTTCCTCATTGAACATATCTGCCTGATAGATCAGCTGAATATTTTCATTGTAGAAAAAATTAAGATCTATCCCACAAAGTGCAGCAAGTCGTTTGACTTGCTCAGCCGATACATCCTTTGACCCTTGTCTTATCCTGGAAATCGTATTGGGATCCTTTCCGATGAATTCACTCAACGACCTGGCGGATTTAGGCTCCATACCTGCCACCTTATGTACATCAATCACGTGATCAACAGCCTGAATGAATCTTAGGTTAATGCCTTCTAGTTTGTTGTCCATTTAATTTAGCGCTTAGGGATTTCAGTGTTGTTTATTTAGTTGCTTCGATTTCGTTTGAACTCGAAAGTTATCGTTTTAACGAATAGACCGCCCAAAACGATGCTTTTTTACTTTACTTTTTATTTACAATTTCTTGTCCAGCGAATTTACACTTTAATTTGAATTAAGCATAGTCTTAATTCATAATAGTGATTTTATTTTCATAATAATTAGCTTTTTAATTCGTATTTGTTTTATGTTTGATGTAATAAAATACATCATACAATTCAACAACTACAATTAAATAGGCTTTATGTACAACAAAGAGGAAGTTCTACATCTTAAAGAACAATTGACGGCCCACTTTGATAGTTATCCTCGGCTACTTCAAGAAGTAACGGGGCTGACAAGGCCCACGATTAATAAGTTCTTCAATCATGAGGATTCTGTAAGACCTTCAAATGAGGATTTGATCTACAGTACAAGTATCAGACTGATCAAAGCGAAACAGAAAGTTCGCAATGAAATGTTCGATGAACTTCAACAGTTAACTAAATCAGGCAGTAACAGGTCCGTCAATAGTAAATCGTCTTCTAAACTTTCAAAATGATGCATGAGGTCGAGGATAGTATTAGGTCATCGGAATTATTCGTTGCTGAATTTCAGAAGTGTATTTCGAAAGTAAATCCCGGATTAATCTACAGGGCTTTGGACAAACAAAAGTCAGAGACCTGGATAGATCAGAGTGAGGTAATGGAATTGCTACAGATTTCCAGCGGCATTGAATTCAGGAAGCTACTACCTATTGCAAAAAAGCTAGGGTTGATTACTTATGAGCATCAGTATATCATTAGATATTTCAAACCAAGCGTCGTGTCTGTCAAGGAAAAAATGTAATTGAAATGATTCAACTAAAAGAAAACAAATCAAAGATCTGGTTTAAGATTTTACAGGCTGATGCCACACCTATCGATGGTTCGTCAGAGGTATGGACCATGCTCTACAGAGAGCGTAAAGGAGAGTTAACCACCTTTCCTGGAGAATCATCAAGAAACGTCAATGCTCAAGGAGAATGGTACATCAATCCCGCCCTTAAAAGTGTATCGTGGTTAGTAAGCGATCCAACAACATTGTATAAACCAAATAGTAATTTAAAGATCTATGTGGCTCAGTTAATTGATGCTCCGATTTATGAAGAACCAGGAATGATTTGGGTTCATCGGGCCTACTTGCTACGAGAAGCGACTAACCTGGACCTTAAGCCCTTTGGCTTGTTCAGGGCATTTTCACAAATACTCGGATAAGGCAGGATTAAAGGAATTTAAAGTTTGATCAGGGCTTAACTCCAGTTAAGGCCGCTGATTGCCGAAAGTGAACTGTAGTACTACACACAGTAGCTCTTTTTTAACGTAGCCCATCCCAGGATGAACCTGGAGAGTGGATGTTCAATTTATTTAAAGGTTCGACAAATAAAATGATCGTCCTTCATTACAGCATTGCATTCAAGGCGCTTGATGCATACATTAATTTGTACAATAGCCAAACAGAAGAGCTATCCGGGCAGGTAAGACAAAGTGTAACGGCAACAGCGAAAGAACTGATACGGCTTTATGGGGTATCTCTTATCAAGGCCAATGGAGTTGGAGAGGTTGACCCGGATAATCTACCTTCTTTAAAGACCAATAATGTCCAACTGGCCACATTATCCCATTCCAGTAGCCGAACCATTCAGCGGCATATCAGCAAGTTGATGGAAGCGGGTGTCATTACCCAAAAAGTATGGCATGGCAGTAATGCTAGTTATGAGTTGTGGATAAACCCTAAAATACTGTGTGTAACCAGAAAAAAGAGCCAAAATGAGCTAAAAATAGAGCGAGATGAGCAATTACGAAAACAAGCTCTGGAAGCTCAGAAAGCGCATTTTGAAAAGGAACAATCGACAAAACGTCCTCATACAGACTCTGGTAACACTGGAAACACTAATAATATAATAATGGATGTGGTTAACTCCATGAAAATACCTTCGGGTGAGGGCATCAACAGCCGAAACGTCTCAACTGGCAACACTTCAAAAAGGCGTGAGCATGCGCTCACATGTCCTCAAGCCTTTTCAGGCTACACTGGCAACACCCTTGCGGGACACACAGGGGAAAAAGTGGCAATTAAAAGCGAAAAGGCGGCGGGCCGGGCGGCGGCTGTGGATAAGTGTGAGTTATCCGAAAAAGCCCACAAAGATGCAGGGGAAAAAGGGCGGCATCGAGTTGGAGAGGAAAACGGGGATAAATCCCCTGAAAATCAGGCTCGGGCCGCCACTTCCTTTTACGCAGAAAGGCTTTGGAATCTGGCAAAAAATGTGCTTTACAAGGATGTATACCTCACTGAAAGACAGGAATTAGCCGCAAAGAGGTTACTTCGACAATGGTATGAACCAGTAAGTGACGACCGCCTGACAAGAGTCCATGAAATTTATACGGAGCGAATCATCCTGGTCCAGAAGTTCATTCAAAAAGACCCTGAGAATCGATTTGTACAGTTACCTGACCGATATTTTGATCCAACGAACCGTCATGGCTTCACAGGAACGAAGAAGTGGTGGGAAGTACAGGAAAAACGCAAACAAGAGGTGCAGCTCAAGCTGATTCTGAACGCTCAGGTTCGGCGCTATCTCAACAATGAAAAGAAAGATACAGCCAAGAGAAGGCCATCACTGGAAATGTATCGGGACTGTGAACAGCGAATTGGAAAGCTCCAAGATCCACTCTTACTGAAGCAATTCCACGCCACGATTCTATCCAATCACTCAAACCTCCAATTGCATCCAAATCAATCTAACACGATTTCAATTGAATAAAAGTCAAAAATCAATGAATAAAACAATTAGAAGCAAGCAATCAACGCCTATCAAACAAAGGTTAACGACCATCATAGATTCGATTAATGTGGACATATTCGGATATGAAAAGTTGGTCAATCAAAATGTTCAACGGTTCATAGAGGAAACGGCGAGTAACGCTGGAGTAAACCCGCAGACCATATTTGTGCGGATTGTCAAACCAGGTCAATCATTGCGGGTATTTCTTCATACGGGTGCGCAACAAATCCAGGAATTGACCATCAAAGACCTGGTACTCTTTTTTGTCGGATCAAGCTCTGTCGTAAATCCTGCCACAGTTGCTGATCGAGTGATTTCATTCATGGATGCTTACGCTCATGAAAAAACCGTAGATGTGTCCAGGCTTCAGATACACATTATGAGCCAGGATAAGCACACCCTTGTGAGGAGTTTTTGTGATCAGGAATTCGTTGAAGATATCCCTTTGAAGCAGCTGATCAATCAATTCAAATCCTAACAATCTTGAAGGAAATGGAAAGACCTACTTATGGATGGAAGCTTAATAAGCACTCCTTTAGCAAATTGATCGTCCGGTTCAAGGACGGGAACATTCGCACCTTTTACTCGATAGACTGGAAGAGCAAAAAAAGTCAATATCGTGATCGGGAGGTTGGCCTGGATCGACTAAGGAACCTGGTCAAAAAATATGGTCCCATGACCAAGAACAGTGAAATCTATGACCTGGATTCAGGTAACATAATTGCGAAGTTCCTTGAAGGAAATGAAGTGAGTATTGATCATAATCAAAGGAAAGGACAATAAAAGCATGCAGCAAATCAAAGCACTAAAAGCACAATTGAAAGCTGAAAAGTTTGAAGATAAATATCCTCTCTATGACCTCAATGACGGAAAGGTCCATGTACTATACATCTGGCCCTGCCTCAATGGAACAGGTTATTATCGGTCTATTGCACCGGCTTTGGAACTGAATAAGACTCATACGCATTGTGCCCTGATTTCCGGCATTCATTCGTGGGATTTCAACAAGCAGTTTGATGATTATGACAGTCCGGTAGATGAAAGGCTTATCCAATGGGCGCATTATATCGTGTTACCAACCATATTCACTGACGTGGAATACATCATTCGAGCATTATTGGAAATCAATGATGACCTCAAGTTTGTGATGGATCTTGATCAGAACTTCCATCAAATACCCAAAGACCATCCTGATCATGACAAGATCAGTACGGAAATGAAAAAGCAGTTACTAAAGAACATTTCCAGAATGGATCTCATGACTGGAGCATTAGAAGAATTGCTGGACTACTATGACTCATTACTTGAAAAGCACTTCCCGAATTCCACAGTCTTTTTGGAGTATCTTCCCAACCTGATCTCTACGTTGACTTACGAAGAGATTGAACCCCCCAGGAAAGGGAATCAAGGACGGAAACGGATAAACAATTCAGCCTCTTGGCGACCAACCTCTGAAACTGTAAGAATTGGGCTAATTGGAAGCTTAGCGTCTGCAGAGGACATATTAAATATCCTTGAATCTCTTAGGGCTATCCAGAATAAGTATTGCGAAAAGGTCGAATTCATCTTCTTTGGTTGGGATGGTCAATTGAAGGGAGAGAACAAACTGGTAGATCTCAAATTCAAGTATGTGAAGTCTGTGAGTTTTACCGACTACATTAATATACTTAAGGATTTATCACTGGATATCGCGTTGTTACCCCTAAGAGATATCTCATTCAATACAAAAGGCAAGTCTGCTATTAAGTATTTCGAGCTTTCGGTATTTAGGATACCCGTGATTGCTTCCAGTGTAGCTCCCTATTCAAAAGTTATCAAGCATGAGGAGACTGGACTCCTGGTTAAAGAACCAGAGCAATGGACAACAGCTATGGATTCACTCATTCAAAATGAGCGTTTTCGTAAGAGAATTGGCAAGGCTGCTTCCAGGGCTGTGTGGCGAATGAATGCTTATAATGATGCAAATATTGGATTATATCAATCAGTGTTCATTTAAAATCAATGAAATGCTCGGCTGAAAAACATGCTTAGTGAGCCTTCACCGTTTTGTTGGTCATTAAATAAATCTTAGATTCGTAGGGGTATATGAGAAATAGAAAAAACAAAATTCCTTCTCTTCTGAAATTAAGCGCTATTGAATATTATCTGTTACTGCCCATAAAATCTAATTTTTATGCCAATCTCTTTTAACGCGATTGATTGCACACCTTTAGTCATTGATAATGAATTCGAAATTACAGATGAAGGGAAGTTGGCAAGTTATGTGGCTGAAATAGTTCTTGGACGCTATGCCAACGTGAAAAGGGTTCTTAAATCACTAGCAACAACTAGCTTTCGAATAACTGAAGACGAAGTTTCCTACGCAATCGCACGTTTAGATGCAAAAGATAAATCTGACAAAGACATAGAGAAAAGAGATGGTTGGATATTTCAAATTATTTCATGGCTTGCACTATTTATTGAAAGCTCAGATCAAGATTTTTACAACCAACCGCCACACGATGCGCCGGCACAGCATGGTTTAGATGGAATTGCCGTAACAATTGGCTCAGATAAAAAAATTGAGGAAATAGTCATTACGGAAGACAAATTCACCAAAAACCCTAGAAACCTGATTCAGCGACAGATTTGGCCGGAGTTTAGCGATTTCGAAATGGGCATTCATGATAATAAAATTGTGGGAAGAATTTCAGCCTTATTAGAGCATTTAGATGGAGGGACAATTCTGGAGATCAATCAAAATGATTTGTGTTCAAAAGAACTTAGGCGTTATAGAGTTGGAATTAATCGTTTGTCTTATCATGCTGATAAAAAGGGAAAAGAAACGCTGTTCAATGAATATGACAAGAAGGTTGTAGGGTCTAATCCTCATAGAAGATTTGCTTCCACGATATATAAAGATGACATTAGAAAGTGGATGGACGATTTCATTTTATTAGTAATAGAAGAATTAAAAAAGAAGAAGCCTATCCATGTATAATTCTGTTACAGAAGAGAAAATAAGACAAGTTCCTCAAATCGGAAATATTGATATTTCTCGTCTTCCAATGGAGTTGACAAGGATTTATTCTCGAATAATTAGTATTAGAAGGTATATTAGTAATGGAACTATTGACTTAATTGATAGTGATATAATAAACGATGTGACATGGTTGCAGAATCTTGCGAGTAACCTGGAAACAATCCTCATTACCATTCCTGACCATGAAAATAAAGAGTCAATTGCTTTTGTTGCGGCAACTGCTCATAATCTTATTTTTCGAGTCAGCAGAATTTACAATTTTACTGAAACTTCTGATCTGAAAATTGATGCCATTTCCAGACTCGTTTCTGCGTCAATTTTATTTTTAATTGGCAATAGTCAGGCTGACGCGGCGGAGATTTCATCTAAAATTAATGTAACCCAAGATACGAGTCCAACCAGAAGCAAGATGGTTTTTTTTATTAAATCACTTGCAAGAGGAGAATTATCTCAAATAGTTTCTACTCAGTTCATAGAAGATGAAATCACATTTGATGATGAACTTGAGGCAGCTCAGGATTATTTATGGAGAGAACTTGGATTAGGCATTCAGTCTATCTCTAAAAAATTGACAAAAAAGCCTTCAGAAAATCAAGAGGATCATTTTCAAAAAGTTATTGATATTTCATCGATTGATATCTCAATACCAATTCAAATTGATCTTTTTACTGGCCCACTTCATCTTGCCAAACTTCTTAAGATTCTCGAATCGGATATTCTTCTACGAGGGGTAGTAAATATTCCTCCCCCAAAAGGAATCGACTCAAATAATTGGACAGAATTTCTCCAAAAAATAGCAGATGAAAGACCCTATCTATGGGAAAATCACTTTGATGCAGTAAAAACTGGTTTTATTGAACCTGGAAATTCAGCTATTCTTACTCTCCCTACAGGTGCAGGCAAATCGACTTTAGCGGAACTTAAGATTGCGTCAACACTTATAACCGAAAAGAAGATCATCTATTTAGTTCCAACTCATGCACTCGAAGATCAAGTAAAAAAAAACCTAAAGTCTGTTTTCAAAGATTATGAATCTGAGGTTTTTGAAATGGATTCTGAATATTCTGAGATCCTAGAAATAGAGTCATTCACGATTAATGTGATGACACCTGAAAAATGTCTCACTTCATATAACATCAACCCAAAGATTATTGAAGATGTAGGATTAGTAGTATTTGATGAATTCCATTTAATTCATGGAGTCGATATTAAAAGAGATAGAAGATCGCTTGATGCGATGTATTGTTTAATCACATTATTAACATATATTCCTCATGCTGATTATTTATTAGTATCGGCGATGGTTGAAAATGGTAATGAGATTGCAGATTGGATAAAGTCTATAACTGGAAGAAACTGTTTCTCATTTAATTCATCTTGGAAACCAACAAGACAATTACATGGCTCATTAATTTTTGAACAAGAAGAAATTAATTCTTTAAGAAAAAAAATAAATCTTGCTAAATCTACAGCAACAACAGTAAATCCTCCATCGCAATTGCAAAGCGAAATGACTATCGGAGCTTATTGCCTATTTAGCTTAAGAAATATCTGGGAAACTGAAAATGAAGATGATTATATTAAGATCAAACCAATTGATCAGGATGTTAGACTTGCTATAAATAAAGGCTGGCGATTAACATCTAACCGTAACGATGTAGCTTCCAGACTGGGTTCATATTTTGCTGAGCAAAATTTGAAGACTCTGATTTTTGTAGACAATCCCATAATAGCTAATTCTACAGCAAATAAGGTAAGTGATCTTCTGAAAGAAAGAGAAAATTCGTTTACATCATATATTTCTAATAATTATGAAGTGATTCAAAGTCTAAAAGAGGAGTTAGGAGATTTTAAATATTCCTATTTGTATAATCGTGAGAACGTTGGTGTTCACCATGGCCTCCTTCTTCCGATAGAACGCAGCTTAATTGAGAATTATTTCAGAGCGGAACAAGGCTCAATTGTATTAGTTGCCACTGCAACTCTAGCACAAGGGATAAATCTACCAGCGGAAATGGTAATAATAGCTGGTGATGATAGATATAACGATGACACTAATTTTAGAGAGCGAATTCCTCCCCACGAACTTCTAAATGCTGCTGGCCGTGCAGGTCGAGCAGGTCTTTCATCACAAGGTGGAGTGATCGTAATACCCGGAGAAATTGTAACTATAGATGGAAGTAACATTTCACCAAGATGGTGGGATTTAAAAAATGAAATTTTCTCAAAAAGTGATCAATGCCTTAAGGTAGAAGACCCTTTGGAGTTTTTTCTGGATTCACTTCAAGATGACTCTCATGATTTGACAACAGCAGAAATCAATTCATTATATCGTTTCAAACCTGAAAACATTTCAGAGAATGAAACAAAACAAATGTTAAAGAATTCTTTCTATTCATTCAAAGCAGTTCAGTTAAATCAGGAAGAAACATTTGATTTCCAAGTTCAAAAACTTCTCGATAGAAGAAATGAGATGGATTCGTTATCCGAAAACCTTATTTGGTCAAAAGAAATTAGCTTCAAAACCGGAATTGACCCTGATTTAATTCTTGAACTCTCAAACGCTATAGATAAAATTCAATTTGATGACTTTATCCAATACTCTGTGAGTCAATACATTGATTTTCTTATTAATTGGCTTGCTGAAGATGAATTTAGGATAAAAGGAACATTCACGAAACAAAATACTATCTCTCAAATAAACAGAGTTGTTGGACTAAAACCTCAAAATGAAGATTTTGAAAAAATCAAAAATGGTCTAGCTACATTGAAAGATTTGCTAAATGAATATATTCTTGGGGCAAACATGGAAAAGCTGGACAGTCTTATTCCCGGTAAGAGTGATCCTTTCTTGACCAAAACTCGAAATTTCATAATTCGGTTGATTCCGGAAGTTAGTTTTGCTTTTGGATTATTGTCTATGGTTATTATTGAGAAGGCTAAACAAAATGGAAAGGTAAAAGAAGATTTATCAATGAACATTAGGTTTTTGGCCAGTTGCATAAGAGAAGGTGTCGAATCTTCGACTAAATTATTTTTCAAAAGAAATTTTAAGATGATTTCTCGTGTACAAACCCATGCGGCATACGATGGAGCGTGAATTAATTCTACCAACAAAATAGTATCACCTGAATCCTTGATATGATCATTTGGATTAGAAACTTCAGTGCTCCAATCCAATTGCTCGGATTTTAATTTTGGTTTCTGCTTAATTCACACAAATCCTTTTTATTTATCCCCCCTATAAATTATCCCCTCGGCAAGAATTGTCTTAATTCCAATTCACCACCTTACCTACTGTTGGTACCACGGTACGAAAGTGTACCTTCTTCAAATCAAGAGTGTAATCTAGATTTAATCTTACAATTAGGCAGATTAATCACTTCCTAATTGCAATGTAACCCTCCAAGGTTCTCTAAAATCAATTGCGAGAACCTAAAGAGGCTCCTTAAGGGAGACCCAAGATTTGAATTCTATGATTGAAGTTACAGTTACATTTAATGAAGAAAAAGAACGAGATGAATTGTTCTTTAGTAAGGAACTCCCTAAGGAGACCGCAACTTTTCTTAAGGAAAAAATTGGATTAAGGCAGCATTTCAAAAGCCCAAAAAAATGGCTAGGTAATAATCACCCTGCTTACCAGAACTATGTGCAAGCCCTGGAGGAAGCTCTTGCTAAGGGAGCCGCCATCGAATCGGTGCCTTTGCTTCCTTCCTTTGAACCTTCCTTAGCGAACATCAATCAAAACAGGTTTAGTTACGTAACGATCTCCTTCGGTAAGGAGAATAACATTAAACAGGAAGATTATGTTGTATTTGATCCCTTTAAAAAGGTTTCCACTTTTATAGCTGAATCTTTCGGTAGGCAAAAATTCGGAAGTGCCTTTAAGAAAGTGCGTGTTTTTCCAAAGAAACAAAAGGTTAAAGCAAGAGCACTCTTTAAGGAGGGAAAGATTCTTACCGCTGTAGCCAATGGTCTCAACGGAGAGGTTTCCTTAACAAATGTTGAGATTCCAACCCCTGGAGCAGAAATTCCTAAGGAATTCTCGGATGAAGAGGGAAAGATTCTTACCGCTGAAGCAGATGATCTCAACGAAGAGATTTCCTTAGAAATTGTTGAAATCCCGACCCCTGAAGCAGAAATTCCTAAGGAATTCTCGGATGAAGGAGGAAAAACACTTGCCGCTGAAGCAAATGACCTCAACGGAGAAGTTTCCTTAACAAATGTTGAGAATTCAACACCTGGAGCAGAAATTCCTAAGGAATTTTCGGATGAAGGAGGAAAAACACTTGCCGCTGAAGCAGATGATCTCAACGGAGAGGTTTCCTTAGGAATTGTTGAGATTCCGACCCCTGGAGCAGAAATTCCTAAGGAATTTTCGGATGAAGGAGGAAAAACACTTGCCGCTGAAGCAGATGATCTCAATGGAGAGGTTTCCTTAACAATTGTTGAGATTCCGACCCCTGGAGCAGAAATTCCTAAGGAATTTTCGGATGAAGGAGGAAAAACACTTGCCGCTGAAGCCAATGATCTCAATGGAGAGGTTTCCTTAGGAATTGTTGAGATTTCGACCTCTGGAGCAGAAATTCCTAAGGAATTTTCGGGTGAAGAAGGAAAATCACTTTCCGCTGAAGCTGATGATCTCAACGGAGAGGTTTCCTTAGGAATTGTTGAGATTCCAAGCCTTGAAACAGAAAACCCTAAGGAGTTATCGAATGAAGAAAGAAAGCAACTTGTTAAGCAATTCATTGCTTTTGCCACAAAACGAGAAGAGGATTTCCCGAAAGTGCACATTGACGATCATGAATTACCGATTCTCTTTTCAGTATGGCTAAGACACAACTACCCGAACTACTATCACCTGAAGGGTGAGATTTGGCCTACCATTCAAAAGATCGGGGTACAGTCAGGACACACTGGGTCAGTAGCTGAGCGACAATTTTCACGGACTGAAGAAGGCTTGGTCAATTCCAAGGGAGCACTAGAAGAACCAAAGGATTATCCCGAACTCATTGAGGAGCATTACTCAGACTACCTTGATCGAGTCATTGCTCACATGCATGATGATTATGCAGAGAACAAGCGAGTTACTAAAGGCCAGGTCGAAAAGCTGGCAAAAGCGTTAAAGGTTTTAAACATGGGGATCATGTGGGAAGCGGTGGAGTTAAGCTGGATGCTATGGTATCGTGCGCTTTACCGGGAGCCGATCCCCTTTGAGCATCGACTGGCGAAGATGATCCATTTCTGGCATCATGTTCAACCTACATACGCCTATTCCGATAGTTCAAAGGAGATCTACAAGCAATACTCCACTCCATGCCCCATTGGTGCCATTGTAGCTGAATACACAGGCATGAAAAACGCCAGGCGCATTTTTGAGCCAAGTGCCGGAAATGGATTGCTTTTAGTCGGCGCTGATCCAGCAATGACACATGCTAACGAAATTGACAAGACAAGAATTAAATCCCTGGAGTTTGTTCAGTTTTCAACGATTACCTCTTTCAATGCCGCTGAGCCATTTGGAAAAGCACTGGATCGATCCTTTGATGTAGTCGTCACCAATCCACCCTTCTCACGATGGGAAGAAGAAAAGTATGACAAAGTGCATATCATCGAGACCTACTTTCATAATCACATAGGTCTAGCCCAAAATATTCGCTTGGAGCATGTGATGAGTGGGTTAGCGCTGCATACTATGAAGGACAATGGACGGGCGGCCATCATCATCATGGGATATATCTATTTTGGTGAAGATGGTCTGATCGCTAAATACCGTCCATTTTTTAATTGGCTGTTTCGGCATTATAAGGTGGATGATGTAATCAACCTGAACTCTTTCAAACTCTACAACAAACAAGGGGCCATTGAAAAGACGATGCTGATCCTCATTTCTGGTCGTAAACCCAAACCCGAAGGTGTCGCACCTCAATTGTGGCAACGGCCCGAATTCAATGAAATGGTCAACAGCTTTGAAGAACTCTGGCAACGGGTAAACCCACGCCTGATAAACCAAACCCAGGCCAACTCCCAATCCAAGGGCGATATAGATCAAGTAATCGAACAACTAAAAAATGAATTAGAACCATGATTTATTACAACAATCAATTAATGAGGTTAGGCAACCTTATGAGGTTATTCCTGGTAAGAAGATCCTGACTTTTGATACCAATGACCATGATTTTCCTGACTGGAAAACGGTGAGTCCCGATCATATCAAGGCAGAGGTAAAAGCTGATTATCGACGATGCGTCAGGGAATTTCATGCTTTGTTTGATCAGGAGGCCGGTTTGCATCAATTCAACCTGGTCACAGCTGACACTTGTAATATGCAGGGATTACCTATGCTGAAGGTCATTTTGTACTATAACGCCATTCGCTATATCAAGCAACTTGACTGGTCAGTTCCCAATGTCGTTCATCGCTACTGTACAGGACGATTGAAAGTAAGCACCATGAGTGATTTCTTGAAACGTAATTACGGACTGGAGCAATACACCAAGTATTTAGGTATCAGAAAGGATGAACCCAAGAGATACTTCGGAAACCTTGCTTCCAAAACGGCCAAGGTACAGGTCAAAATGCCCCTTTATGACCTGGGTTTTGAGGAAGAGGATGTGAAGGATTTTTGGGACAAACAGGCTTTTCAATTAGAGATCAGGGACAAGAAATACCTGGGGAACTGTGTCAATTGTCATCTGAAAACAAAAGCCAAGAAAGTAATGGCCAGTCGTGAATATGAACTTCCTTTTCTTCAACAGGCAATTCTTGAAAATGCCGCTGGAGATACCATGAGAAGAGTCAAAGGTCATTCGGCAGAAGAAATCCTTTTTCAAACTACAAGGCAAGAATACACTAATCAAATAGAGGAAGAGGAACTCTTTTGCTTTTGTTAGAGCTTTGAATCAACGAGGAGCAGGTGTTTGCTTTAAAGAATGGAATCAATTACTTCAGATGAAAAAGTCTTTTTTTGGAAGAATACCAGATGGTCTAATTTAACCATTGTGATAACTAGATATGTAGAAGACTTTTGTATCGATCCTGAATTCAATTCTACTGCCATTAGGCATTTGAATGGAGCATTGAAGGTCAATGTTGAATTTCACAATAGAAAAAGTGCAGACTTTACATTAGGTCATCCATTACAGCCTCTTGAATGGTTGAATCAGCGATTCAATCAACATTGGATTTCTTGTCGGTTCTATGATAATACAGGATTTTGCTTCTTACTTTTTAAAAACGAATTCAAACGGGATAAAAAGAAATCTAAAAAGCACTTCGTATATGTGCTTGAACTTGAAAACAACAAATTCTATATAGGTTCTGCGGTACGCCTGAAGAATCGATTTCGACAACATTTTACCCAGGAATCTAAAATTGAATTCATCAAACGAAATCCAATTAAGGGTGTTCACCAGGTGTTAAGCACCTATCACAGTGACATTAAATACAAAGTTCATTTTGAAAACTATGTTACCTACCAATACCTCCTGATTTATGGTCCCGAAAATGTTCATGGAGGTGACTTTCTAAATAGTACTGAAAATAAGATGGACAAGATGAAAAACTATCAGACGAGAATGGACAAACAACCATTTATCGATGAGTTTTCATACATCTGGAATAATCTTAGAAGTTCATTCTTTTATGAACCATAAACAATGCACTAAAAGTTACATCGCATAACAACGAATTTCTTTTTGTAGAAAGCATCGGATCAAAAGCCAACCATTTTCTGTGAAAACAAGATAACACAAACACCAAACCGTTTTACGTTCATTAGCAAATCCGTTACCTACATGAAGTTTTTCGGTACGTTCATGAAGTTCTTCTGGACTTTATAAAACCGTTTTTGTTCCTTAGTTGAAACTTCTTCATAACAAGTTCAACTTTCGGTATGCAAAACAAAGCCCTAACACTTTTTCTATTTAGCTACTTGCTGTGCCTGCCAAGCCTGAAGGCACAGATTGATCCCGGAGATTTTGTCACGATCCCCAAGTCTCCTGAAGCCGCTGCATTCAGCGCTTACGGTAACCAATCCATTTCCATGTTTACCGGAGCTTCTTCGGTATCGGTTCCCATTGGCTCAGTATCAGGCAGATCTCTTGCCATTCCTGTGAGTCTTACCTATAGTGGAGGTGGAATCAAGGTAGAGCAGCTTGCCACAGAAGTAGGCCTGGGTTGGAATCTCCGAGTTGGAGGTATGGTAACCAAGGAAGTGAGGGGGCTACCAGACCATTACATCACCGGTAGCCATTATACGACGTACAGCCCTGATCCTTTTCCTCAAAGACAAAGCAGCAGTGAACTACTAGGAGACTTTAGTTATCAGGCATACTTCGAATTATTCAAGTCTCTTGAAATCCAAAGAGGGGATGTTTTTCCCGCTGATGATAACCTCATTGAAGACTTCTTGCAATACAGGGATCGGGTGATCAAGCGAGAGATTGACACGCAAGTTGACCTCTATTCCATCAACGTACTGAATGTCTCTGCTAAAGTGTACATCGATTATGATTCTGATACCGGAAACCCGCTTATAAAGAAAGCCTTGGCGATTGATGATCCCACGCTGGATGTAGAAGTAACATTTGCCTCAAATGGCACCACACACAGCACAAAAATTGCCTCATGGAAAGTTCGGGATGCCAACGGGAACACTTACCTATTTAATCACGCCGAAACCACTGAATCATTTGACGACAGCTCAGACTTCATTGATCATTTGAAGCACAATTCAGCATGGTACGTCTCTCAAATCACTTCTGGAGACAAACGAGACACCTTCAACTTTTCGTACCTGTCACCGACTCCCTGGAGCGCTCAACAACCCGCATTGAAAAGAGCCATTTACACGGATTGGCATAACAATGCCCCGACGGACCCAGATTGTAAGGCCGCTGAAACTTATACGATGAATTCCCAGATTAACTATGTCATCAGTCAGCCCTTTCTGAATAAGATCAGAAGGAATAACAAAGACATGTTGGAGCTAAAAAGACAGACTAATGATCGAAAAGACCTGGCGGGAAGAAAAGCAGTAGAAGAAATCATAATCAAAGACCTGACTTCCCAGAATACGCTCCAAAGGTGTGAACTAAAGTACAGTTATGCCGGACCGGATGAAAATGGTCCAGATTGGGAAAGCAGGCTCCTTTTGGATGAAGTTCAATTGTTTGCAGCAGCTTCGGCCAATCCTCAGAAGTACACTTTTGAATATAAAGACCGCAATTCTATCCCTTCAAGAACAAGCAATGCACAGGACTATTGGGGCTTTTACAATGGATGGGGAGGGAACAACCTCTTTCCTAAGAATAGTGACTATGATGATGCGAGTCATTTAACAGGTGTCAACCGAGAATCGAGGGTAGCTTATGCTACTGTTGGCATGTTGTCAAAGGTTACCTATCCTACAGGAGGATATACCGAGTTTTCCTATCAGCTTCCCTGGGTCACGGGAAGTCAATTAGTGGAGAACAGAAAGTATCTGGGAAGGCTTACCGTTTCTGGTGGTGAAACCGCAGGCACCTATTGTGATGATGGCGTACTTGGTATTCCCAATTCTGCAACCGACAATTTCAGGTTAACTCAATCCGGGACTTACACCGTTGAGATTTCTGTTACAGGTAGCAACTTCCCAGTTCAAACAGCTCCCTTATACTTTGCTGCACTCACTGATGCGTCAGGGGTCAATGGGGATGGCAATGACTATTGCGATTTTGTAAATAACAGTGCCATTGTGACAGAATTCCGTGAAGACGGGGCTGTGGTTGCTGTTTTGGAACAAGTAACCCTTGGTCCTGGGATCTACAACATGTTGCTGGTCAACAACATCTTTGGTGTAACCATCACCATGGACATTTATGAAGAAACAACTTCAACGGTCAACCTGAATGTTGGTGCACCCAGGGTATATAAAACTCTGGACTATGAAGCGACCAATGCATTGGCTAAGACTACCTATTACTATTACGGTGATCTATCTCTAAAAAAGCCAAGTGAGATCACTAAATCATTTCTGGAGTCCAATGCGGCTTCCAGTGCGCAGCTTCATCAGCCACGATTATTTGAAAGGATCTATGAGCCTTTTGGAGACTGTCAGTACCTACAACGATACGCCAACAATCAAGCGACTCCCACACCGAATGTCATCACTTATTCGACCGTTTCACAGGTAGATTGGGACGAGATCAATGCGGATTACAATGGCGTTTCGGTTACCTATTTCGAAAACAGAAGTGAAGCGCAGAGTATAGATCCCTATATCAACTACCATCAGATGAATGGTCGAGTGACGGACCAGGCCATCTACAGAAAAAACACCACCAATGATACACATGCCAAGGTTGAAGTAGTCGCCAATGAATACAGCGTTGAGTACATCGGTGAGGGCTTTCATGGCTTTTGGTTCAAACAGATAGCCGATATTGATAACCGTGACATTATGATCGTTCAGGCCGATAACACCGGCGATCATGTGTTTTTCGATTACGTGGATTGGCTTGAAGGCGATCAGGCTCCTTGCATGTGGGTTGGGCCAGGTTGTTTTACCCGAACCTCCAAGAAATGCTGGAAGCCCTGGTGGGGCGGCACTTCTGCAATCTGCAACAAGTTCCTTGCCTCCAATCCTGCTCAGTTCTGGGTCAATGTCTTTTCGGGTGTGGGGAATACACAGTACGAAGGAGAAATATGCACCTCCAATGTCTCCTGTTTTAGAAGTGGCCCGATGCCCATCCATCAGCAACGCACTTTGGCAAGTAGCAGGTATTTCATCAAGCTCAATCGAACCTTAACCACCTCTTATGATGATGATGGCAATCCTTTGAATCAGGTTACCCAATATATGTATGATCCTTCAGTGTCCTATCAGGTCAGAAGCAAGTCGGTTTTCAACAGCCTTGGTGATGAAATCACGGAAACCTTTAAATATCCTGCTGACCTTTCTGAAACAGAGCTATTGGCCAATCACCGAATTGCTGAAGTGTTGGAAAGTAATGTAACCAATGGCCAAACATCACAGCTTAGCAGAAAAGTTGAGTTTTCGTCCTATGGTAATTATCACCTGCCTGATCGAGTATTGCTAGGCAGATCGGCTTCAGAACGAGAAGAACGGATTCAACTGGATTATGAAACGGCATCCGGCAACCTGATAGAAGTAGTCAGGGATGGATTGAAGACCATCCAGCTTTGGAGTTATGATGGCACAATGCAGGTGGCATCCATTGCTGATTACTCCTACGCTCAGCTTACCACCGACTTGAATGCCATTTCTTCTTCGATATCGAATTTGGAATCACAAACCAGTTCGGCAACCATTGAATCGATTCTATCGGATCTCAGGAATGAAATACCAGATCAGGCCTTGATGACGACTTACTTGTATGATCCGGGGATAGGCATATCCAAGCAGATAGATCCGAATGGCTTGGTTATCACCTACCATTACGATGACTTTCATCGGCTTTACCAGGTCAAGGACCAGGATCAGAACATCTTGAAAGAATACAAATACAACTACTCGAACTAAACGCTTATGAAACTCAAAGTAATCCTGCTTCTATTAGCTACGCTTACCTCTAGTGTCGTAAGCCTTGGACAAACGAGCACTAAGAACTATGTCATGAGCCTTACGGCCCGTGATACGATAAAGACCAACCTGAATGCTCAAAGGGCCAGCCAACAGCAAGTACAGAGCGATATCGTATATGTTGATGGACTAGGAAGAACCAATCAGGAAGTGATGCGCGAAGCCTCTCCCAATGGGTCAGATATGGTTAAAATGTACAGCTATGACCCTATCGGCAGAGCGGATAAGGATTATTTGCCTTTTCGAGCGAATACCACATCAGGTGCTTACTACAACAGCCCACTCACGGGCCTCGAAGGGTTTTATGACGCACCTCCAACCGGAGTTGATACCATTGACTACCCTTATTCTCAAACCCTCTTTGATGACTCTCCGCTGAATCGAGCGATTGAAATCAGTTCACCTGGAACCCCGTGGCGAAGTTCTGCTGAAGGAGGAACGCATGCGGTTAGTTATACCTATCAATTCAATGACGCCAATGAAATCAGGCAAATCACCGTCGATAACAGTGCAAATCAGATCATGACTGCTACTGGAAACTATCCAGCCAATGAACTTCGAGGCATGCTGACTACTGATGAAGATGGAAAGATGATGCTGGAGTATACCAACAAAACAGGCCAAGTGGTTTGTAAGATCAATGCGGTGGGAACTTCCGATGAAACCTATACCTATTATGTCTTTGATGATCACAACCTCTTAACCTTTGTGATTCCCCCGCAGGCAGTTGCTGAGATTGGAACCAACTGGAGTTTGTTGAATGACAACAATTTCTGCAGTAAATGGCTGTTCCGCTATCAATACGACTATCGCAATCGCATGATCGAAAAACAGGTGCCTGGATCGGAAAAAATTGAGATGGTATATGATAAAAGAGACAGGTTGGTCTTTACTCTGGACGGCAACCGGAGGAATGTTCCGGTGATTTCTGGCACCACTACTTCAGGCTCAGTACAGTACGTTGAGTCGGGTACGCTGGTGGTAGAAAGTTATCAGGGTAAAAGCTATGTAAGAGCGCCTGGAGCGAAGATCCTTTTCAAGAAACCCAACTTCAGTGCTTCCAAGGCTGATAACTTTTCGGCAACCAAATCGACCAGTCAGGCGACTTACGAACATCAGTGGCTGTACACCAAATACGATGAGCTGAACAGGCCCGTGATGACAGGAATTAAAAGCATGACTCAAAACCGGAGTGAACTGCAGGCCATCATCGATGGCAACAATAACTACGACTTTGGCGTGGCTTACATTGGTAATGTAGGTGGTAATGTACACGGTTATGATGACACGGGCTATCCTCAGGCCTCGGGTACAGAGGTACTGACAGTCACTTACTATGACAAGTATGATTTTGTTACTGACTTTAGCTGGGGATCAGATTATAGTTATGCCAATCACTATCCCTCGGTAAAAGGATTAGCTACTGGTGGGCTTACCAAATTGCTTAAGGAAAGTCCGGTCAAGCACCTAAAGTCGGTAGCCTACTATGACGACAGGTTGCGATCAAAAGCAACCATCACTGAAAACTATTTCGGTGATGCCGACCAGGTGGTTATCACCTATAGAAACAAAGTATCATCCTTAGTCAAGCGATCCTCGACGCTGCACAGAAATGGAACTTCTACTACTACCATCGAGGAGAATTTCACTTATGATCATCGAGACCGTTTACTGACCCACACCCATGAGATCGTAGGACATGGAACCAAACCTTTGGCTAATCATACCTATAATGCCATTGGTCAATTGATCGAGGAAGACCTGCATGATGATGGCTCACCTGCACAATCAGTGGATTACCGCTACAATGAAAGAGGATGGTTAACAGCCATCAACGGGGGAGCTAGCAATTTTGATGATCCTTCTACAGATCAATTTGGAATGGAACTGAAGTATAACGATGCTTCTTCAGGGAATTTCAATGGCAACATTTCTCAGATGCTCTGGAAGGCGAAAGGCGGCGGTGTAACAGAGGCTACTCAGAATTACCAATACTCCTACGACAATCTAAATAGGCTAAAGCTTGCCAATTATACTGGAGTAGGGAACTACGATGTAAGTGGCATCACTTATGACAAGAATGGGAACCTTCAAACCTTACAGCGAAATACCATTGATAACCTGGATTATGACTACATTGGAAATCAGTTGACACGTGTAGAAGATGCAACGAACAACACACAAGGGTTTATGAACGTTTCATCATCAGTGGAGACCGAAGAATACAAGTACGATAAAAATGGAAATATGACCAGTGATTCCAATAAGGGCATCACCAATATCCAGTACAACTACCTGAACCTTCCACAACGAGTCACAATGAATACAGGGCAAAGCATCAATTACACCTATGATGCAACAGGGGTCAAACACCTAAAAACATTTAATGGTAAAGAATGGACTTATGATGGCGTATTCCATTACGAAAAGGAACCCTCAGAAGGAAGTGCCCAACTTGAGTTCATTCAACATGCCGAAGGACGAGCCTTAAAGAATCAATCGAGCTGGAATTATCACTACAATGTAGCGGATCATCTTGGGAACATCCGAGTTACTGTAAGTGAAAATGGCTCTGTTATGCAGAGAGATGCTTATTATCCATTTGGAGGCACCTTCAACCACTCTGCCATAAGTCCTGAAAACTTGTATAAATACAACGGAAAGGAAGAACAGAAAGAGACCGGATGGTTAGATTATGGTTTTAGGATGTTTGACCCATGGCTAGGAAGATGGAATCATATAGATCCACTTGCCGAAGATTTTTATACTCAATCACCTTATCATTATGCGTACAATAACCCTGTCAATTTTATTGATCCGGATGGGCGATCAGGAGAAGCAGTGATAGATGAAGATGAGAAGACTATCACTGTTAATATCCACATTGTTTTTTATGGGGATGGGGTAAATCAGGAAAACGCTGATGCAGCCGAAGCGAATATCACTGATATGTGGAATGCCAATGCTGGCGATGATGGATATAGCGATGCTGGTGATGGTTGGCGGATTAAATTCAATATTAGTTCGGAAATAACTGATGAAGCAGGAGCAGAACAACTAGCAGAGGAACATGATGGAGATGCGAAGTACAACTTTATAAGAGTAGAAGATGAAAACTATGCTGATACCTTTAAGTCTGATAGTGGAGATTGGGAAGGAGTTTCAAAAATGACTAAGGCTAAAGGCTCGAACTCTGGTTTTTGGCAAACTAGAGATATGTATAATACCTCTCCAGCTCACGAAATGGGTCATGGCCTTGGCTTGGACCATAAAGCTGGGGGTGTTATGACTCCAGGGGTAGGAAATAATGGTCCTGTTAATTCTTCGAATCTTGCAGAGGTTAGAGGTTATATCTTGGATACAGGCTCCGATAAATCAAGCTTTAGAGATACATATATAAGAGGAGTAAAACGAGTGAATTTTGGCTCAACAAACACCACATTTCATATTAAAAGAGGCAATGTCAGACCCGAATAAGATATTACTAATAGCAATACTGTTCCTCATTGGCTGTACTCCTAGCAAAGAGAAGACGCAAAGTCTGTCAGTTGAAAAGATGGATTCTGTATTAATTAACTGGAAGCTTGATACTCTAGGTTGTTTAGGATTACGATATGCTGATCAGGAATCACTTAAACAAGTAGTTAAGCAGCTAGAATTAAGGGGAGAAAGCTCTTCTGTATTGATTAGTTATTTGGGGGAGCCAAACTATATTGATTATCAAGAAGACAGTTGGAAAGCTCTTATATACTTCATGGAGTGTCCTCCAGATGGATCAACAAGTATGAGTAACATGTATTGTCACTTTAATAGTGATACGCTTTATAACTGCTCCAATCCAGTATTTTAAATTACTGAACACGATAAAGAAAAGGGCCTTCTTTAATTGAGAGATAATAAGCCCTCATCAACGTGATGACCAAAGCCCACTATCTTCCAGTTGCACGAACCCTCTAAGCGTAAAATCGGCTGAACAAAGTGGCATTAAGTCGAATAAGCGATGAGAAGGCACGCTTACCAAGGTCTTACGTTGATCAAGCTTGAGTTGGTTATAAATCCAATAGTCAGTACCAAGAGCTAATGGACCTAGTATAACATAATTTTCACCTTTGATAGTATACAAGGCTCCACAGGCCAATGTCTTTTTATCACTTTCTAAATCTTTCAACAAAGAAGCATTATTAAGAAGTAAGTCAAAAGATTTTGGTGAAATGGCATCTCGGCCCTTGTGTTTGAATATGATAGCGGAAACGAGGAATTGGGCATCTTGATAGAGCATATCAGAACTTTGAGCCAATGGCATGATAATGCTTATCAAGTCTGTTAGAATGTCATTCAATTTCCGCGGACTTTTAAAATGGAGATTATTAAGTATGCTTACACATTGAGAAATTATGGTGCTATAACTGAATAATCGTGAGTCCATAGTCGTATCCATTTTTCGTACATAGTCAATAAGAGTAGTCATTTGGTTACTAAGTATGATACTTGTTGACCTTAAATCGCACATTTTCATTTCAAGTTGATTCAAAAAAATTTGAGGTGGTCAATGGACCACCTCTTTACAACCAGCATAGACAAATTCTGCGTGCGCAGAAAAGTGACGGGAACTAGCCCGTTTTCGTTTGACAATCGTTTTTGTTCCTGATTCATCAGGATTGAATATTGTCATACTCCTTGAAAAGTCGGGCAGGTACAGAGGGCTACTCCAGGCCCTGTACATACCCACCCTGACTCAAATTAACCTATAGTGTTAACCATAGAATCTCCAGGTCACATGGTCTAGCCAAACTGAAGGTTTTACACGCTGTTACGTTTCAATCATTGTGATTCTCCATATTAGTAATCTTATCCAAACCAGTCTTTAGTAGCAGTATTTTGATGTATTGATAATCTCTCGGTTCCTCTAGTAGAAGATTTCGAAGAATTTTTAAGTCATTGGTCTCTTGTAATATCCCTTCGATGAGAGCAGTTATTTCAGAGAATGGAGATAAAGAGTCAGAATTCCTGTTCGGATTTACTACGATCTCATTGAGTAAATCACAAATTCTTTGATAACGAGCATCTTTATTTACCGAGTCGCCAACTTCTTTTTTAGTACCAATCACCAGTTCTTTGGCTAAATAATTACGTGGTAGGAGGCCTTCCTAAATTTCACTATTTCCATCACTTTCCTATTTCTAATCGAATCGTTTTAAATATTATTCATCAAGGATGTATTTACCTTCTCTTTTAGAATATCGTATTTTGAGACCTTGCTTTCTTAAAGCATTGATCATATTTCTCACTGTTTTTTCGGTGCATCCAAATACATCTGCTAGTTCATTAGGAGAATGAAGCCTGCCTGCTCGAATACTTTCAAGGACGAGATTTAGTCGTTTTTGATACGTCTCATGGGTCATCATAAGAAGGTATTTATGGCAAGAGAATCTCTTGAAGAATAATTTTGCTTTGGAGCTCTAATTGTTCAGACAGTTCTTTATACGTTAACCGTCGCAACTCGTTGACTTTTTGATAGTAACTCTCTCGCCTTGTTTGAATTGGCTTGGTTAAATCAAAGACAATTTCTCCAATACCAAGAATGTCAATTTCTAGTACAATACCGAGATCGCTTAATCCGAAATGGAGGTGATTGAGTTTTATATCTTCTGCAATAAGTTTGAGTAATAAATCCGTATTTACAAGTTCTTCACTTGCACAAGCAATATCTTTCATAAGTATGCTTTATTTTCATATACGATGTAATATTATGAAATAATAGATTATTTAATGAATGAATATGAAAAAATAGCACCTATTTTATGTTTCAATTAAGTAAACGGAAACTATTTGGTGATATTTCTATCTTTAAGCCGATTCTGATTTTGCACCATTCAATAAGAGATGAAAGTAAAAAACTCTATTGGTACCAGGCTAGCTGATTTACGAAAGGAATTGGGGCTAACACAAGGTGATCTTGCTGAAAAGTTAGAGGGCTTTAATAGAGATCATATTACCAAATTAGAATCCGGAGTTGTTAAACATCCAAAGCGAGAATTGATTGCCCAATTGGTAACGATCCTGGGTACAACTTATGAATGGCTGGAGCTTGGACAAGGATTGCCACATGGAGCTGCTCCATCACAAGATGATACTGTTACTCAATACATAGATCAACTTTTGGATTCTATTCAAACCGACAGTACAGATCGACTCGACTTACTTCGAAGCGAATTTCGCAGGCTTCTTCATGAAAATTATCAGTTGAAAGTGCAAAATGAAGAACTCAAGCAAAAAGTCCTCCATGTTCTTGAAAAGATAAAGGACCGATAAGAATGAAAGGAGACCGGTTAGGAGCCGGTACTCCTTGTCACACAGCATAGGGCATCACTCACCATTTCAAGTTTCTGCGACAACAACCCTCGCTTTAACCATATTGCAAGGTTAACACAGTTGACGGAATTTCCTTTTCCGGCTACTTTTTGTAGGCAAAAAAAACTCCCACCATTTCTGATGAGAGTTCTTATTAGGATCAGTTCGATGACTATTATTCAACTAAGTCAAGTTCTTACATTATCTGCTAAATTGGCTCTGCATTTTGATAATCTTCTTCGGTAATAGTATATGTTTGGGTTACACTTCCACCTGAACGACTAGTTTGCCAACCAGCTTGAGTTCCTCCATCGACTCCTAATTGGGGCATATCGATGATATTCCTTTCTCCATCAAAGAAACAACCTGAACCTTCTACACGGCAATATTTTAATTTTCGTTCTCCGTCAAACGTTACAATTATTGAATCGGCAAAACTCCAATCGACTTCACATATGAAATTCGCTGATTCGGCAACACGACAAATTGCACGTGATCTGTCTTGCATTCCTGATTCTAAGTCTATTTCACTTGACATTGAATATGAAGGGTGAAAAATATCCAAAGTAATATTTCTAGAACATGAATTTATAATTACCCTCCGATAATCGTATTCCTCTGTTTCTTTATGACAGGCTGCTAAGAAGAGCAGCATTAGAAATGATACCCAAAGATATTTATTCACCCGCCCACAGTTTCGGCATTTTGATAATCTTCATCACTAATGATATAGGTGTGAATACTAGGATTATTTCCACTTGCTTGCAACCAAGTATAACCGTAGCAATTAGGACGAGACAAACTTGTATTTATCGCTCTTTCTTCGCACGGCTTGGATTCATTTAGTGAAATCGTTGAAGAGAGAATTCGTTCCTCGTTAAAGATAATTCTTCCTTCTTCAGCATCTTGTGGCCACCCAACATTACATTGACCTGCGTCAAATCCCGTTCCACAAGTTCCCAAGATATTCAGTGTATCTTGGGACATAAGTGATGCTGTAAAAAGGATAACTCCAAAATCCAATATTTCTAATTCCACATCATGAGGAGTGTTATTTATGATACGTCGAACTACATCTACTTCACCGCCCTTTTCACAAGACACTAACACTGAAAGTAGCAACATTAGAAAAATGCCACCAAGTACAGGCATTCTCTTCTTGTCATTCATCTTTGATGTTCTCATAAAAGTCTCGTAATCGCTCAATATTTCCTTCTGTTGAGTTTGAGTGATTATTTATTAAATACTCCCGAATCCTTCGTTTAGTCTAAAGAATATGAGAATTCTGACTCAGAAATTATAGAAGAACTCTCACTTAAATGAGTGAGAGTTTTCGAACGGTCTATTTGTTTTGCGGCTAGTAACCATTAAAAATCACTTGTTCACATATGTCTTATCCGCTAATTTGCTCAGCGTTTTGATAATCTTCTTCTGTGATAGTATATGTATAAGTCTGAACGCTTTCTATATCTGATCTTACATAACCGGACTCAGAAAAGTCTCCTTCATTATTGAGAAGTATCGTTAAGTTCATGATATTTCTTAAGCCCTCAGAACATACTCCTTCTAATTGGCAATACGTTAAACTTCTATCATTTGCAAATGTAATTACCACCGAATCTGCAAATTGATTCCATCTTAAATCAACGTTACTCATTACGTTGCAATTAGTATCTCCATTTGACCGACGGCATAGTTCCATTTTCTCATCAAGATTATTTTGAGCAATGGAAATAGTCTCAAAAACTGAATCTCCTAAATAGACATCAATCTTCAAGTCTACGGGGCTTTCATTTATTATTAAACGTCGAACATTCCACTCAATTGGGTCTTCCTTACATGCACTTAAAAAACTCAGAAGTGACATGCATAATACTATTAAGTAGTTTTTCATCGTTTATTATTCTTGATGTTTTCGTAAAATGCCCTCAATCTTTCTATTTCATTTTCAGTGCTATTGCTAAAGTTATTTCTCAGATGCTCCTGAACGCCTCGTAAAGTAGTTCGATTATCAAGAGCTCTTTGTATTTGACTTAATGAATACCCGAATACCCTGTCGTCAGCATAGTCATTTGTTGTCCCACCATTTGGCAGTCTAGATCTTTGGTTGTCATTATCAACGAGATCAATGAAGAATGGTGTGTATTGCCATCCTTTTCCTCCGTCATTATATTCGTTTTCTCGTTGATTTGGTATATTTCTTACTATGGCCGGATAATAGGGTAGTGTAAAATAATATTCTACGGCTTCTCCAAAACTTTCTACTACCATTGGATCTACGATATAGCTTGTTTGAAAATTAACACCTGACTTCCAAATATGACTTACATGACCTAGCTCATGCATCATAGTTCGGTAAATTTGAGGAGTATACTCATTGCCTTGAACAAAAAACCGAACGTCATTTCTTAGCATCAGCCAGATTCTAGTTTGTTCCGTAATGAATGCTGGATTGTGTCGAAATGATCCTTGTATTAGATTAGAACTACCACTTCTAAATTTTAGTCGTATTCTCGCATTTCTGTACCAATCTGGAGTTTTGAGGCCATGTCTTTCCGCTTGATAGTGAAAATGCCGAGCTGCAATCGCCATGGTTGCTTCAGTCCAGGCTTCGCGATTGTGAATTATTCTTGTTGTTCCACCTGATAAAGTTTCTCTATCGCGAATTGTAATGTCCCAGGCGCAACCTGTTCTTGTGTTACTTGGACGATTAAAGTGACGAGTGAACCCCCAGGGATTAGTGATCTTATATCGATTTGCAACTCGCCATTTAATTCTATAATTGACATTTTTTCGAAAGCGTCTACTTACCCTGAAATAGCCATTAGAATTCGTAGTACCACTGCTCCAGAAAAAATGCCTTCTTGCCTGGACTTCAACACCCCACAATGGTATTTGTTGACCAGTTTCTACACCGCCATTCATCTCCATTACCTTGATTGTACCATTCGGATTCCAGCGACCACTTCGACACCAGGTTTCAGTTCGCCCTCCTTCTTCATCTTCATCAAGGTCTTCATTTCCAGTAATTTTCAGGGCTTCATCTTCAAGTGCTTCCCAGCTACTTAAACTCATTCTACCAGCATCTTCCGCCTCATCTTCATGTATAAGAAATAGATCCGCCAATACTTCAAACTCTACTGCAGGAAACTCAAAATCTGGTTTTACAACAGTGTATTGCCATGTTGGCATATGATCAGGGATAGTTGGGTCATGATACCAATGACCTACCTGCTCAATTTCGAAATCCAGTGGATGATCAAACAACGTCAATGTAGAATCTGTCTCCAACAATGCCACTTCCGTTGAATCTTTTGGCAGAAACCTGATGTATAAGTCTGTTGTTTCAATTTGAATATCTTCTTCAATTCGACCAGACGCAGTAAGATTCGCTAAGGCGATTTTCATATTCTCAACAGAATATGCATTCTCTAGTTGTTTTCCAAGCACCATTTTCCCATCACTAGGATAGAATTCATTCAGGTCAATATTCTCAAAAGACGTAGATTCTTCATCTACTGGAAGAACATCAACTTCATCTACACGGCATGACCAAAATGACAGCATCATTCCTAGAATAACGCCAGTTCTTAACAGAGTTTTTTTCATTATTTGTCTTAGTTCAGATTTACTGATAGACAAAAATATTGCTAATGACGGAATATAAAGTTCCGTTTACTATTGAATGAATATTTTTTTAAGAACTATGTCGCTCGGTTGCTTTTATGGCTTCCGTTAATGTTGCTTCTATGTCATTAATTGTTCCGTTCAACGAACCAACTTTTTTGGAGAGTCCTCGTTTTTTCCATGATTGCCAACCCAGAAGTACAAGTAAGGTCGAAATAATCCCAGCCAAAAACATCCCTACTAGCCAAAACTGGGCCCTACGTTGTTGTATTTCTTTCATTTCATTCAGGTAATGACTTACCATGCTTCCCACGTATCCTCGAGCTGCTAACTCTTTAATTTCTTCACTTTCTCGCTGATAACGTTCAAGCTCCGTCGTGTATTGCTTATAATACTGTAAGTGTTTTGAAGTGGTTTCAGGAAATACCGTTGACATCAGCTTGAATAATCCGAAATTATCAGGGTGTAGTGATACTTTTGGATACAAACTTTTTGCTTTTTCCAGTACCAAAAGTGCTTCTGACCTGTCACCTACTAAAAAATACACCTCTCCCAAATCTTTGTAAGTTATGAATTGGGAATGGCCTCTTTTATACTTCAGTGCCGAATGAAAATTATCAATAGCTTCCGTGTAACGTTCTTCCAATGCAAGAACATTTGCCAGATTATGATATGCCTTGCCCAAGTAGATCGAAAGATCAGGTGAAATAGTGTTTTCCATTTCGATGATTTTCATGAAAGAAGCTTTTGCATTCTCTAAATCACCTTTGTTTTTTTGAAGCAACCCCTGCTGATTATAAATCTGGAATCGCTTCTTCTGATCATCTTGAGCTAAAGCAAACGAGCGATCATAGCAAATCATGGCTTTATCAAGACTATCCATTTTTTTGTAAGCATTCCCTTGGTTATACCATAGACTTGCTTGTTCTCTTTTACTGTATTGCTCGGCAAATGGTAATGCTTCTTTATAGAACTCTATAGCATGTTCAAAATGATGATACTCTTTAAGTAATACTCCCAGACTCTTTCTGACATTGAGTTCAAGATATAAATCCACAGTATCTAATTCAGATAACGTTTCAAGGGCGGCCAAATAGGAAACCAATGCTGATATTTTATCATTACCAATATCTTGTGTGTGTCCTAACAAATAAGATGATAACGCTTTGAAGTAAGGTCTATTAGTGGATTCCGATACGACAAGAGCCGTAGATTTGGCACTATCCATAGATAGTCTGATTTCCCCATTGTAATAATCTAGTAAGACGGATTCAGGCTTTTGACTAAAAGCAAAATTCGATAGGAAATAACAGCAAATAACAAGTAGTACCTGTTTCATAGCATGATGAACTGTCGGGTCTTAATGTGGACATAAACTTAATAAAAAATCAAAGAGGAGAGGTATGTACAACCCCTCCTTTTAATTTAGAGAGGTTATTCACCTCCCTTTGGACCACCTTTGTCATCATCTCCATCGTCGGTATTCAAAACGATTTCATTTTCCACCAAATCGGTTATTTCTTCCATAGGATCGCTAATTTCCGTACATGATGCCAAAAGAATGACTGTAAAAAGAATGCCAAAAAGAGTTGTGAAATGCTTTTTCATCACATGTAAAATTTTAAAATGAAACATGGATTAAATCTACTCATTCACAAATGGATGTTTCCGTTTACTGTGTGTCATGTGAAAGAAGAAAATACTGTCCTTGAAAGAACCAAATTTTTGAACATCACCACATGAAACAGTTCTGCTATATTTATTTACCAATTTGTGGTGAAGGCAACGAAGAATAATTAATCAACTTAAAGCAAAAGATTATGTACTTACAAGATTTTATCTAAGTCGGAGCAAATGACCATTGATAGAGTGAAATGGTGGAATCCCAGCTTATCCTATTTCATTTGCTGATGTGTTCTACGGAGCTGGTTATCTCATGGGTTATGTGACCGCTGGTGTAATGTCAGGATTCATGTGGGTGGGCGACCGATATTCTGAATTGAAAAATGGAGGTGATAGCGACGCAGATGGTTCTGGCACCAGTAGTGGTGAAGAATAAATTTGTGCTATTGGGCCGAAAGGCCCAGCCTTTATTTGTTTTAATAAGAACAGAGCCAGTTTGAAAAGAAAAAGACTCATTAAAGGAACATTGATTGCCACAGGATTGATTCTTATGGGTTTATGTTCTTTCTATTTTCAAGTAAAAACTAATGTCCCATCTATTAAGAATGTCTCAGTAATTGTTGTTTTATCTGGGATATGGGGCTACGTCACAGTAACAACTTTATTTCTTTTACAGATCCCTTTAAGAAAGTATTTGAAAAGCTTTTCAATCTTTCTAGAATTCTTCGCTGCCCTGGGTTGCTTCTACTTCGGATGGTTCATTTTTCCCCTTGCCTTGTATAAGGTTTGGAAGGAAACAATAATCAGCAACAAATACTTGAACTATGCTTTTCTATCTGGGTTTGGAGTATCGTTACTGTGGACTTTTTTCCTGGGAGCTACAGTATTTGGGTTCTTCTTTTCACAACAAGGTAATCCTCAACATATTAACAGTGTTCAGACCTATGAATTACCACTTGAATATACAAACAGTAGCCACCTTAAAGTATGGTGTGAGATAGAAGGAAAATCTTACCCTTTTATCCTAGATACAGGAGCAAGTAACATCATTTTCATGGATGCTGATGATCCCCTTCATAAACAAGCTGGCGTGGGCCTGAAATGGTTTTCTGTGGGGCTTGACGCTACATCTCACTTGTTTTTCACCTGGATATATGAAGTCGAAGAATTTAAGATGTCAGGATTAACTTTTAACAATTTCAAATTTGATGGAGTAAGGTTTAAGCCCAATCACTGCGATTCCGATATAAAGGGGATCATTGGAAAAGACTTAATGAAGCATTTCACATGGTATTTTAATTCCAGTAATAGACGTATTGTAATCGCAAACAACATTGAGTCTTTAAGCTTGGATCAGGTATTTGATACCCTAAATGTGAGTATAAACAGGAATAGCCATCACATTAGACTAAGGCTAAAAGTGGATAATAGCGTAAAAGAGCCTTTTATATTAGATACAGGTTACAATGGAGGAATTGGACTTTCCGCAAATCCAGAATCTATTCGCGGAGAAGATAAAGTAAGAGTTATTGGAAGTGCTGGAAGGAGTCTCAGCAACAAGTCAGATGAATTGCACAGATACAAGATCCCCCTGGTTAAAACCTCAGAGGAAAATTTCGTATTAGCGCGGAATGTCGCAGGGTATATCTCACCTGGTCGAGCAAATTTACTCGGAAACAAAGTTTTAAAGCGGTGGGACTATGTGTTGGATTATCAGAATAAACAAGTTCTCATCAGAAAAGACAGCAGCAGGTCCATAACCATGAATCCCAGAGGTTATGGGTTAACATATGATGTAAGTGACTCAATGGATGTGTTAATATCCAGTGTGGATGAAGATGTCTATATGTCATCAGGTATCGAACCAGGATGGAAAGTCTCAGCCCTGAATGATCATGAAATCAACGCCGATAACTATTGCGAATTAGTAAGTGCCGCATTCAGAAAAGACACAATGAAAATCACATTCCTAGAACACCCAGAAGCCATTTCCTTAAAAAAGAGATACTTGTTCAAATGCTATTAGAAATAAAATTGACGGGCTTCAAGGCCTAAATAATTAAGATGTATGCTCTGTTTGGCGGAGTAATACCGATGTTGGTTCTATGGCAAAGTCGGGACAATACGTTCCCGACTTTCTTTGAGCACTAGTTAAAAGATTACTGTTCTGATTCAAAGATAAAATATCAAACGAAATGCGCCGTGGTTAAGCTGGCGCATATTCAGATGCAGAGGACAAGGGCTGGAATCATTTGATCTCCCAAGTCATTTGATATTTAGCCCCCTCATTCAAAAGTCTTTCAGATTAAGAAGCACTCCCTAAAAGAATTTTTACGAATCTGGATGAACTAAGTGAATTGACATTGAGTAAAAGTTCGTCTATCTCATTTACTCGGAATCCGTATCACCTAAGTTTAATGAAGTCAAATGATCCTGAAATACCCCCAATGATTCTACGGGGGCTAAAGCTTCAATCAATCTATTTTCAAAGTCTATCTGGAAGACTGGATTGAGCATCGGATGGAATTCAACTTTGGATTGTCCCGCTTTAAGGAAAACCTGATATCCTCTAAACTCAACATTGCTCAAAGGGTTGATTTCAAATATTGTACAGTCCTTATTGGCTGATTCAATTTCTTCTTTTGCTTTTGGTAGGAGTTCTTTTAATAACTCATCAGTAATCAATTGATCAAGGAATTCTTTTTTTAGGTTCCTTTCCATGGTTTATGCTAGTCAAATGCAGGTTCAAGATAAATAAAGGGAAAAGGTATGAGTAATAGCTCTTTCCCTCTATCAAATAACAATATTATTTGGTTAAATTCTTAAGAAGATTCGCCGAAATTTATGACGCCTTCCCTTCAATATTATGCTACCACAATACTGAATATTTATTCCAAAGGTCGACAAGATTAATGAATAAAAATTCATGGCCATTTGACGAGCTGTCTTTGACTTAGAAAAAAGGTGGTGATCCTGAATTTGGAGGATTCAAAAGTGTTTCATTGAACCACCAATTTATAGGACTAACTTGATTGAATATCCTCAATAAATAGCAAAGTCTTCTATTCATCAAAATAGTTGGCACTTCATTTATGGAAATCCACATGGAAGTGCATCATAGTAGTAGATACTTTCCTAGACAAAGTTCATAGAGATTGCAGGATAGGAGATTTAAATTGTGTGGAGTATGAGGAATTTGCTACTTTTCTTTCTAGTCTCATTTATCACGCAGGTCGTCTGTGCACAAAATACGTTTTCATATAATCGAGCCTGGAGACAGGTGCATCACCATGAACTGCTCGATTTGCCAAGATCTGCAAACGCTGAAGTCGATACCATTTACCTAAATGCGAAAAAGGAAAAGAACAACCCTCAACTTCTTAAAGCCCTCATATACAAGTCAAAATTCCTACTGAATCTTGAAGAGAAATCTCAGGAAAAAATCGTTGCCCTATTCAAAAATGAAATAGACGCAGCAGATACTTCAACCAAACATTTCCTTGAAAGCATGCTCGCCAATATCTACTGGCAGTATTATCAGAAAAACAGATGGCAGCTGCTCAACCGATCGAGAGCGAATACGAAGAACGATACAGCTGCTTTTACCACCTGGGATGCCACTCGAATTTTTCATGAGATCCATGTCCTCTATCAAAGATCTTTGGGAGACGCAGCCATCACTCAATTGGTTCCTCTGAGTGAATACGAAGACCTGCTAATAGAACATGTAGACTCAAAGAAATTTAGACCAACGCTGTTCGATTTTCTCGCTCACAATGCATTGAACCTGTATTCGAGACCAGATTCGAACCTTCCGCAACCGTTGAATCCCTTCCAGATCAATGAAGCAAAGTCCTTTGGTCTTTTTTTTAGTGTAGAAGTTAACACACCCGATTCGTTGTCATTTTTGGCAACAGCACTTGGGATTTACAACTCCTTGCTAAAATTCCATCGAGAGGACGAAGAACCTTCTGCACTGGTAAATATTGAGCTTGATCGCCTGGATTTTCTCAAGGCAAATGCTATCCTTGAAGGCAAGGAAGAACATTATCGAGCAGCTCTCGTTTCCCTAATGGACACCTATAGCACCCTCGACGTAGCGGCGCAGGTTGGATATAAAATTGCTGCTCATGACAATGATCTATCCTCTAGCTATTCACCCGGTTCAAACGAAAACGTTCGATTTAAGCGAAGAGAAGCACTAGCAATTTGTAACGAGATTATCTCCAAGTTTGAAGGAAGCCTGGGCGCTCAGCAATGTGCTGTGCTCCGTGACATAATACTGGAAAAGGAGGCGTTGATAACTAGTGAGAAGTATCTGTCTATTGATCAACCCTCTAGAATTCTTATTCGATATAAAAATCTAGATAGCCTTTATCTATTTCTCTACAAAGCCTCACATGAAGTAATCAGCGAGATAAACCAAACGAGAAGTGATTCGCTTAAGCTGGCGAGGTTAGGGAAACTTCGTCCTGTAAAGAGCTGGAGTACAACACTCAAAAACGAACAAGATTATCACCAGCACAGCACAGAAGTTCTTATACCTTCTTTGATGCCAGGAGCATACTTCTTGGCAGTAAGTCCTGACTCTGTGCTACGGCGGGGCGTAGGCATCCACGCGTTCGGCAGTTTTCAGGTCACCGATATAGCTATAGCAGAAAATAATGCTATGGGTGGTGAAGCAAGGTTTTTTCATGTCCTAAACCGAAAGAATGGTAGCCCACTATCTGGTGCCTCCATCCATCTTAAGAATAGGAATACAAGTGACTACAACATACCACTTGATAGAATGGTGAGCAGCGATGAAGACGGCATCGCGCGACTAAACATCACAAATAATCACCAGCAGGTGATAGCAAAAGTCGCTTACGAAGGTGATACTGCAACTTTCGGAGATTATTACTTCTACAAGCGAAACGGAGGAATGAATAATCAGGAGCTAGTGAGAGTAACTGCAAAGACATTTCTTTTTACTGATCGAAGTATTTATCGTCCTGGCCAAAAAGTATACTTCAAAGGCATTCTCATTCAGAAGAAAGGAACTGATTCTAACGTCGTACCCAATGAGTTCGTCGAGGTTTATCTAGATGACGTAAATGGGGAGGAAATTGGTTTTCTACGCCTGAAAACAAATGAATTTGGCTCCTTTAGCGGCTATTTTGACTTGCCCCCAAATGGTATTACCGGTGAGTACAACTTGTATGTTGAAGAGGACTACGAAGAAGATAGCAAGTTCTATGATGACATCATAGACGAATTCGAATACAGTGATCTATATATCTCGGTGGAAGAGTACAAGCGTCCCACTTTTGAGGTCAAGTTTGACCCGATAGAAGGGACCTATCGCCTGAAGGATTCTGTTAGCGTCAGTGCCAAGGCGTTGTCCTATGCAGGGGCAAGCCTCAGCAATGCAGACGTCACCTTTCGCGTCAGAAGAACAGTTCAATATCCACGTTGGTATCCATGGGATCGACAGATTAACTCCTACAGTCCAGCTCAGGAGATTTCCTTTGGTAAGTTGAAAGCTAATGAAAAAGGTGAATTTGAAATCCAATTTTTAGCGGTAGCAGATCCTAAGGTGGGTAGAAAATCTATTTTTTTAGACTATGTTCTACTTTTCAAAATGGGTGTTCACCTAGACTAAATGATGGTAGAAACTTTGTCCATTATTCTTGAAATTGAAAAATAAGGAAGGGACAACAAATTGGCTACTTAAATGTGTACAACATAAATAATAGGACCATTTGTAGTTCTTTGTTCTAGTCAAACTTGATCGACTTTATGGGTTGAATTCTTGAAATGAAGTTAAGAGGGATAAAGAGGCTACTACTAATTAATAAAATTACCAACAAGTTGACACCAATAATTGATAGCCAATCAAAATAAATAGGAACGTGATCCATATAATAACTATCTGGATCAAGAGGAATGGCTTTGACATAAAATTGAATCAAACCAAATCCGAAAGCGATCAGGTTTCCCCATCCCAACCCTCTGACGATTAATCTAAGTCCATTATTAACGAATATATTTCGAAGTAATCTGTTGGATGCACCCATAGCCTTAAGCATTCCAACCATTTGTGTCCGCTCCATGATTAATATCAGTAAAATTGATACCATGCTGAATCCTGCGACAAGAAGTATAAGTATCAAAAATATTACCACGTTTCGATTCAATAAAGAAAGCCAATCAAAAATTTGCACATATTTGTCACTGACTTTTTCGACATAAAGATCATAACTAATAGCATCATAAATATCCGACAATCTTTGATCGATAAGATCAGTATCGTCAATTAACAATTCTATTCCTCCAATTTCGTTTGACGCCCAATTATTAATCCTTTGAACTAAACCAAGATCACCATAGATTATATTTTCGTCAAATTCCTCTAGTCCCGTTTCATAGATACCCGAAATTTGAAGTTTCCTGTAACGTGGGGGATTTTGTATAAAATAGATTAGTACTTCCTCACCAACTTTTAATTTTAGATAACGAGCGATTTTCTTACTCAAAAGAACTTCTTTTGAATATTTTTTTGAGCCTAATTTTGGTAACTGACCTTCAATCAAATGCCGTTTAAGAGCCACGGTATCTTGGCGATTACTTATCCCCTTTACAACCACACCCTGCACCTCCTCATCGGTTTTTAAAAGCCCTGCTCTAAACGCAAAAGGCTGCCAATGAATTATACCTGGAATTGTGTCAAGCTTTGTTGCTAGTGAATCATCCATAGTCATGACCTGATCCTCAAAAGAGTTTGTGAGAGAGTATTTATTGATAATCAAGTGCCCACTGAAACTATATATTTTATCCTTGATTTTCTTCTGGAATCCTAACAGTATCATAATTGATAATAAGACAGCTGCAACACCAATAGCAATAGATATAATTGCAACGCGACTGATAACAGAAGAAAAAGAGCCTTCGTCGTGCTTTGATATTCGTGAAGAAATAAAATGTGCAAGATTCAAACTAAGAATACTTTAAATACAATTCCGAAATTACTTCAATTTATAATCAATTGTGATTTTCATTAGCTACACTATCATCAGCATACGCTTTAGCGAAATCAACTTAACTCGCACATGTAGAAAATGAGTTGATCTACTTAAATATGATTAATTTCATTTACGATTAAGTGAAAATAATTTTACCGAACGGTCCACCGAAAATCCAAGTATTATTGAATATTATTTGCAACAGATTCCCATTGCTTTCTTGGAATTACGAAAGGTAATATTATAAAAACACCAAGTATGGAAAAGATTAAGCCTCCGGTTGTTCCTGCAGCTAATGCATGCCAAAAAGCCTTTTCATCTCCATTGGCGAGAAATGGAATCATACCGGCAATAGTAGAGCAAATGGTTAACATTATGGGGAAAATCTTACGTTGAAAGGCTTTTTGATACAATTTTGGGAGAGGAACGGTTGGACGTTCTAGTAAGAGATTGTTATAGTCATTGATAATGAAATAACCAGCATTCACCGCTACCCCACTTAACAAAATAAATGAAGCGTAGCCACCTTCATCAAAGTTTATCTTAAAGAAATAGAACGTTATGAATACTCCAATGAATGCCACAGGGACTAGAAAAATAATCAAAAGTGGTTGCCAGATGGATTCAAATAAAATAGCTCCGATAAGAAAGATAATGGCACATATAAGTAATAGTATCCAATATTGATTTCTTTGGTTCTGTCCACTCAATCCACTCTGTTCCTTCAATTGATAACCAAGGGGCAAAGAACGATTACCTTCAGCAATGAAGCGATCCGTATACCGCTCCTTTAGTTGTTCGGGCCCAATGAAATCAAAAGCTAGTACAATGCGATATTGTTGATTTTCTCTGATTATATGATTTCCTACTTTTCTCCTAGATAAGTCTGCAAAACTCGATAGTTTAATGTGCGAATTATCGTTCTTTATGATGGGATAATTTTTGACATTCCAGACATCCAACTGGCCGGATTCTTCTGGTAAAATATGTATGTCAACTAACCTACTACCTATTTGACCGCGCCATAGGCTTTGGTCATGAAAATTAACTTGCTGTAGAAACTGATGTAAGGTAGTATATTCCAACTCTTGTCTTGCTAACTCTTCTTTGTCTACTTTCATGTAGTATTCGAAGTTCGGAGACACGAAAAAACTTGGTTTTCCTAACAAGTCTACTTCTACGATACGTTCACTTTCAAGTAACCTATTTTTAAAAGAATCGGCAAATGACATCAATTGATCATAGTTATAGCCAAAAAGGTAAAGATTGGTGTTTTTAAAGTTGGTGTTTAAAGAATTGCTAAATCCACGTCCTACACCATGTATGTCAGAATCCATTCCCCCGATATAGATTGCTTTTTCAGTAAGTTTGGCTTTAAGGAAATAAGGAAAACTCGTGAATTCATATGCTGGCTTGAAATAAATTTTAATGGTGGCTTGCTGAGCATTTTGTATATTGGTTTCAAATTGTTCAATTTCATCGAATTGACTTAGGAAATTTTCAATCTGAAGGAATGCAGCGTTCATTTGCTGTATAGAGGACCCCAGTGGCATTTTACCATTAAAAAGCAATAAAGTACGATCTAGCTGACCCTGATAAGAAGAGGAGAAGACATTTTCGTAAAATAAATGCAAGGTTCCTCCGAGCCAGAGTTCAATAGTTGACTTAATATTTCCTCTATACCATTCACTTCCAAAAGTCGAATTGTATAAATTTTCGTACCAAGAAGTTTCTACGTTTATCGTATCACTCTGATGTTTGTATTTTTCACTTTCAGTATCTGAACCAAGTTTTTCTGGTAGCAAATGAAATGGCAAACCAAATAACAGGACAAACATTAGATAAACGGCAAGTCGGAAACGAGATAAAAATTTATTGATTCTAAAATAAAAATTATTAAGCTTAACGACCCTTCGCTTATTTCTGAGTGAGTAGTTATTGATGCTCTTTCCCAAGTGAGCACTTCGAATTAGGGCTGGAATAAAAAAAAGTGAGACTAAAAGAGAAATAGTCAAGTTGATAATAAGTACATAGACAAAGTCCAGTAAATTTAATGCCTGGTCTTCTTCGAGAAAGAAAATAATCGAAAGTGCGCCGATAGTTGTAATAGTAGCTGCCAATAGGGCCAGAAAGACTTTCTTATTTTGATTCTTTCTCCAGTGATCGACCATAATAATTGTATTATCAATTATTATCCCTAGTGAAATCGTGAAGCCTGCAAGTGAATACAATTGAATTTCGATCTGAAAGAGGAAATAGCAGATAAAAGCCAGGGTGATATTGCAGAATATACTTGAAACGATAATAAACAAATACACTAAGCTTCTGTTCGCTAGCCAGACAAAAAATAATAGGATTATCAATGACAATCCAACGCGCCAGAGAATGTTATGCAATTCTTTTTCTAAGAACTCAGAGTTGTCGTAGCTGAGGGTTAAGGATATCTGTTCAGGTAGAGTTTTCCTCAACTCGCGCATCTTGTCCTTCAATACTCTGGCCACTATTAAATCATTGGCTTTGTGACCCACATAAACTACCATAGTCACGGAGTTAAGTCCGTTGATACGGTAATACTTGTCAGGCAATCTGTAAGTTTCCATGATTGAACAAACAGAATTTAAGAAAATAATACGATCACCCACTTTTTTAACTGGAATCCTGTCCCAAGCAATTTCTTCTCTTGCAGCAGTTTTTAAGTAAACAGCGATTTTATTCTCCTCTGCAAATGATTCACCGAATTCTACTAGGCCCAATGGGCGATCTTCAAAGTAGTTACTAATGGCAGATCTGATTTCTGTCGTCGTGATATCAAGACTGGCCAGTTGCCTTGGACTATAACTGAGATGCCATAATGGAGATTGTACCCCATAAATTTTTATTTCCTTTACACCAGATGCATTCTCTAGAGAAGGTACAAGATGAGTTACTCCGAACTGTTGTAACTCCTGATTGCTTAGTTTGCCGTTCAGGGTATAAGTAAGCAAAATCTTTGATGAGGTTTCGTGACCTTGACTTATTTTGGGATAAGAAACCCCTTCCGGTAAAGTGGAAGCAATCTGTCGAATAAGCGTAGCAATCTCGAATCTGGTGGTTTGTAGGTCATCAACATCATCAAACTCCAGTGTGATATATCCTTGATTACGAGAGGACTCAGAAAAAATAGAAGAAACTCCTCTCAAGGTTGCTAAAACTCCTTCTAGGGGTGCTGTCACTTGTCGTTCTACAATCTCAGGTGACACGCCATTCCAACTATAAGTCAAGGTGATTTTCGAACCTTTAAGGGCGGGACGATAGTTGAAATTCAAAAATGGAATCACAATTACCCCTATAATTATAAGCAGAATGAAAATAACAATGATCCGAAACGGAGAGATGTCAGATTTCATAAAGCAGCTGTTATTTGGTCGTCAACATAAATAAACGGAGAAAATAGTAAGCAGCAAAATCCCACTAGTTTCTCTATAAATTCCAAGTATTTTCAATTGACAACGGGAGATTAAATATTGTAGAGTTTAATCCCTCCTAGCACCCATCGATATAATAGCGGGATGTAATACAAACTAATAAAGGTTCCCATGAACATGCCAAATATCACTGTGATGGCAAGTGGCTGTTGTAATTCTGAACCCAAATCCTGTGAGAAGAAAAACGGGACTAGCGCCAATATTGTAGTGAGGCTCGTCATCAGGATTGGTTTAAGTCTTCTTTCACCACCTATGGAAATAGCTTCGTCGATAGTATATCCAGACTTACGAAGTTTATTGATTGTATCCAGTTTCAGAATAGAGTCATTGACTATAATACCACTCATGACTACAATACCAATCAAAGACATAATGTTTAAAGAAGTGCAGGTAAGATAAAGACCTAGAAAGCAAGCCATTAAAGTCATTGGAACTTCCGTCAAGATAATTAATGGAAGCCATGTAGATTCGAATTGCACTGTGAGGATAAAATAAAGAAACACAAGAGCTATAATCAGTACTATTGTAAATTCTTTTATCAAAACTCGGTTTTTCAGAAGAGAACCAGTAAAGAACAAGTTCACTGAATTATATGGAGCCACTAACTGAGAAAATTCATTCATGTGAAAAGCCAATTCTCGTTCAGAAATATGAAAAGAATAAGGGTAGTAAATACGGTCTCTATTAGCATAAATATGCTTAAAAGTCTTCGCTGAAGTTACACTTATAACCTGAGTAAGTGGAAATTCATGACCATCTACATTTTGGACTTTCGCACTTTTAAGCATCTTGCCAAATTCATTCTTTTCCATTGAAGTCTTGATTTTGACTAGTCGTTGTGAAGACTTGAGTTCACCGAGTTGATAATCATTCAAAATGGTTTGTAATACATTTATTACCGTCTTTGACTCTATGTTATAACGCAGCAAATTCTCGTGTACAAGTGAAATATTAACAATAGATTCAGTAGGCTGGGGCAACATTTCAGGGAAGGTTCTTCTAAGGAATTGCTCTAAGGAATCCACTACATTCAATGAATTCCGAGGAGAAGAATTAAGTGATAGTTGAACTGTTAAGGGCGGCTCGCTTGTAGTAAATAAACGCTCGTAAGCATTTTCAGGATTGGAAAATTTAATTGAAGCCCTTGGATAATTACATTGCACGTGTTCTAGTATCACTTTCCTAGCGAAACCTAGCTCAGCTTCCGTGGCGGCTTTAATGTAAATTATTGCTTCATTGGTGGACTGGGCAGATTTGCTATTGGATAGAATAAATTGTTGTTTCCCCAACAAACTGTTGCTTTCTTGAATCCAATCTTGCGCAACTTTAAGAAGTCTTTTTGTGCGCTCCTGGTTTTCATCTATATGAATATTCTCATTCCAATCGACAATTAACTCTGTGTCCAGTTCAGTAAGCTCCGGAAAAATTCTTTTTTCAAGCAGGAAGTACAGAGGAAGTGTGCCAATGAGATTGAAGATCATGATCAGTAGCATTATTCTTGGGTGCCGACTTGCCCAATTAAATCCTGACTTATAGAGTCTTGATAAATCAAATGGTCTAAGTGAAATTGTAGCATTCAATTGATTTAATAGTTGGCTACTAAACAGCCAATTAAAATAAACGGGAATTATTGAAATAGATACTAACAGTGATGAAGAGAGTCCTATAGTTACTGCTAGGGCTTGATCCTTAAAAAGGGCTCCTGATATGCCACTCAAAAATACTAATGGTAGAAAAACTGCACAGGTTGTTAGTACAGAACTCAGTAGAGGACGAAATATCTCAGTAGAACCTTTCTCACAAGCATCCATCAAAGAATCGCCTCGATTTAAACGTTGACTAATATTATCAATCACGATGATTGAATTGTCTATCATCATACCCACGCCTAGAAGAAGTCCCGAGAGCGAAATGATATTAACTGAAAGATTGACCAATTGAAAAATTAATAAGCTTACAATGACGGATAAAGGTATTGACAAACCTACAAGTAAAGGAGCCCGAACATCACTAAGAAATAAGAACATGACGACAAAAGCCAGCATTGCTCCGACGAATAAGCTTTGTTTAAGCGCAGCGATGGTCACCAAAAGTAATCGTGACTGATCACGTGTGTAATCAAAATTAAGTTTGGGGTACTCAAATTCCAGTTGGCTGATTACCTGCTTTACCCCTTTAGCCATTTTCTCTACCTGGGCATCGGACTTCTTAATAATGTTTAAAGCTATTGCTCTCTTTCCATTGGAAAAATATTGACCCATCTCCTTTTCAGGGGTAATAGACAGGCTTGCAAGTTCATCAAGTTGGAATATCCTATCCTGAATTTTTATTTTGATATCCGCTAAATCATCAATACTTCTTAAACCAGTCCCAATTTTCACGTGATACTGGTAATGACCTTCGCGCATAAGAATGTTCCCTATTTCCCTATTGTTGGCTTTAATTATTTGCGCCACATACTCCATTTCTAGCTTTAATTGTGAAACCTTGGCGGAATCAAATGTTACATGAATCTCCGGAATGTTAAAACCAGAAATATCTACAAAAGCTACTTCGGGAATCTGTTCTATACGACGTTTCAGCACCATTTCAGTAAATTCACTTAATTCAAGAAATTCCTGTGGTGTAAACGCAATTGATTTTCTTGAAACATTTAGTGTAAATACTGGAATGTCTAAGGCGCTGGCTTTGATTACTTTAGGACGTTGAAGCTCCTCTGGCAGAAACCTCATCGCGAGATCTACCTTTTCATTTATCTCGATTGACGCCTGAGAAATATTACTACCATAAAGAAAGCGTAGGGTAATTGTACCTTGCCCATTTTGAGATACAGAACTAATTTCATCCAAGTTTAGTGTTTGTTGCAATTCATGTCTAAGCGGATGAAGAACTAGCTGTTCCATCTGTTCAGCAGTGTAATTTTCATGATTCGATTGCACAATAATTTCCGGGATATCGACATCTGGCATCAAGGATACTGGTAATTGTTGACTTGCCAATATCCCTATAACTATAACCATGATGCATACCATCGAGGTCCCTATTGGCCGCTTAATTAAGAATGCCACCATCCTTAGATAGATAAAATAACAAAGTTGGCTAACCTATGGGAATTAGTCATTTGAAATATTTTTCACTTTCGATTCGTGAGCTAAATTCAGGCTACCTGCAACAATCACCAATTCTCCCTCTGAGAGTCCACTTTTAATCGTATGCTGCTTTACATTTTCGAAGCCTGTTTCAACATAATTCCAGTAAGCAATACTATCTTCTCTCAGCGTAAAAACTACTTTACGTCCCTCACGCAGGACTAGTGCATCTTTGGGAATAACTAGCTGATCTGGTACTTGATGCTGAACTAACACAGTGACATGTAAACCTTGCATTAGTAGTTCATTTCGGTCATCGATGGTGGCCTTTACTTTAATCAAACCATTATTATCAACTATAGGATTGATCTCAGAAAGTGTGCCATAATATCTTCCGTTTACTGCAAAAGGTTTCACCTGAATCTTCATCCCTATTTCCAGAAGGGCCAACTCAGCCTCTGTAACTGAAAAGACAACTTCAAATTTACTATCATCTATTAACAGGCATAAATCTTCACCCGCACGTAATTGATCGTAACGTTTAGTTGATAGATTCGCAATTTTTCCTGAAAATGGTGCAGTTATACGAGTCTTCCTGAGTTCATGGTATGATTCTTCAACATTGACCAATGCATCACTGTAACCACTTTTCACTTTGAAATTTCTAAGTAGGTGTGGATCCATATCAATTGTATCGATCAAGGGGACTCCGTAATTAACTAATTGATCTTCGAGTTCGATAGAAGCTTGTGCCAATGCCAGTTGATTCTTTTTGAGCTTTAGAAGAATCTCTTCATCTTCCAGAATAGCAATTGTACTTCCCTGTTTCACATGTAGACCATTATGTACATTTAGCTTCTTCAATTGACCATCTATTGTGGGTTTGATAAGCGACTTTCGAGATGCTTCAAGAAATCCATTACTTATTACTTCCCGGTAAAAATTCCTTCTCACTAAAGTATCAACTTTAACTTCTGGCAAATAGGCCAGATAGTTACGTTTCATGACTTTAGTTTCCTGATTAAGTACAGGCCCATTACAGGAAAGTAAGATATTAGTCATTGCCAATAAGAATAACAGTTTCTTTTTCATTTTCTAAACCTTCGGTCTTGATTAGTTCTCTGCAACCGTCCATTTCCAATGGAAATATTTTAATAACACGATTGAAATTTATAAGATTGATGAGTATATGTGTTTTCCAGAGTCATTTTGTCGTATCGTTTAAAGAGTCTATTACTACATATACCGATTATTAAGTGTTTAAATCGAAGTTGATAAAAATCGAACATACAATAAACCTGATATTACACTTAAGCCATTTTTTGTATGCTTCGCTATTTTATCTTTAGTAAATATCAATTAATGTAACTATCTTTCGCACACCTTAATTGACAACTTTGACAAGGTTAGGTAAAACAATTATTCAATTAAAATTATAATTATGAAAAAGAAAATTCTTTTCGGATTTGCCACATTAACCATGGTGGCGATTATGTCATTAAATTACAACATGGGGGCGCAATCTAAAGATCAATTTAACACAGTTAACTTGTTTCAACTGAAAGAAGCCTCTGCCGCTATCTGTCAAGAGATGGCGACTGGCATGGATGTGTGTTGCGAATTTGGTGCAGGAGGTTGCAACAATGGACTTAGTTCTAGATATCAAGATGGTCCTTATTATTATAATTGATAAAATATCTACCCATTTTTGATTTCTTTTTAGCATCCAAGATTGAACTTCATGAAAAAACAGTCTTGGATGTTTAACATTCAACAACTATTGATTTAGCCTCGAACGAAATATGACTAAAGACTCTCTCTTCATATTATTTTTTTTGATTTCATGCATCTTTATTCTTGAAGCTTGCCAAGATGCAAATATCGAAACGGCCGAAACCGCAGAGGAATTTTTGGAAGCATTTGAACAAGAAATTAATCTTGAAAGTGAAATATTCATTGACGACACTGTTAGTCTACTTCGACCTTTTTACTTTAGGTTATTAGAGAATTATTTCGTGTTCATCGATCAAAATGATGCACATCATGGCTCAATTTATGACCCCAAGTCGAAAGAAATTATATGCCGAATTTTACAAAATGGAAAAGGTCCGAATGAGTACGTGAATCCAAAAATTCATGTTTTGGAGGATAAGCTTGTTGTAATAGATGAAGCGAACATACCAAAACTGCATTATTTCTCAAAAGAAGGTCTATTATCCTGTAAAAACGAACCAGATACTACTATTTTACTGAAAAGGCCTAAATCTGATGACCAAATTTCGAATTTTTTCACTTTGGATCGAGAGAAAATAATAGCTACTGGCAGCTTTAGTCAAGGCCGGTATCATTACTTCAACGAAAGCGGAAATTTTGAAAATTCGTTTGGTGAATACCCTTATGTTCAATCTCAAGTAGAATATGACAACCGTCACTTAGGTTTTATATTTGAGGGTCGTGAATCTCTTCAATTCAGCAGTAAACTATCTAAACTAGCTTCAATCTCACGCTCTACCCTATCGCTATTTGATTACAACTCTACGACAAAAATATTCGAACAAAGTTTAATGCTGAACTGGCACACACCTATAATTAAAGAAGCAACGTATAAGGACGGAAAACCTTATGTGATCAGAATAGGCAATGGAGCGATTGTAGGGGCAGGTAATTTGGCTGCAAATGATGACTTCTTATTTTTCCCATTTTGTAAAGACGAATTTCGCGAAATGTCGCGTCAAGGAATAAGGGACTTCTACAATTACATTTTAGTGATGAATTGGGAAGGAGAACCTGTTGCTAGACTGAAACTGGATAAACGAATTCAGTTTCCTTTAGAGATAGATGAATCCGGGAGACACTTGTATTCTACGCATGTAGATTTGGAAAAAGGTTTCACACAAATTCTTGAATTTGATATCGGTTTCTTATCTGATGAGAAATTATGAAAAGAGATCTATCAAGTTTTCCAGTACCGCTTCTTCTCATTGCAATTTCTATATTGTTAGGTTCTTGTCAATATGAGTCACGAAAGGACAAAGTGAGAACTGAAATCCGTATCAAAACAATCGATTTGATGCAACATGCAGTAGTACCATATTTACCAAACGCTGATCTTACTTTACCTAAAACTGAAAATTCCTTTAAGATAGTGACGTATGGGGATCTCTACTGCCATCCATGCTGGAAAAGTATTTGGCCCTGGAGGTCACATATCTTAAGTTTTGATACTTTGGATAATGTAAGCTTTTTTTGCTACGTAGGTGCAACAAAAGAGGATTTCAAGTTAGCTAATATAGAAGTTGGTTTTGAATTCCCAGTATTTCTAGATACACGAGACAGATTTCGCATCGTAAATGAATTAGGTAATGAACCTCAAGAACTGACCTTTTTACTTGACAATCAAAATCGTGTACTTCTCACTGGTCCACCATTCACGGCAGAGATGAAAAAGAAATACCTGGATATCATCCAGAATTGAGTTAAATGTAATCGGATTCAAAACCTTTCCTTTCAACGAGATAAAAATTCTAGTGAGTTCTACAATTTTCGAGACATGTACCATCGGATAATTTCGACAATAAGTAAAATTGACAGAAACCAATGGGTCAACTTACTGAAGTTAGGGCTTATTTGTACTCTTTTCATGAGTTCAATTGTTTTGATGCCTGAACTGAAGTACGGAGTTAGAAATGGGAAGCTGTTCTATTTCCTTTTTGCCACTATCCTCGTACTGGCCATCAATGTAATGCTTAATCTGAGATTGTCGCATAAAAAGTTGTTCAAACTTAATCGTACGGACATTCTTATAACCGCTTTTTTTTCTTTTTTGGTTCTAAGACAAGCTTTTGAATCTATTCCTGAGATTAGCTCTCCAGATTTCTTGCAATGGGTACTTATGGCTGCTGTTTATGGATTGATTAGATCATCTTTTTCGCCTGGAAGTATGATCAACACAAATACCATAATAATAGTTATATTATTTTCTGGTATTTATCAATGCATAAATGGATTGGGAGAATTATATGGATATAAAGAAAGTTATCATCCAGTATTTGCGGTTACTGGATCCTTTTTCAATCCAGGTCCCTTTGCCGGATTTTTGGCTACAATATTTCCAGTTGCTTTAATTGTTATCAAAAAACTAAACGGTAAACAATTCATTCAAGTTGGAATACGCTACTTGGGAATAATAACACTACTCCTCATTTTGATTATAATCCCTTCAACTCAAAGCAGAGCCTCCTGGCTCGCGATAGTAATAAGTACGTTCTTGAGTTATACATTGATCTACAGAGTTCCAACAATATTTAATTTTTATTTTCGCACCAAAACCAAAAGAATACTTAGTACCATAATAGTCATAATATTGACCGGTGCAATAAGTTTTGGGTTGTTTCAGTGGAAAAAGGATTCTGCAATGGGTCGTATTCTTACTTGGGAAGTTAGTTTAAAGTTAATTGCGAACAATCCATTAATTGGAGTTGGATTTGGTCAGTACAACGCGGCATTTGGTAGTGAACAGGCCAATTTATTTCGTTTCGAAGCGGATAACTGGCAAAAAGCTCAGGTGGCTGGTAAAGGCGAATATGCTTTTAACGAATGGTTAGCAATTGGAGTCGAACAAGGGGTTTTAGGCTTATTTTTATTTACCGGGATATTAGTATCAGCTTTGTTTGCATTCAGAAATTTTCGAACCTACACTCCACGAGATATTCTTTCAATTGCGGCATTATCGGGACTAGTCTCTATCGTGGTATTCTCATTGTTTTCATACCCTTTCTCCGTAACTCCTATTTTATTTTATTATTTTGTTTATATTGGAATAATATCAAGCCAAGATAACACTACAATAATCTCTTTTGAAATCACTCGGGGAATTAGATCAGTAGGGTCAATTATTTTACTAATTTTTCTTTTAGCAGCGCTATTTCAGACTCACACGTATTATCATGCTTATAGAGGTTGGAAAAGGGCTTCGGAGCTTAAGCTATACGGTAATTATGAGAGTAGTATAGTACTTTTTGATAAGCACTTTGATGTTTTGAAGGAAAATGGTGAGTTCTTGTTTGAGTATGGACAATCTTTAACCTTAGCTAATGACTATCGTGAAGGAATTCGAATATTGAAACTAGCATCTTTGCATGCTTCAGATCCATATTTGTATAATTCTTTAGGCAACTGTTATCAAGAATTGAAGGAATACGACAATGCAAGGGCTGCCTATGAGCATGCATTTTACCTTGTTCCTCACAAGTTCTATCCGAGATATCTTTTAGCTAAACTCTATGAGGAAATGGGTGAACAAAAGAAAGCGGTAGAAACTGCGAAATTACTTTTAAAAATGAGAGAAAAGATTCCTTCATTAGCCATTGATGAGATGAAAATTGAAATGGAGGAATTAATTAATAAATATAAGTCAGAATAAGAATTGAGGAACTTGTTCCTATTCATCAAAAGGTTGTCATCGAGGGCAATTCATAACCTCAAAAAATCCAATTTACTTCAATGTTTTGAGAATTCTATTCCACCGAAAGGCTGACTTACCGCCATCCTCATTAGAAAATAAAATTAATACAGCTTTGCCTTCAATATTCTCCTCAGGAAGGGGACCCCAATATCTAGAATCAAAAGACCCATTTCGGTGATCACCCATAACGAAATAATAGTCTTTCTTGAAAGTATAATATTTGACAACTTCATCGCCCAAGTAGCACTCACCACTTTTCCAGCTCAACTCTTCTTTCAACCCCTCATGATGATTTATGACTTGTTGATACAATTGGAAATTATAGATATTCAAAGAGACAGTCCAAGATTTTTTGGGGATAATCAATGGTCCAAAGAAATCTTCTGACCATACTATCTCAGGATTTTCATCACCCCATGGGTATGTTCGAGGAATAGTATCTATCGGAATAAAATTTAATCGAACAGAATCGATACCCTCTAATTCAACTAGTTTTTCAGCATCAGATTTTGTAAGTATGGCATTTATCCTACCTTCTCGCTCATTATTTCCAAAAAAAACACCTTGTGAACTTTGAAATATGTCTTTCCCTAGTTGCGATTTATCGTATAGAACTGTATAGTTCCTCTTCACAGTCGATAAGTCTTCAATAAATCTACCATTCAAAAAGACTTGGCCTTCAAAAATCCGAAGCGTATCTCCTGGGATTGCTAGACACCTTTTAATATATTCAGTATTGTCGTAGGGGTGAGTAAAAATCATTATGTCGCCACGACTATATTGACTGTACCCAGACAATCTATGATAATTCCACCAATAACGTCGATTATTGTCATTACGCTTATTGGACGAATAATAATATAAAAGATCGACCCAGGGAATTTCGAACGGTGAACGAGGCAATTTAGGTCCGTAAGTCAATTTATTTAATAATAGTTTGTCTCCAGGGAGAATAGTATCTGCCATAGAATGACTGGGAACCACGTAAAACTCCATTATAAACACCCTAATCCAAATTGCAAGTAGTACTACTGCAATGATTTTCAATATGCTCAAAATGATAAAATGTCCTTTAAGGATTGTTACAATTTTTGGATAACCTAGACGCAGAAATAGGTATGTTATAAGAATCATCAAGGACAACCACCACAAACCAGTCAATAAGACTAAAGAAGAGATAGTAAGTGTAAAGAGAAATGATTTTTTCAAGTGCTTAGTTGAAAGAGGTTTTATATTCAGTATTAGGATATCCTGATAGTTGGATAAGAATTACAAAATATTGGTTTAAGTACTTAACTCAAGTCTCACCTAAAGACATTAACCCCATATCTGAATACCGTTTCGCATAAAAAACACCATTTCATCCTTACCTTCTGTGTGGTTTTTAAGTCTTAAAAGAGCATTTGTAGGAGCTTCGAAATCAATAAAATCCTCAGCAGCATATTTTTTACCCAATGAAATCCAGTGACCTTCTTTCCAATATAGAAGTTCATATTCATGCCCAGGCTCAACGAAATTGAACGAATTTCGAAATAAGTATTTAACTTTTGCTATTCTCACAGGAAGATCAAACCTCAGTCCAACCCACGAACTTGAATCTTCATTATTATAATTTGTACGAATATCTCCATCGAATGCGAACTCATAGTCTAATTTGGTATCCATAGACGAATGGATGACTTTACCATCTAGAATTTGATCCTGATCATCGAGAAAATTGAGTTCTGCTACGTTCATAGGTCCATTGACTGATACGTAGCGCACGAATTGATATTTTTTCTCCAATTTGATTAATGGATACTCCGCTCTATCTGGTAATTTTGTAATTTGATGAATTTTCAAGGCATCCGAAAAGTCACTTTTGTTGGCAACTTGAAAATAATCTCCAACCATCTTTCTAGCGAAGCGAGATTCAGCTACACCTCTTGGAAATTTTCTATATAAACGAACTTTTTCGAAATCGTTATTCGGCTCAAGTAGAATATTTTTCCCATTTTCATCAATATAAACAGGAGCATGAACAAATCGATATTCATCATCTTCATATAATGCAGGTAAATAAACCTTTTCAGTTCCCAAGTATTTAAAGGAAGCATCATCACCTTCAATCAAGGCCCAATCTACAGCTGACCAGCCAAGGTCACTAAAGAAGTCACATAGAAATAAGTAACCGTTGTGATTTAATTCGGTATCCAGACTAATTTCCAACGCTGCCGGATTGTCATGAAGCTCACCTGTTACATCTTTAATATTTGGATCTCTAAAAGCTGGAGGAATGCTACTGATGGGAATCGAATTTAACAATCTAAGATCCTCTTTATAAGAGTGCATAAAGAATTTTGAAGTCGTAGTAGATGGGCTTTTCCAATAATCTAAATAATAATTATAATCTTCGGCAGGGGGATACCTTACAGCACCGAACTGCAAGTAACGTCCATCGCTGTTTAACAGCACATTCCACTCTGTTCCATGTGCGTGAAAAACAGTACCTATCGGTATCCCCTGCGAACGCATGACATAGGCAATATAATTACTCTGATCTCTACAAGTACCCATTCGAATTTTATCGAGATCATCCCACCCCAAATCGGGGTATTCTCTAAAAGTCCAATAATTATTTTTCACCACAGCTGCATAATTGTAAATTGCCTGAGCTGCTTGTAAAGCACTTGTATTACTTGTACTTAGAGAATCTAATACTTGGTTGAAATTTTCATATACCTGATTCCTCCAATTTTGTAGTGGCTCGGTTAAATTCCTGTAAGGTAAAATATATTGACAAAATTGATCGAAACTAAGATGCTTCGCCCATGGACGTCTCCAAACTTCAAAAGAAGAATCAATGTTCTCTATCAATAGTTTCGAAGTTATAACCTTGATGTCTGGAATGATTGGTAACGAGTATGTTGAGAAGTTTCCATGCTTGGTTTTTAAGGTATCCCAAAAACTATCAACTATTGTATGCCCCTGTTGGCTAATAGATAAAGTGTCCCAAAACTTCGCAGGATTATCTACCACTGGATCCTGAGCGACATGCACGGAGTCAATGAATTTCAACAATGCTTTATGATCTCCAATCTTACTATGATCAAATGAATACTTACTCGTTATATTTTCTATGAGAAAATATGCAGCCCTTAACTTCAGGCTATCTTTCGGTGCAGAATAATGATCCAAAACGATTTGAATCTCTTTGGAGTTATCACCAGAAATTTTCATAACACCTTGGACATTTTCTGGAATCGAATTACATGAGTTTAAAATAAAAAATAGAATAATGATCGAAAACCTAGTCGCTCCCTTTTCTTTGTCGTAAATCATAATTTTCTTACTTCATTTAGTTCTTTCGGTGGACATCGCCTGGGGGATCAAATTCGATTGACCTCGGAGGAAAAAATAATTGAAAGGAGTTGCTTTATCTTAAAATACAAGTATATTAATTTTCTAAATTTCTATAGATAGAAAACAAGACATATCATAATGAAATTGATCTTAAGAAATTAAACTCGTTAATGGTTTAGCACTTCACATTCAATCATATATTGTGACATATTTTAAATCACAAAACTTCAGTTCTTCTATGTTTTTTAAAATAAAAAGGTGAGTTATATCTCGCTAATATCGAATTTAACTGTTATCAAAGATAATCATAATAAAATACTAAAAAGAATCTTTATCAGGTGAATCAGTCTGATCAAACTCATTTACCCATGTAGGAAGTGGTAATGGGCCTGAATCTGATCCTAAAAAAAAGCTTACTCTACCATTATTGGTATATGACTCATCATATAAATGTGAACCTATTAGAAAGTCGTCGATATTATCTCCATTTACATCACCCGCTCCAGAAATGTAAAATCCCATTTCTCCACCGCCTTGATTTCCTTCATTCTGCCAATCTGATAAAATGATCCTCTGTTCTGGGAATTCAAAAGTGTACAGAGAGTTATGGTTTGTAGCAGCAATGGCGATCTCGAATTCTCCGTTATCATCATTATCACCAATTTGATGAGAGACCTGACTAAAATTATGATTATTCGTGTTAGACAGTACTAGACTTATCTCATTTTCAAGCCCATTTGGGCCGCCATTGATAACATAAGCGTACTTATCTAAGTTACCAACCAATAAATCATCAAATCCATCACGATTCCAATCTCCAATTTTACCTAGCAGTGAGGAAATTCCATTCCACGGATATTCTGAATTTGGTACATCTTGAAGGCTCCAATTCGGTGAAGAATTTAGACTACTGGAATCTCCATATAGAACATGTAAACGATTGCTAGGATCTTGATAAGATATATCGTCAAAACCGTCTCCGTTCACATCACCTGAACCCATAACTTGAGCGTTTCCACTACTATGAATATTTGAGATTTCATGAAATGTACTTGTGCCGATTAAGCCTGAGCCCCCTAAGAAGACTTTGACGCTTTTTATGCCACCAGAAATTATATCGTCAAATCCATCACTATTTATATCACCAGCGTTAGCAAGCCATAGCCCTTGCCAATCTCCGCCAATTGATCCTGCTATTTTTGTGTTAGTTCCACTGTATCCAGTCGCAGATCCAAACCAAATATCAATAGCGCCCGTTTCGTTGAAAATTATATCTTCTCTGGGAGCAGTTGTAACAAAATCTCCGTAACCGTCTCCATTTAAATTTTCTACAAAAATTGATGACACACCTAAAAACTGTACATCTTGATGCCCATTTTTTCTAAAATGAGGTTTGAAATCATCAATTCCAGAACTGGATCCTAGATAGATAAAAAGTGCGCCATAATCTTTGTTATTATCCGGTGAACCATTGTCGCTACGAGGGGCACCGACTATGATATCATCGTATCCATAATTATTTATATCTCCTGCAGCAACCGACTGTCCGTAGGACGATTCTTCTTCGCTAAAACGGATGTCATCTTCCCATATAAATCCAGTTGTGGTTCCATGATAAAAATGTACATATCCGTTATTATTTGGACCCTGTAGGCGTTCTCCAATTATAAGATCAGTAAGACCATCTCCATTAAAATCACCTGTGTAAAAGTGTCGGGCGAATTGGCTCCCACTACCTGGAACAGATACTTTATGCTTTTGATATAGGGTGTCTTGGGCATTTAAAAAAAAGAACGTGAAAGTCAGTAAAGAGGAGAGTATTTTTCTCATATCTATCTTAAAATGCGGTCACAAACAATATACATAATATCGCATATATATGAAAACAGTACTTATAAAAATAATATTCTCTTAAATCAAGCCTTCGAAAAGGCCTATTAAGCGGCTCTTTGAGTGAATTTCTTTGTCAAAAGATTCCCAGTATAAATAAAGGTTTAGTGCTTCAAAATTCCACTAAGGTCATAGAAAGTGAATTTTAAGCTTGATTAATTGTCTGAGAATATCTGATACTCGGTCAAACATTATTAAAAAAAAGAACCATACATCAGTGCTCTCGAAGTATAAAGAATTGGATTACTGATTCTCGATTTGTTTTAATCTCTGACTTTCAACAGCCTCATTACTATTCTTAGAAGCTTTATGCACTTTACATTTTGTTTTGTGTCCATGTACGGCACCCATGGTTTCGAATTTTACACCACAAATGCATGTGAGTTCTTCATCAATTTTGGACTTAAAATTTCTTAACTCCTCTACTTCGTCTTGATTTTTTTTCGCTTGCTGTTGGTTTGCTGTTAGCTCTTCATTGGCAGCTGACAACTTCGACTCCATATCAGCAACGCTCTTTAAGTTTTCAGCTAAAACTTTTTCCTTCTCAGCTAGTAAACTATCAGATTCGGCAAGCCTTCTTGAAAGGTCAGCTAGTGTTTTACGAAGTTTGCTGACTAGCCCGTTAAACTTACTTCTCTTGATTAATTGAGTTTTGTACATATAGCTGAAATGGTGAACAGTGAAGGCGAATGTGCTACCATAAATGAACATCGTTAATCCTTTCTCGATTAGTTTCAAATATTCTTGTGTTGACTTATCAATGGTATAATTCACATCCCAGGCTTTTTTATAGACCTGATAAAAAACGGTAACGCCATCCCAGGATAACTCATTGATGAAAAACACACTAATGGCAAATATTAGTGCTTTGGAGTCACCAACTCCTATCAGCGCGATTACAATAAGGTCAAAAATGATTACTACGGAGTAAGCCTGCAGTTCATCCACCTTTGAACTGATCTTCATATAAAGGTCAGCACTATGCTCCAAGTTGTTGACCATGGCACCAATTATTATGATCAATAAAAATGTTCTGTACGTCCATATGTGATTTGTGAAAATATCCGATATGATCTCCTTGAATGTTCGATTATTGCTTTCCATCACCCTCATGCATTTTGAGTTGATAAAATTGAAGGTCCAACGTCCTTCAATAAGGAATTGGAAAAATTTGAATACAGATCAAGAAACCCAGAAAAGAGGCTCAAATCATTTGTGAAAAAGTTCGAGAATTCAGGCTTTCCCGCTACTAAGACAAAGGCTAACTTGAAAAGTTGGCCTTTTTTTGTTGTTTAAGTCTGTATTCGCAACCATCCCAAAAATTCAGATTATCAAAGCTCGTCAGGTTATGAGCCCGAAGGTCGGAGCCGGGTCGCCGGTGCGATTCGAGTCCTCCTCCCGCTACTAAGACAAAGGCTAACTTGAAAAGTTGGCCTTTTTTTGTTGTTTAAGTCTGTATTCGCAACCATCCCAAAAATTCAGATTATCAAAGCTCGTCAGGTTATGAGCCCGAAGGTCGGAGCCGGGTCGCCGGTGCGATTCGAGTCCTCCTCCCGCTACTATCACAGGACAAGTTTCAAATTTGAGGCTTGTCCTTTTTGGTTTTTTACAGTAACTCATTGATATTGAATAGTTTAATTGAAAAATTTCATTGACTCTTTGGGTTCGAGAAACCTTGTTTTTAAAGTCGAACAGTATTCCTTCAGGGAAGATCACGTTTTGCAATGCCTTTTTAAGTTGAAAACCGCTTTTAAGCCACAGAATCGACATATTTTGGGATATTCTTACACCCTTACTAATGATTTCTTGTAGGTTCGAGAACTCTGAAATTGAATTTTCAGAATCCTTCAATAATTGAGCCTTTTCTTGGTCCAATTCAGCCTTAAACAAATCATAGTCCTCTTTGCTAATTAGATCAAGAACCATGTATTTTCTCTTTAAGCTGGTTAGCCTGGAATCTATTTCAAGAACTCTCTTTTTAACCAACTCCTGTGATTCCACATCTACCTTATAGATGTCTTGAATTTTATCTCTGATGGCAAGGGCAAGAAGATCGGCATCAATGGCCTTGTCTAGCTCAATTTCCATTAGAAGGTCAACAAAGCTTTCATGAAGCTTTTCTGCTCTAATATTCTCTCTGCTACCCGTTCTATTATTCTTGTAATAGTATAACCCTTTTTTCCTCACACAATAGCCTGAGTAGGAAGTTCCACAATCGAGGCTTCGAACGAAATTGTTAAGTGGAAGATTTTCTTCATCATTGGAACTGTCATACCCCTTTTTATTCCGCTCTAAATCTCGGTTAATTTTAAGAAAATCTTTTTGCGAGACTAAAGTCTGATGATTCCCTTTCACAACTTTCTCACCAAGCATGTTATGGACAATGATTCCGCAATAAAATGGTTTTCGCCACATTCTACTTAGAGCTTGTTTGGTGAAATTGACTCCCTTCTCTCTAAGAAATATGAGTATTTCGGAATCTTTCGATCCAAGCGCCTTCTTCTTCCAAGCTTCCTTTAGTATTTTCCCTTCTCCATTTATGACAATTTTCTGCTCACCACTAATTTTAGTAGTATCCTTCACTCTTGGGCCAAAGTGATCATATCCACGTGGTACTCGTCCAAGCCAATTACCATTTTCAACGAAGCTAGTCATTCCTGGTACGGTCATTTCTAACCTCTCAATATTCTCCTCACGAGCTTTTAGAAGCCGTTCATATATTTCAAGCTTTCCCCGTTCGGTCAAAGTACTCTTTCCACTAGAAACTTCAATAAGGTGGACCCCTAATACTTCAATAAGCTCTGTTGCTAATGAGATAGCATGCCCACCTGTTCTGGAAAATCTACTCATCTTATACAGGAGTATGGCAAATGGCCGCCTCCTTGACCTTTTGACGCTCTCTATTAGACTTTTGAACTCTCGCCTGGTGAAGTCTCCTCGTGCACTCTCATAAGTCTCCCCAAAAGTCTTTGATAAGATATATTCATTCTTTACGCAATATTCAATGCCATACTTTTTCTGATTTTCAAGACTCTGGTTCACATATTGATCTTTGGAAGATACTCTTGTATAAAGCCATACATTCTTATTTAAGTCAATCTCATCCGACTTCTTATGTATGAATTTATCAAACTCTTTCAGGTGCTTCATAAATGATATGTTTTACAATGATTTCAGCTAATCGATCCAATTGACCAATTATGACTTCTGCTTCTTCATCCGATATATCTCTATATCTAGTCTTTTCTCTTACTTTTTCAATGGTTAATCTTCTTGTCTTTTTACTCTTTTTTGAATTAGACATTTCCACTCTGTCAATAGCACTCTCATGTGGATTACATCAAGAATACAATGACCGTAATACGCCTGATTATTTATCATAGCTATAATTTCTTTTTTAGAGTCCTTTGGATAGAAACAACCTTTCCATTTTCCTGTCGAAGGTCAATGTTCTGAAAATCATCTGATTTTAAAATGTCCACCAACTTCTTATTTACCTCCATTCTTTCAACCCCTTCCAATAGATCAATCTCATTGCCCTTCATTCTAACTTTTATGGACTGGTAGTTTCCTGAGCGGAGTTCTTTTATTAGCTCCCACTCGCCATGTTTGAGGCTTTTTTTGTGAGCAGTGACATAGATAGGATCGACCTTAAATAATTTTGGGAAAGTGTCCTTTAGAGCCTGATTGATACTGATGATGAGGTGATTACTTGATCCATCAGCTTGACATTGCTCCAAATAGTCTTCATCTGAAACCAATTTGAACCTTCCATCCGTATAAATCATGAAGAATACAGGCAAGTGGCCAGCTATCGCCCCAAACAGGAAATACTGAATTAAGGGGTATTTATCGACTACTTCTTCCTCATTCAAAATCACCTTCTGCTTAATCTCTTTTATTTGATCTAATGGCAATCCAAAATCAACCATGTAACTCACACAAGTCAACCAGATTACCTCAACCATGCTAAGCATGGCTACTTCTTCTTCCTGTTCATTATTTATAGGGGGGATAAATTCATTAATTATACCTGGGTATAATAAAACATCATTTTTACCCTCTTGAATTAACCTCTCGATATGTGAGAACTCTTGCAACCGAAATCTTTTTGTATTGAATTGAAACCGAATTTCTTCTGTCTCCTTGCTCTTAAAAAAACCAAATACTTCTTCTGCTCCCTGATTATCAAAACAGGTCAGCTCAACAATGGACTGCTTAAGCTTTTCTTCGAAGCTGTTCATCTTTTTTTGACCCGCATGAATTTATACGGGGTATAAATAAATTATGTTTCTATATAACGCTATTGATTGCGTTATTTACTTATTCTCCAGTGATTTGATGTATCTCAGATAAAGATCGTCTTTTGCTTCCCGTTCTTTCTTTAATTGTTCCATTAAATTGGTTACATTCGTCTGAGATAGTTTAATTTCCGCCAAATACTCTTTGGTTATTTTTTTTAGCTCTTCTGTCCTGTCTAAGAGTTCTTTTTCAAGCTTCATATAGCTTAATTTAATTTCCTGTAGTTGATTGGTAAGGCTCTGTTGAAATTGAGCTGGTATGGTCTTTACAAGTTGTTCTGCCTGATAGAAGTGATAGTGAGTATCTCTATGGCTGTGTTCAGCGCTAGAGGCTCCATGATTGTAAATGTTTCCAGAGAAATCACCAGCCCCTAATTGAAGGTTCGTGTTCTCGTTTCCGGAGTTGGAGAAATCCATATTGATGGTCTGACCCTCAATTGACCGTTTGAGGTTTTCCTCATTGAACATATCTGCCTGATAGATCAGCTGAATATTTTCATTGTAGAAGAAATTGAGATCTATCCCGCAAAGTGCAGCAAATCGTTTGACCTGCTCAGCCGAAACGTCCTTGGAACCTTGTCTTATCCTGGAAATAGTATTGGGATCCTTTCCGATGAATACACTCAATGACCTGGCTGATTTAGGCTCCATACCTGCCACCTTATGTACATCAATCACGTGATCAACAGCCTGAATGAATCTTAGGTTAATGCCTTCTAGTTTGTTGTCCATTTAATTTAGCGCTTAGGGATTTCAGTGTTGTTTATTTAGTTGCTTCGATTTCGTTTGAACTCGAAACTTATCGTTTTAACGCATTATCCGCCCAAAACGATGCTTTTTTACTTTACTTTTTATTTACAATTTCTTGTCCAGCGAATTTACACTTTAATTTGGATTAAGCATAGTCTTAATTCATAATAGTGATTTTATTTTCATAATAATTAGCTTTTTAATTCGTATTTGTTTTAAGTTTGATGTGAATATGTACATCATACAATTCAACAACTACAATTAAATAGGCTTTATGTACAACAAAGAGGAAGTTCTACATCTTAAAGAACAATTGACGGCCCACTTTGATAGTTATCCTCGGTTACTCCAGGAAGTAACGGGGCTGACAAGGCCCACGATTAATAAGTTCTTCAATCATGATGATTCTGTAAGACCTTCAAATGAGGATTTGATTTATAGTACAAGTATCAGATTGATCAAAGCGAAACAGAAAGTGCGCAATGAAATGTTCGATGAACTTCAACAGTTGACGAAATCAGGCAGTAACAGGTCTGCAATAGTAAATCGCCTTCTAAATTTTCAAAATGATGCATGAGGTCGAGAATGGTATTAGGTCGTCGGAATTATTCGTTGCTGAATTTCAGAAATGTATTTCGAATGTAAATCCTGAATTAATCTACAGGGCTTCGGACAGACAAAAGTCAGAGACCTGGATAGATCAGAGCGAGGTAATGGAATTGCTTCAGATTTCCAGCAGCGTTGAATTCAGGAAGCTGCTACCTAAAGTAAAAAAGCTAGGGCTGATTACTTATAAGCAGCAGTATATCATTAGATATTTCAAACCAAGCGTCTTGTTAGTCAAGGAAAAAATGTATTTAAAATGATTCAACTAAAAGAAAATAAATCAAAGATCTGGTTTAAGATTTTACAGGCAGATGCCACACCTATCGATGGTTCGTCAGAGATATGGACCATGCCCTACAGAGAGCGTAAAGGAGAGTTAACCACCTTTCCTGGAGAATCATCGAGAAACGTAAATGCTCAAGGGGAATGGTACATCAATCCCACCCTTAAAAGTGTATCGTGGTTAGTAAGCAATCCAACAACATTGTATAAACCAAACAGTAATTTGAAGATCTATGTGGCTCAGTTAATTGATGCTCCGATTTATGAAGAACCAGGAATGATTTGGGTTCATCGGGCCTACTTGCTACGAGAAGCGACTAACCTGGACCTTAAGCCCTTTGGCTTGTTTCGGGCATTTTCACAAATACTCGGATAAGGCAGGATTAAAGGAATTTAAAGTTTGATCAGGGCTTAACTCCAGTTAAGGCCGCTGATTGCCGAAAGTGAACTGTAGTGCTATACACAGTGGCTCTTTCTTAACGTAGCCCATCCCAGGATGAACCTGGAGAGTGGATGTTCAATTTATTTAAAGGATCGACAAATAAAATGATCGTCCTTCATTACAGCATTGCATTCAAGGCACTTGATGCATACATTAATTTGTACAATAGCCAAAGAGAAGAGCTATCTGGGCAGATAAGACAAAGTGTAACGGCAACAGCTAAAGAACTGATACGGCTTTATGGGGTATCTCTTATCAAGGCCAATGGAGTTGGAGAGGTTGACCCGGATAATCTACCGTCTTTAAAGACCAATAATGTCCAACTGGCCACATTATCCCATTCCAGTAGCCGAACCATTCAGCGGCATATCAGCAAGTTGATGGAAGCGGGTGTCATTACCCAAAAAGTTTGGCATGGCAGTAACGCCAGTTACGAGGTGTGGATAAACCCTAAAATACTGTGTGTAACCAGAAAAAAGAGCCAAAATGAGCTAAAAATGGAGCGGGATGAGCAGTTACGAAAACAAGCTCTGGAAGCTCAGAAAGCGTATTTTGAAAAGGAACAATCGACAAAACGTCCTCATACAGACTCTGGTAACACTAGAAACACTAATAATATAATAATGGATGTGATTAACTCCATGAAAATACCTCCGGGTGAGGGCATCAACAGCCGAAACGTCTCAACTGGCAACACTTCAAAAAGGCGTGAGCATGCGCTCACAAGTCCTCAAGCCTTTTCAGGCTACACTGGCAACACCCTTGCGGGACACACAGGGGAAAAAGTGGCAATTAAAAGCGAAAAGGTGGCGGGCCGGGCGGCGGCTGTGGATAAGTGTGAGTTATCCGAAAAAGCCCACAAAGATGCAGGGGAAAAAGGGCGGCATCGAGTTGGAGAAGAAAACGGGGATAAATCCCCTGAAAATCCGGCTCGGGCCGCCACTTCCTTTTACGCGGACAGGCTTTGGAATCTGGCGAAAAACGTGCTTTACAAGGATGTATACCTCACTGAAAGACAGGAACTGGCTGCAAAGAGGTTACTTCGACAATGGTATGAACCAGTAAGTGACGACCGCCTGACAAGAGTCCATGAAATTTATACGGAGCGAATCATCCTGGTCCAAAAGTTCATTCAAAAAGACCCTGAGAATCGATTTGTGCAGCTTCCTGACAGATATTTCGACCCTACTAACCGTCATGGCTTTACAGGTACTAAAAAGTGGTGGGAAATACAGGAAAAACGTAAACAAGAGGTGCAGCTCAAACTGATTCTGAACGCTCAGGTTCGGCGCTATCTCAACAATGAAAAGAAAGATACAGCCAAGAGAAGGCCATCACTGGAGATGTATCGGGACTGTGAACAGCGAATTGGAAAACTCCAAGATCCAATCTTACTGAAGCAATTCCATGCCACCATTCTTTCCAATCACTCCAACCTCCAATTGCATCCAAATCAATCCACCACTATTTCAATTCAATAAAAGTCAAAAATCAATGAATAAAACAATTAGAAGCAAGCAATCAACGCCTATCAAACAAAAGTTGACGGCCATCATAGATTCGATCAACGTGGACATTTTTGGATATGAAAAGTTGGTCAATCAGAATGTTCAACGGTTCATAGTAGAAACGGCCAGTAAAGCTGGAGTAAACCCGCAGACCTTATTTGTGCGGATTGTCAAACCAGGTCAATCATTACGTGTATTTCTTCATACGGGTGCGCAACAAATCGAGGAGTTGACCATCAAAGACCTGGTACTCTTTTTTGTCGGATCAAGCTCTGTCGTAAATCCTGCCACAGTAGCTGACCGAGTGATTTCATTCATGGATGCTTATGCTCATGAAAAAACCTTAGATGTGTCCAAGCTACAGATACTTATTTCCACCCTGGATAAGCAAATACTTGTGAAGAGTTTTTGTGATCAGCAATTCGTTGAAGATATCCCTTTAAAGCAGTTGATCAATCAATTCAAATCCTAACAATCTTGAAGGAAATGGAAAGACCTACTTATGGATGGAAGCTTAATAAGCACTCCTTTAGCAAATTGATTGTCCGGTTCAAGGATGGGAACATTCGAACCTTTTACTCGATAGACTGGAAGAGCAAAAAAAGTCACTATCGTGATCGTGAGGTTGGCCTGGATCGACTAAGGAACCTGGTTAAAAAATATGGTCCGATGACCAGGAACAGTGAAATCTATGACCTGGATTCAGGTAACATAATTGCGAAGTTCCTAGAGGGAACTGAAGTGAGTATTGACCATAATCAAAGGAAAGAACACTAGAGCATGAAGCAAATCAAGGCACTAAAAGCACAACTGAAGGCTGAAAAGTTTGAAGATAAGTATCCCCTCTATGATCTCAATGACGGGAAGGTCCACGTACTATACATCTGGCCCTGCCTCAACGGAACAGGTTATTATCGGTCTATTGCACCCGCTTTGGAACTGAATAAGACTCAAACACATTGTGCGCTGATTTCTGGTATTCATTCGTGGGATTTCAACAAGCAGTTCGATGATTATGACAGTCCGGTGGACGAAAGACTCATCCAATGGGCGCATTATATCGTGTTATCAGCCATATTCACTGATGTGGAATACATCATTGGCGCATTGTTAGAAATCAATGATGACCTCCAGTTTGTGATGGACCTTGATCAAAACTTCCATCAAATACCCAAAAGCCATCCTGATCATGACAAGATCAGTACGGATATGAAAAAGCAGTTACTAAAGAACATTTCCAGAATGGATCTCATGACTGGAGTCTCAGAAGAATTGCTGGACTACTATGACTCATTGCTTGAAAAGCACTTCCCGAATTCCACAGTCTTTTTGGAGTATCTTCCTAATCTGATCTCGACGTTCACTTATGAAGAGATTGAACTCCTCAGGAAAGGAAATCAAGGACAGAAACGGACTGACAATAATGCCTCTCAGCGACCCGCCACGGATGCTGTAAGAGTTGGGCTAATTGGAGGTTTAGCGGCAGCAGAAGACATATTAAGCATTCTGAAACCTCTTAGGGCCATCCAGGAAAAGTACGGTGAAAAGGTCGAGTTCATCTTCTTTGGTTGGAATGGTCAATGGAAGGGAGAGAACAAACAAGAAGGTCTCAAATTCAAATATGTAAAGTCCGTGAGTTTTACTGACTACATCAATCGCCTTCATGATTTGTCACTAGACATAGCATTGTTACCCCTAAGAGATATCTCATTCAATACAAAAGGCAAGTCTGCAATTAAGTATTACGAGCTTTCCGTATTTAGGATACCCGTGATTGCTTCTAGTGTAGTTCCCTATTCAAAAGTTATCGAGCACAAGGAGACCGGATTATTGGTGAAGGATCCGGATCAATGGACAAAAGCCATGGATACCCTTATTCAAAATGAGCGTTTACGTAAGAGAATTGGAAAGAATTCCACGAAAATGATGTGGCGATTATACAATTTTTCTGAGCAAAATGTAGATTTATACCGAGCAGTCTTTATCTGAAATCAATAATTTTAAGTTTGTTTGAACGGCTCTTATTTGGCATAGTAAATAGCTGAATCAATACTTACAGTATCTGCTTAAATATCCAGATCGGAAAATAAAAAAGGCCAAAATATGTTCCAAGTATAAATCTGAAAGGCAATAAAATCAATGCTATTATAATATTATAACGGCCAGTTTCATCGTCATATTTAATCAATTTCCTATACATGGGCTTTGATTTATCCCATCCAAGAAAAACTGCTGAGGTGTAGTATAATACTGAAATTATTAAAACTGCAATAAAATGTGTATCTACTAAATCACCTTTTGTTGTTAAGAAATAGCGATATATGAAGAGGAAAACAATTACTGCAAATGCTAAATACGAAATTATTCTTTTTAACATGACTTATCAATTCAAATAAGGTTTAGAAAAAATCTAAACCTTATTGTCTTTAAAATTGTTTAATTATTTTAAGAGGTTACCGCATCGTGCCATAACATTAAAAGTAATCCTGGAGAAGAAACACCTATAGCTACTGTGCCTAATACAGCTCCAATAACTTTACCAACAGCTTTTCCCGCTTCTTTTCTTTCTTCCGCGCCCCCACCTTCAATTTCAAATAATTCTTCCGGGGAAATTGTCAAAAATTTTTCAGTTTTCATCGAAAATAAATTTCTAAAGTTAATCAATCAATTAAATCATCCATCCATCTGGCAAAAGCATCTACCACGAGTATATAGCCCTCTTGAATTCCTTCTACTACACCTGATGCCATAGCAGAGTCAAATAATTTGGCTCCAGAAAGTATGGTTGAGGAGTTACCGCCTTCGATCTCCAATTGTTCAGAAACCGTAAGGTTTTCAAATTTTTCAATTTTCATCATATTGTAATTTTTTTTTACAAAACGAATATAATTCAATATTTGGACTTGAGCATTATTATCAAAAAGTCACTGCCAATGATCTTTATACTCCTCAAGAGTATTTAGTAAATAATCATGTGTCCCATTTCCAAATACCTTCCCACTTTGAAGAAAAAACACATGGTCGGCTTCCTTGGCAATTTCATATTTATGCGAAATAGAAAGAACTGTTAACCCTGATTTATTTCTTTTCTTTAGGCAATTTTGAATTCGATATTCAGTTTGTTTATCTAAAGCACTTGTCGCTTCATCAAGAATTAAAATACTAGGATCACGATAAATCGCTCTTAATAAAGCAACAAGCTGTTGTTGGCCCCCTGATAAATTGACCCCATTCTCTCCAACCATCGTCATCAGACCATTCGGATATTCAAGGATAAACTTTGCTCCAAACTCATCTATTAATGAATAAATTCTTTTCACGTCAGGATCGAAGTCTCCTGGGGCAATATTCTCTAGAATAGAACCCCCAAAGAGTTCTATGTTCTGAGGAACATATCCTAGTATTTGATTAATAGATTGCGCCGTGATGGTTGAAAGGTCATAATTACCGATCGATATTTTTCCAAATTCAATTTCGTACTGTTTTTTGATCAAAGAGGCAATGGTAGATTTTCCACCACCACTTGACCCTATTATTGCAGATATTTTTCCCTGCTCAATACGAAGATTTAAGTCATCGAAAATAGTCGCTCTTGAACCATAACGGAACTTCACATTTTCAAATATTATGTCCAGGTTATCCGAATTACTTAATTCAACTAACTCGTTTTGAGCATCTAGATTTAAGTCAACAATTTCGAATAATCTATCTGCTGCGATTTTTGCATTTTGATAAACTTTATTGGATCCTATTAAGCTTCCTATGGGTCCAGTGAAATAACCAGTTAGGGCATAGAAAGACATTAACTCTCCTGGACTAAGTAAACCGTCAACCACATAGCCAGCACCTACCCAAAGGAGAATAATAGTAAATAGATTCGCGATTATCATAGACGAATTACTACTGAAAATCCCATTAATAGTAGATCTATATATTGAACCAAGTAGGTTAACAAACCGCACTTCTGTTTTCAATTGAGCAGTTTCATGAAGGCCCAAAGACTTAATCGTGGAGATGTTATTTATTGTTTCGATTAATTGGGATTCAAGTTCAGCTCCTTGTTCAATTACTTTCCTTTCTATTTTCCGGTTAAGTCGGTTCATTATTAGGAAGAGTACTGAGTACAGAGGAATGATCAACAGAATAAGTACAGCTAACTTCCAGTAGTAGTTGAACATCAAATAAAAAGAAAAAAGAACGACCAATAAATTGATTATTATATCAATACCAATTTCATTGATGAAAATTCGAATCTTCACTGCATCACTTATTCGACTAAGAATTTCTCCAGTTTTCATACCATCGAAAAATGATTGAGGAAGTTTCAATACATGCCTATGATATCCTAGAATAAGTTGTGCATCCAATTGCTGACCAATTTTTAGAACATAGATCGATTTAAAGACATTTACAATGACCTGAAAAACTAATATCAAGACCATTGACGTCCCTAACAAATTTAGAAGTCCTATGTTTTGATTTGGGATAACAAAATCCATGATTTTCTGGATATAGATGGAAGTCGATAGCCCAAGAATCGTAAATAATAAAGCTCCAATCAGGGCTTGGAACAGATAATATTTATGCGGCCTAAGTAGAAACCAGAATCGTGAGAGTGTAGAAACAGTTTCATCCCGGATTTCAAAATTCCCATTTGGTTGGAGAAAGGCGAGTACTCCAGTCCACATCTCACTAAATTTTGCTAGTGGAATTTTTTCCATTCGTCCTGTCCCTGGATCCATGATAGAGACAGATTTCTTTCCTACACCATATAATACAACATAATGATTCATCCCATTATTGATGATAACATGAGCAATGGCAGGGAAGGGAACATCAGGTAAAGATTCTATTGAACCTCGAACAGCCTTAGCATCAAAACCCAATTGTTCCGCCGCCTTTATCATCCCAAAAAGGGTTGTTCCTTTCTTATCAGTTCCAGCAATTTGTCTGATCTTCGCAACGGATAAATGAAGACTATAAAATGCAGCAATAGAACTGAGACAAGCCGCTCCGCAATCTGTAATATCCCGTTGCTTTACAAGTGTTTTCTTAGTCATTCTGATTATCAACTATTATATGGATTTAACCAATCATCTATGTTATCAAATAGCAATTGAAACAGACTTCTTTTCGTGACAAGAAAACTTACGTTTACGGTCATACCTCTTTCCAAGTTGCCGATTACACCATTTTCTAAATTCAGTGACTTCTGATCTAAAATGCACTTGACCAGATAATACCTGAAGCCCTGTTCACTTAAATAAGAATCCTTTGAAATATCCTTCACTTCTCCACTAATTACTCCCCAATCGTTGTAGTTATAGGCATCTACTTTGATGGATGCTTTCTGATTAAGTTCCAACAGGCCAATTTCACTGGCAGGCACGGAACAAAGGGCAATAAGATCAAAATCAGGTGACATTTCAGCCAACTTAACTCCTCTTTCGATGAATTGCTCTTCACTTAAGCCTAAGGCATTCTTAATCGTACCATCAACCGGTGCAATGACATACAATTCATGAATTTGCAATTCATAATTCGAACGATCTGTATTTAATCTGGTGAGTTGGTCGTTCAATTCAGAAACCTTACTCTGCCAAATAGCTTTTACTTTACTTTGATAAAGGTCTAATTCTTTGACATTTGTTTCGTGCTTAAGCTCATCTCTCTCATACTCCACTTTTGAAATTACTTGTGCTTTATAAAGCTCTAATTGACGATCCATCACTTTTTGTGATCCTGAGATCATCAATTCAAGATGAGATATCCGTGCCTGATACTCTATCAAAACCTGTCGATATTCTTCAGTATTTAGTAGGTTTTTATTTTTCTTCCCGGATAATAGGAATAGTAAATCCTCAGTTTTCAGATGGAGCAGATTAATCTGTGAATTCAAGTATTCTAGATTCTTCATGATATTCTCATTACGAAAAGTCATGATTGTATCACCTTTAACAAATTGTGCATTCTCAACAACTCTTGTCATCTCAATGCGAGCAGAAACGGGAGACATAATCAGGTGACTATCTTCCGATGAAGTAATATGTCCTTGAGCGCTTTGAGAAATTGGAACTTTTATGATCGGGAGCAGTGCAAAGAGTCCAATAATTGTTATCAAAAGGAGAAGATAAATTTCCCTAGAATACCTACCATGTTTAAATGTATAGTGTTGGATAGTTTGTTTTGTAAAGGCCTCCGGTAGTACTTCCTTCATTTTTAATAGTTCTCGAAATTAGTTGCATTAAAAAAATTTATCAAATTTATATATCCAAATTAAAAAGTTATTATCAACACTTGGATAATTAACACAATGATCAATCAATATCAAGACAGCATCGATCTTAAATAGCATTTGAAACAAATAACAAGCACTTCCACCCATAAGTGAACTGAGCTATTTGCAACGCCCTTTGACATCTGATAATTTTATGGAAATTTGAAAAGCCTTGCTTACGGATGAAAGCTGACCGAAATACACAATAAATTCAAAGAGAAAACAAAAGTGAACAGAATAGCTAGCCTCCTATTTACTATTATTTTGGTTTCTTGTCAAACATATGAGGTTGTTGAGACTGCCGAGGAATTAGAAAGTCTATGGTTTGATAAAGCCACGATGGAGTGGGTTTTAAAAATTGAAAGCAACATCGTTTTTTGGGTAAACAAGATCGAAGTAATTGAAAAAATTGAACGCTCAGAGAATGATTTTAAGATCACCACTTCCACACAAACTATTTATGCTACTCTTTCAAATGATTCGGTTTTTATTGATGGCAGATGGCTGACGAGGTATTTTAAGGATGACCTTCTAGTGCCTAGAGATAACGAACAGATAATACAACGAGGAACGGCAGTAATTCAGGGATTTATTGACGAAATAGATTCCTTGAGTCAAGGGCTACCTTTTAAAGTTTACGTCAATGACTTTGTTCTTGGAGATCAATTAGAGTACTTAACTGAAGTAGATTCCAATGGGGTATTCAGGCTAGAAATAGAAATTAACGGAACCCAAGACATCATTCTTGGATATGAATATTTTGATCATTGGAGAAAGTTGTTAGTGTCTCCTGGAGATACTTTGACCATCAATGTGCCACGAAGTGGCTCAAGTGAAAATATTCATTTCGCAGGAAATAACTCATCGGCCAATTATGATATTTTTTATATGAATGAGTTATACCAGTCATTTGTCCCGGATTACATAACGAGAAATCGAGCACTGGGCTATGAACCTGATGAATATCTTCAATTTCGAAGAGATTATAGACAATCAGACCATCGGTTTCTGGACGAATACTGCAATCAAAATAATTGTACTGAGTTATTTCAACAATGGTTTATCAGTAATTCAGAGGTTGAGTACTTTTCCAATCTTATGAAATTCAGCTGGCAAAGTTTGAATTATGGCCTCGGAAGCGAAAAAAGATTAATTGGTGACCTAAAAGAACAATACGAACAACAGTTCATGGATTCTATTAACCAGGATTCGAAATTGTATCATCTTTCTTCTTCTTACTTCGGATTAATTAATGGTATTTCTCATCGTGTTGTTAATTACAGTCAAGAAACTAACAAGAAATATAGGCAAGCTGAGATCGACTTTTTGTTAAACAATGAAGTACTTCTGTCTAATAAGGATAGAGAATTTCTTTTGGGTTTTAAGGATAATGGAATCAATCCCAAGGAACTCAATGAAGAAGAGAAAGAAGTGTGGTGGGCCATCGAAGATAGGGTTGGAAATAGTCTTATGACATTTAGGATGAAATCAGGTTTTGAATATCATATGGATGAGCTTTCAAACGCTGAAAATGATTATACAAAGGAGCTATTGTTAACGCAACACTTTTATAGATCCATCCTACTCGATAGAAATTATGAAATCATGGATTGGGCATTTGAAAAAACTTCTAGTCAAATTCGGAATGAGAGTTATGTCCAGTATTTAAAAACCCTCCATGAAGAAATCAAGTCTCAAGAAGCTAAAACCGAGTTACTTGATCTCACTGCGATAAAATTTGATGGAAGTGGCAATACGCTTCTGAAGAAGATTCAAAAAGACAATGTGGGCCAATCAATTGTTATTGATTTTTGGGGGACATGGTGTCAGCCATGTCTGAAAGATTTTGAAGTTTCAGAAGAGATTAAGTCGGACTTGTCTCATGTGAAATTTATCTACTTCTGCGTTTACTCAGCAGAACGAAACTGGAAGAACGCCCTAATCAAGTACAATCCTCAAGGAGATCACTATCTATTAAGCCCAAGGCAAACAGAAGAGTTACTAGAAATGTTTGAAGTCAAATCATTTCCGACTTATTTGCTGATAGATAAAAAAGGAAATGTTCATCGAGAAATCCCAAGAGTAACAAATCGCGAGGAATTCTTGAAATATCTAGAAGGAATAGGCTAAAAGTGTGTAACAAGTACTAGCATTTGCCTTTGACTGGAACTTAATAATGTTCTGACCTTCTGCAAATCAAGTTGATAATGATAGAGTTGGAATCATTGTGCCTCTATCGCAAGTTAGTGCTAAACTTGATAGCCTGAGAAAAATGAAATACAGCTTCTAATCAAACAGCTTAAACAAAAACCCTTCATTTGACTGGCTTGGTTAATGAGTCATGTGGATTCATCGATAGTATCGCGTTGGTCTTTAGCGGACTTTTTATTGCACCCGAAATTTCAACAACACAGCAAGCTTGGTGGTTTTAGATAAAGCGTATTTATGTTATTAGTTTCACAAAATCTGTCTTAGCCATCAGCTAGACCAATGTATTTATCCCCCCTATAAATTAATCCCTTCCAAAAGCATCTTAATTATAATTCACTTACCTCACCGCCTTACCTACTGTTGGTACCAAGGTACGAAAGTGTACCTTCTGTGAATGAAGCGAGCATCCTAGATTTACTCTTACAATTAGGCAGATTAGCCACTTCCTAATTGCAATGTAACCCTCCAAGGTTCTCTAAAATCAAATTGCGAGAACCTAAAGAGGCTCCTTAAGGAGACCCAAGATTTAAAGTCTATGATGGAGGTTGCGGTTACATTTAATAAAGAAAAAGGACGGGATGAATTGCTCTTTAGTGAGGAGCTTCCTAAAGGGACGGCAACTTTTCTTAAGGAAAAGATTGGATTAAGGCAGCATTTCAAAAGCCCTAGAAAGTGGCTTAGTATTAATCACCCCGCTTACCAAAACTATTTACAAGCGCTGGCGGAAGCTCTTGCTAAGGGTGCTTCCATAGAGTCGGTGCCTTTGCTTCCTTCCTTCGAATCTTCCTTAGCGAATATCAATCAAAACAGGTTTAGTTACGTAACGATTTCCTTCGGTACGGAGGATCATATTAAGCAGGAAGAATATGTAGTATTTGATCCCTTTAAGAAGGTTTCCACATTTGTAGCGGAATCTTTCGGCAGGCAAAAATTCGGAAGTGCCTTTAAGGAAGTGCGTGTTTTTCCAAGGACGCAAAAGGTTAAAGCGAGAGCACTCTTTAAGGAGGGAATGATTCTTGCTCCTAAAGCAGATGACTTCAACGAGGGAAGTGGGTTAAGGAATGATGAGGTTCCAACTCCTAAGCAACTTTCAATTGCTGAAAGAAAACAACTTGTTAAGCAATTCATTGCTTTTGCTGCTAAGCGAGAAGAGGACTTACCGGAAGTGCAGATCGAGGGTCATGAATTTCCGATTCTCCTTTCGGGTTGGCTAAGACACAACTATCCAGAATACCATCACCTTAAGGAAGAGATTTGGCCTGTCGTCGAAAATGCACGGGAAAAAACACAACACGAGGACGAAACCCCTTTAGCGGAACATTCCACAGTTGTCTTAGCCGACTACAAGTCATTTAGGAACGCTAAGGATTTTGGAATTGAAATCCTTAAGGAAAGTGAGTCTTATGCCGATGAGGAAGGTGTAGAGACACTAAGGGCGGAAAAGGCTGAAAACTGGAAGCTGGTTGAGTTGTCCCTTAAGGATGTTCAATTAAAAGATGTAAAAGCTTCTTTAGGGTTAGGTTTTGTTCAGGAATCTTTTGACTACTGGAAGGAAAAGATAGCCAGCGGTGAAAGGCCTCCTATTTTACTTTTCAGATCCCTTAAAGGAGGAGCGCCTTTTTATGATCTACTTGATGGGCATCACAGGCTGCTGGCTTATCAGGCACTGAAAATTGAGAAGGTCAAAGCGATTGTTCAAAGTGCCGATGCGACTAAAGACATTGTCTTTCGGCATTTCTGCGATTTATATGCTTTTGACATAAAGGCAGATGCTAAACTGTGTCAACCTTCTTGGGAACTGACTTTAAGTGCCTTTGTAGAACGAGCAGCAAAGAGAAAAGCAAGAAGCTCATCTAATCGGGATTCAGATAGTCAAGAACCTATTGGTCAAGAGCATAAGGAAGTTGTGAAGGCTGCTTTATCGCAAGGTCTTGATTTACGAAAGGAAGTACTAAAGGATTATCCCGAACTCACTAAGGAGCATCACTCAGACTACCTTGATCGAGTCATTGCCCACATGCATGATGCCTATGCAGCAAACAAGCGTGTTACTAAAGGCCAGGTCGAAAAGTTGGCGAAAGCGCTAAAGGTTTTAAACATGGGCATCATGTGGGAATCGGTGGAGTTAAGCTGGATGCTATGGTATCGTGCGCTTTATCGTGAGCCGATCCCCTTTGAGCATCGACTGGCGAAAATGATCCATTTCTGGCATCATGTTCAACCTACTTACGCCTATTCTGATAGCTCAAAGGAGATATATAAGCAATACTCCACCCCATGCCCCATTGGTGCCATTGTAGCAGAATACACAGGCATGAAAAACGCCAGGCGGATTTTTGAGCCAAGTGCCGGAAATGGATTGCTCCTGGTAGGCGCTGACCCGGCAAAGACGCATGCCAATGAGATTGACAAGACAAGAATTAAATCCCTGGAGTTTGTTCAGTTTTCAACGATTACCTCATTCAATGCCGCCGAGCCATTTCCAAAAACACTGGATCGATCCTTTGATGTAGTCATCACCAATCCACCCTTCTCACGATGGGAAGAAGAGAAGTATGACAAGGCGTATATTATCCAAACCTACTTTCATAATCACATCGGCCTGGCCCAAAATATTCGATTGGAGCATGTCATGAGCGGATTGGCCCTGCATACGATGAAGGACAATGGACGGGCGGCCATCATCATCATGGGGCATATCTATTTTGGTGAGGATGGCCTGATCGCTAAGTACCGTCCATTTTTCAATTGGCTGTTCCGCCATTACAAGGTGGATGATGTCATCAACCTGAACTCTTTCAAACTCTACAACAAACAAGGGGCCATTGAAAAGACGATGTTGATCCTCATTTCTGGTCGTAAACCCAAACCTGCAGGTGTGGCACCTCAATCGTGGCAACGGCCCGAATTCAATGAAATGGTAAACAGCTTTGAAGCACTCTGGCAACGTGTAAAGCAACACCTGATTAATCAAAGCCAGGCCAACGCCCAATCCAAGGGTGATATAGATCAAGTAATCGAGCAACTAAAAAATGAATTAGAACCATGATTTATTACAACAATCAATTAATGAGATCAGGCAACCAGTTGAGGTTATTCCTGGTCAGCAACCCCATTGCATTTGAACGATACGAGGATCATGAGGCAGCCATCTACATACAACTACATGAATTGATCGAAGATGCGATCAAGGACAAGGAAGATCCGGTGGCTTTGATTGAGGATTATCTAGGCACGACATACCACCTGGGAGACGCTGAAGATGAGATCGCCTCTTTTCTTTTTCATACCGGCGAAATGAGAGCTGCGCTCAATGTGCTCAAAGAGAATTGGGATGCGCTGGATGAAAGTATACCCTATGATTCCCTGATGTACGGTGGCGTCAGTAAAGACAAAGCCACTGAAATCTATTCCGAATTAAGCTTAAGAAGCTACCTCGAAGCATTAGTAGCCCTTTCAAACGAAGTATGAGCGAAGAACAACTAATAATAGAAACCGAAGAATTTGCACAGGATGTTGGGGAAGTTAAAGCTATAGCCTCCCAAGAGAGTGAACTGGTCGAATATATTCCCAAATCCAAAGCTCCCTACAGGCTCAATACACTCATTCCCCGAAACATGGCTTTTGAAGTTCAGAAGGCTTTGAATGGCGTGGTAAAGCAACATGGCAATATTGATAATTACGTCCGTAATCACCTCAAATACCAAACAAGCGAAGAACTGTGGAAGGGACTTGGTGCGGAACAAGTTGATTCTGTTGCCCTTTATCTCAATCAATTTCATCGGGAACAGGGAATCATCATCGCAGATCAAACGGGTATTGGTAAAGGGCGGCAGGCCGCTTCAGTGATCAGGCATGCGATTCTAAATGGCTACATGCCTGTTTTCTTTACCAGAAAACCAGATCTATTTACCGATATATACCGAGACCTGAAGAGTATCGGACATTCGAAGATCAACCCTTTCATTATCAATACTGATAAGCATGCCAGGATCAAGGATTCCGACGGCAATGTGATTTTCAGCCCTCCATCTAGTACTGAGCAGTATCACACCCTGACTGAGGAATACGAAGTTCCCACCGAAAGCCCTGAATCGAAGGAGTGGCATAAGCGAATTGGTAGAAAACTTCCGAATCCCGAAGAAGTTCCTAACATCACTCTCATTGATACCATTGATCATGTTCCTGGTGATTATGATGTGGTATTTACTACCTATTCCCAAATACAAGCAGCCCATGTCTTCAAGCGGCTTTGGTTAGCCAAGGTGGTGGCTTCAGCAGTAGAAGGAAGCAAGAAATACAAGCCGGTGGTATTCATCCTGGATGAATCACACATGGCCGGAGGCTATGACAGTATCATCGGTACCTGGATGCGGGATGTCCTTCCTCAGACCAAAGCTTGCTGTTACTTAAGTGCCACGTTCGCTAAGTATCCAGAAGTGATGCCCCTTTATGCGAAGAAGACTGCTATTCAGGAAACCAGACAGGACGAAGGAAGTTTTGTGGGAGCAATGCTCAGGGGAGGCCTGGCGCTTCAGGAAATTGTGGCCAGTAACCTGGCTGAAAGTAGCCAACTCATCCGTAGGCAACGATCCAATGAAGGCATCAAGGTGGAATACATCACTTTGGACAAAGAGCCACAAAGATCAAAGAACAGGAATCGGGTAAATCGCATTGTCCGCCTGATGAATGAAGTCGTCAAGTTTGAAGAAGACTTCATTACGCCACACCTCCAAACACTTCATGCAAGGGCAAAATCAGAAGGCGAGCATTTAAAGCAGCGCCCAAGGAGTTTGGGAGTAAAACAGTCCCCCTATTTCTCCAGAGTATTCAATATTGTTGATCAACTCCTGTTCAGCCTCAAAGTGGAAGAGGTCGCTAAACAAGCTATTGCATTACTCAATGAAGACAAGAAAGTTGTAGTTGCTTTCAAGAGTACGATGGGAGCTTTTCTGCATGACCTTAACCTTAAGAGTGGAGACATGATTATGCCTGAGCAAATGGATTTTGCCAGGACACTGATCAAAGGACTGGAAAGTGTACTGTCATTCAACTACACCGATATCGAAGGTCGTAAATCCAGAATGACCATTGACCTGGACGAGCTTCATCCGCTAGCAAGGGAACAATACGATGAAATCAAAAAGGCCATGTGGGCAGAAAGTACCGGTCTTTCGATTTCTCCAATCGATGTGTTCATCCATACTTTGGAGTCCACCTTGAAAAGCAAATCCCTGGGTGGACATGATGGCGACACGTTCAGGGTTGGAGAAGTTACCGGTAGAAATCAACGGATCAGGTTTGATGAAAATGATGCTCTGGTTGAGAGCTTCAGATCAGACACGGAAAAATCCTTTCGACTTTTCAACAGTGGCGAACTGGATGTGTTGCTGATCAATCAAAGTGGCAGTACAGGCTCTTCGGCACACGCTTCTCAGGACTTTGTTGACCAACGAGTAAGGTCGATGATCATCCATCAGTTTGAGTTGGACATCAATGTGGAAGTTCAAAAGAGAGGTCGAACGAATCGCACGGGTCAGGTCGCTTTACCAGAGTACTACTACATGGTCTCAGATATTCCTGCAGAACAACGATTGATGACCATGTTGAAGGGCAAGCTTAAATCACTTGATGCCAATACAACTGCTTCCCAAAAAACCAGTGATGACACCTTAAACTCACCCGACTTTTTTAACAAATACGGCGATAAAGTAGCCTGGACCTGGATTCGTGAAAATCCAGCGATGAAAGAAAAGCTGGGCTACCCGACTTTCCATAAGGAGAAAACCGATTATGGGTATCGATGGGTAGACAATGAGAGTAAAGAAGGAGCCATCAAACAGGTGACAGGACGTGCGGGCTTATTGGAAGTAGCCGATCAGGAGATGGTTTACAAAGAGCTTTTAGAGAAATATGAGTACCAAATCGAATACGAAATACAACGTGGTACTTATGATTTGGAAACCGAGTTTTTACCACTTGATGCCGAAATCAAAAAGCGATACCTCTTCAAGCAAGGTTTAGGAGGACGTACTCCTTTTGCCAGGGACACGATCAGGGACGAATCCATTGTCAATAACCTTAAAAAGCCTTACACCAAGGATGAGGTGGATAAAATTCTGGTGGACCAACTGCAAGGAAAAAAGCCCAAACAGGTGCAACTGGCATTGGTCAATGAGATCAAAGAGAAATACCCTAAGCTGGTGGAAGAAAGGGAAGCCGAACGTCAGAAAACCATTGACAAGCTCCAGGAAGAATTGGAAAGCATGCAAGCTATGGGCAGTGGTGAAGACGATGATGAAAATGACAAGATCGAGCGAAACAGGGAGAGTCTTCGGGAGTTGATCGACAACAAGAAGGACAACCTTAAGCACTACATTGAAGAGTTGAAATACATCGGAAATGAAATCTTCAAAGTCATTCAGTATTGGGAAATAGGTGAAGTAGTGACTGTTCCGATCTTGGGTTCTTACAAGACCAGTACAGGGATCTATTTGGGTGTAAATGTCAAGCGATCTGTCAACAATCCTTATACGCTTGGAAACATCAGTTTGCGTTTTGCGGTGGTGGATGCCCGTCGAATGGTAGAGTATCGGTTGTCTGGTGAAGAGCGATCAGCCATCAGCAGGATTTACACCGATTCCAAAGAGTTGGAGGAAGTCGATAAAAAGCAGGTGTTGACCAACTGGAATGAATTGGTCAAAGAGGCTTCAGCAAAACGGGAGAAAAGGCATATCCTGACCGAGAACATTGTAGCCGCTGCTGACCTGATCGGCTCAATGAATAAGCTCATCAGGTACAATACCACTGATGGAGTGATCAAAAACGGGATCATGCTCCACAGAGACTATGGCAAGGAAGGAGAAGATAAGAATGCCATGCTTCCCATCTCTGAATCAAAGCCCTACATTGAAGGGCTGGCAGTAGACGGCATTTTTTCAGATCACCAACTAAGGGTGATGTTCAAAAGAATTGGCACGAATCTCTATCAGGTATTGGTAGCCAAAAAAGGAAATTTCGAGATCTATACCAGTGACAAGCTCAGGTCATTACTCGAACGAGCTGAAGGAGAAGATGACCAGACACCTGACTTTGTTCAGAATGCTTCAGACATGACCGGCGTGATCCATCAAAGGAATCTGGGCTTATTCCTCGAAAGACTGGATGGACATGGATTGCAATTTCTGGGTGCAGCCAAGGAACTGGAAGATTGGGAAATTGAGAACAAGGAAGACTGGAATACAAAAACCTCTCGCAAAGGCACTTTCAAATATGAATTAGGACGACCCTACGGACAAGGCAGTAACCCGACCACTTCATTTGTTGATTATGAAGAGCCATCGGACAACTATCCCTATGGTGCAGTGGTTTATGACCGGCCATTGAGTGATAAGGAGAAATACAACTATTCCCTTATTCCGATCTATAACCATGTTGAAGAACCCTATCAGTCCTGGAAGGCTATCATCCTGAAGTCCGACCTGAAGGAAGACTTTATCAAAGCCATTGAAGCGGTCCGAAGCGGACAGTCAAAGGACATGAGGCTGAGTGATGCCTTCCTACAGCTAGGATTCTTTATTACCAATAACCCACATGAAGACGGCAATCCAGAATTTGTGTTTGGAAGGTTTAGTGAAGAAGAACTTGGCAGAGCCGCCTTTGAAGACATGTTATGGGTGATTTCACCCATTGACGAATTGATTGAAAAATTAAGAATTGAGCTGAGCCGCTCCTAGTAGGACACACCTGGCCGGTCGCACTAATAAAAAAACAACTTGATATGCGATTAGATATACCTGAGATCAATCAGATACCCAATTTCCAGAAGATCCTGGACGATTTAAGTGTTGGCAACAATGTATTCCTGGTGGGTTCCGCCGGAACAGGCAAAACCACCTTGGGAGAAAAAGTTGCTTATGCGCTTTTTGACAGAAAGGAACAAGATGGTAAAAGCCTTCCCTATACGATCATCAACTGCAATCAATGGACCTCACCCATTGATATCAAAGGCGGGCAAACCATCGAAGGCTACAAGGAAGGGGCTTTGATTGAAGCCTGGAGAGACGGCAAGGTTTTAATACTGGACGAACTGCCCAAGCTAGATGCCAATACCGCCGGAATATTAAATGATGCCCTGGCCAAAACTGCCAAGGAAGATGCCATCATTTTCAATGGGTTGAACCATCCCATCAAAAAACATCCGGACTTTGGATGTATCGCTACGGGAAACACGTTTGGCAAAGGTGCCAGTGGGAATTATGTAGGTAACAATAAGCAAGATGCATCCCTGTTGGATCGGTTTAGTGGATGCGTTTACCGGATAGGATTCAATGAGACATTGGAAAGACAATTGATCTATCCTGCGGTTGTAGAAATGTGCCTGAAGATTCGAAAGGCCATTCTGGAAGATGAAGGAAAGGAAGATGATGATACAGAAGATATCATGACCCTTCGCACGATGCTCAATATCCAAAGAGCATACGAAATGGAAATGTTGCGAGAAACCGGCTTAAAGGACCATCGAGGCAAGCTCGTTCGCAAGGTGCGGAATGGAAAGACGGTAAAGGATGCCTTTGAAAGCTATTTCCTGGTGATGAACCGGGACAAAGCCGGTAAGATCAGGGAAATGGTGGGAATGGAAGGATTCTATAATTCCTATCGGGGAAAGAATGAGAAAGACCAATTCATTACAGAATACAAACGTCGAATCGGTTGACTTTCCCTAAGAAAAATAGTTTAGTAGTCAATGAGGTCAAATACAACTACCTGGTCTTTGATGGATTGGGCCAGTTCAATGACTTTATAGATCAAGCGTCCAGGTCTTTGAGTGGGCACAATGCTGAAGTCCTTAAAAACGTGAATGCCGGGACTAAAACAAAAATTGAGAGTGGTGAAGGCTGGTACGGACATCCAGTTCCTGCCAACATTGATGAACTAGACCATCACAATAGCTTTTTGGGGATGTACTTACTCAAGGAGGTCAAACCAAAAATAGATAGCTACTTATCTGACTATCTACGCTACCTCGATAGTCATGTCATGCCTAAGCCAAAAGTGAGCTACAATGACAGGGGTTTAGGGATGTTCTCATTCGACAGGGTGGCAATGGGCTTATATAGTTCGGGAAAGATTGAATTGGGCAGCCCCATTGAAAGGACCGCTGCACAGATCAATATTGAATTAGGAAGAAATAATATCAGGACCAGGATCAAGAAAGTCTACGTTTACTTCGAACATAAGGACAAAACCTTCCCTTCCATCAGCCTATATCTTATGGCAGGGGCCAATGCCAATGTTGAAGGCAGTGACTTACTCTATGTGGGGCTGGCTTGTGCTGAATTGGTGGAGTTCCTTGAATTAAGGGGTGTGGCCGTAGAAGTCAATGTGCTTTTAGGGACAGCCTTCCGAAATCAGGTGTGCCTGGCGTCAGTGAAAATCAAGAGATTTCAAGACAAGATCGATAAGAACATCCTTCTTCTTTTAAGCTCTGACCCCAGGTACTTTCGATACCGAGGTTTTAAAGCCCTCATCGCACTTAGCAATCATTTCGGATACAAAATCCCCCATGGCCTGGGAAGATTGGAAGAAAGCATGGGCGAGAAGTTTGTGTCAGCCCTGAATGCAGAAATGAACACAAACAGCTTCGTTTTCGAGCAAAGCTATTCACTGGACAGTACGGCACAAGAAGTAAAACGAATCATAGAGCAATACAAAAAACGACTAGAAGATGCGAAAAGTTAGTCAGCGAGTGATTAATAGAATGATGGATAAGGCCATTGAAATCAATCGGCAATGGAAAGAGGAATGCAGGGACTTTACGATCATGGTTTCACCCTTAAGGTCAAACACCTTGCTTTTACGGTGGACGACCATCAACATCGAGAACATCGACAATCCGATTCAATGCTATTTCTATGAGTGCTTCAACACCAATGGCACTCCCCAAAACTGCTCGGTCAACTATACAGACCAGGAAGATGCCAATGAATTCTTCTGGAGTCTTGAAAAGCTCTACGAGCAACAGTTCGCCAGTGACCACAGGCAAAGAGGTATCAAATAAACCGATTCCAAAAAATAAAAACGAGAAGGCAGTAATCTTAAGATAAGTAGATCACAACATGTACAAAACAAGCAAAGTAAGCCCGAAGGAGCTGAAGAAAATCAAAGTAAAGAATCAGGCAAAAATCAAGGAGGTAACAGGAGAAGAACTGGACCCGAGTAAAGCCTGGACCATCATTAAAAACGAGTCCAAAAACTTCACTTCTGATAACGAAAAAGCGAAAGAAGCTGATGAGCTCCTTGCGGAGTTGATGAAAGTCAATGGCCTCACAATTACATCCAATGCCCAGGAAGATGATCAAGTGGATGATCAGGAGCGCATCCGAATCAGAGAACGTGAACGCGCGCGGGCTATTCAAATCATGAAACTACAACTACAAATCGCAGCTTAATGGCAACTATTCAAGATTTAAAAAATCTCAAACTCGATCAGATCCCTGATACCTACAAAGGGTTGGTAGAAGGGATAACGCAACTCATTGAAGATTACGAAAATGAGTCTGACAAAGCTTTTTTTGAAAAGGAAGCACAAGCCAACATCGATGCCTATTTCGAAATGGTTCAAAGTGTGGCCGGTGAGGCCGCTACTTCTGACCTCACCAAGACTAAAGGTGATCAAGGAAAACCGGAAAACCCCAAGCGGCCAAAACCTCAAATGAAAGGAAATAAGTCCGGGAGTAATGAACATAAAATTCTAAAGAGTCATTACAATCGGCTTTTGGACCTAACCTCTGACTATGAAGAGGAAGGGAATGGTGATTTGGAATCATTTTTCGAAAATATCCTCGATGCTTTGAAGGACATCCTGGATACCGATCAGGATCAAAAGATTCCATCACTGGTAGCAAAGGCAGTAGAGCCGACCTATGCGCATGCTGGAGGCTTAGAGCAGAACCAACGGATCAGACTTGGTGATGTTGATGAAATCGATTTAGTCTTTCGTGACAAGGCGATTAAAATCCTTGATCAACTTCAGCAGGAATTAAAGGCCCAATCAGGGAAAGCGCCCGATAAAAAAGCCAATAAGAAAGCCAATCCCTCCAAAGAGCCAATCACCCTGCGACCGATCACCGCTGATACGATTACCGTACTCAAAGCCATTCAATCAAAACTGGAAGGCAAGGATAAAGAAGCCATTTCCATGTTACGGTTTGAATTGGAAGAAGCTTTGGATCAATTGGATGATAAGGCTTTTACAGAAGGGGTGAAACAAGCCATCAGCAATTTTGATCAAGAAAACATTGAACTAGAGCAGGCCGGTGACGAGAAAGAAGTTGCTCGATCCATCAAAAAGATCAAGGATGAATTAGAGGCCATCGAGCAACAACAGACAGAGCGAAGAAAGAAGTCTCAGGGCGTTTTACAGAAGATGGCAGTTTATGAGCAAAACATCGAAGCTTGCCGTCAGGTCATTCGGGAATTCAACAAAAACAAGCGAGAGTCAGCACCGGACAAGCCCAAGCCGACTAGAAGGACGCTACTTAAGAAAAAAGTGTTGTCAATTATCCGGCTGACTCCCGAAGCACTATCAAGTGATCCTTTGGTAATCGCTGAAAACCGCAAGATTGTCAAGAGCACCATCAAGGCTTTTATGAAGAATTGGGGCATGACCAATGTTGAACAAATTGAAAAGGCGGTTGACAAGGAGTTTGACCTCATTGAAGACAAGATTGAGGAACAAGAGGATAAAGAATTCCTCAAGCAATGGAGTAAGGATCTACCAGATGCCGAGAAGATCATGGCCCAGGAAAGAAAGCACAATAAAGGGCTTTTAGATGAAGCTGTCCAAGGGGCTGCTGATAACATCCTCAAAGCCATCAAGGAAGCCATTTCGCTGTATAAAACCGATAAGCAAAAGGCACTTAACTATTTGAAGGCAAACCTTGATGACCGTCAACTAAAGACCTACCTACCCAAGTACATTATTGATGAACTGACAACAGACTAATGCAACTAAAAAGGATCGATAACTAAACAATCAAAAGCAATGAAAAAAACAACATTTAACGAATTTCTAGAGGCCAATCAAATCAAGATAGATGATCTGCCTAAACCCATTCAGGACAAGATTGGGATATATGAAGAATTAGCGGACCAACTCGATGATACCATCGATGAGGACAAGCAAGCCCTGGAGGGGATGCTTCAAGACCTGGAAGACGAAATCTATGAAGACCTGCTTAATGAGTTTGAGGATCAATTGAGTAACAATAAAGTGAAGGAAAAGCCCAGGGCTTCCGCCACCAGAAAAAAGCAAACTGAAAAGCAAACCATAAAACAGCCAAACGAGGATGAGCAGGATCAACAAGCGGCTGCTCAGCAAATCAATGAATTGGAAAAGATCCTGGATAAACTTTTTAAAAGTGGCAATACCGATGATCTGTCCCGGACCTTCCTTAGATCAAAAGGGCTGGACATAGATTTTTCAGCATGGGAAATACCCATTGGCAAGTATGTACTACTCCGACAATCGGTGTTTCATATCCATTTTAGGTTGGCAGAAATAGAGACAGAGTAGTGAAAAAATTTTATATTCACCAAATAGTAAGTAGTTGAATACCAATTGTTTACAATTGATTTAAATCTACTTTACAATTAGTTTCTTTTCAGTTTACAACTAATTATCAAGCGAATGACGGACCAGGACAACTATGAAAGTTTACAGCGACAAATTGATGTAGTGATCGGCAAAATTGGTTTGCATAATACCATATTTCTATTGTCTACTTTCATCGATGAGACCAGTATTCCTGTAGAGCAAACTCAACGACTCCAGATGATCAGTCAGTACCTGATTACCAGAGCCATCGATGTTTTTGAATTAAAAGAGAAGATGTTCTTCACTTCAGCTATTCAGGAATACCGCGAAGCAAGAATGGCCTGCTACCACTTGATCAAAAAGTATACAGGGGTTAGCTATTCCAAAATCGCCGAGGATTTTGGATTGACCAAACGCAATGTATTGTACAACTGCAACAAGTGCGAAGAGCGTCTCAGCGTCCCATACTACTACCAGTCTTTCGTCGATAAGTATGCGATACTGGAAAAGAGCATCATTAAAATAACTTCAAAACTTACCAAAGAATAAATGACTAATAATTCATCCAAAGAAATAACAGCAGTCATCAGTGATGATTCTGCCGTTGAATTCGAACAAATCGCAGGTGAGAATACCTCACCTCTGAATGCACCGGTGATCGAAAAAGATATTGCGGGGGCGCCACAGCCCGGGACGCTACAGTCAGATTCGAATTCCGAAGATCAGGAAAAGGAAAGCCCAGCTTCGGAGCAGGAAGATTTGCCTGATGCTCCCGAACAGCAAATCGATGATGATTATGATAATCCGGAATCTTACGATTCCGAAGAAGCAATGAGTGATGTTGGTCTGGAGAAGGAAGTCTTTGAGTTACCTACGGCTCATGCCAAACAAGCCGCTGATACCTTCCTGGGAATGGCTGATAATTTTCTGGAGATTGGAGGTGGCTTTTTTGTCAAGGTCAAAAAGCATAATGACTTCTATGACTTTGAAGAAATCGTCCAGGTCATCGATGAACATAATGCCAAAAATGTCAAAAGGCTCCGGCTTGAAAAGGAGGACAAGGCGCTATTAAAACCACTACTGGTAGAAGTGTTGAAAAAGAAGGCAGCGAAGCTTACTCCTGAACAACAGCTCATGGGAGCTTTGATTTCCATTCTTGTCAAAAAAGCGCAGATAGTCATGGAGGTGCGGGCTGAAAATGAAATTTTGGTAGATCGTATCTTGAATATCATCCGTGAAGAAAAAAGTATGGTTGCTGAAGGTTTATCTGAAGAAGATCATGAGCAGGAGGATGATGAGCTATCAGAAGATGATATCTACCTGGAGCAAGAACATGACGAGGACACTGAAGAAGGTGAACTTGAATACGAAGAGGTACATGAACCCTCACCGGTCATTGCTCCTGAAGCCGTGATGGAAGTGGCAACAACCGAAGTAGAACAACAAGATAAAGGGGATAAGAAGTAGATGGCCACAACAAAAAAGAATGCCTCCAGAGGAAGAAAACCCATTGAGTACTCCAAAGAGGATTTGGAAAGACAGCCCATGATCATGCTCATCTGTGGGATGATGGGTGTGGGTAAATCCTATCGCAATCATCAGGAATTCAAACAGTACATGACCGATAACCCCCAAACGGGTAAGGTGGGTAGGAAGATCCTGGCTTTTGATACCAATGACGATGATTTTCCTGATTGGAAAACAGTGAGCCCCGATCATATCAAGGCTTTGACCAAAGTGAGTCCTCGCAGGATAAGACCCTACAACAAGGACGGTTCTCCCATGGATGATGATCAGAAACGTGAAGTAGTTGACAAGATCATGCGCTACTTCAAAAATGGTCTGATCGTATTGGATGACATAGACAACTACATGGTGGGAGCCAAAAGCCAGTCCATGATCGGTGCCATGGTCACAGTAAGACACAAGGGAGTAGATGTGATCCTGGGACATCAGTCCGTAGCTAAGATCACCACAACTGAGTGGCAAACATGTACCTGGTTAAGACTGCATCATCAGGTGGATGATGTGAAGCGATACAAGGAACGAATTCCTAAATATCGTTTGGTCAGAATTGCACAACACATTGTTGATGAACAATATGACCTGGCTGTGACTGCTTATGAGAACCAGCAAATTGAAAAACAAGAGTACCTGGCCCGAAAGAGCTTCTTTGTTTATGTCAATATGCCGGAACAAAAGATCGTTGGCTGTAGCAGAAAGGCTTTTATCAGGGCTGCCAAAAAGTACATTGATCAGGAAGAAAATGGCCTGATTCGAATGATGCTGCTCGAAAGGGATCATAAAGAACAACCCGTCTATAAAAGTAGAAATGATGCCGTGATCAAGCTGATCTCTGATTACCTGAGATTCCACGACAGTAGTACCTCCAGTCCTTTTTAATTCAATCACATGGAGTCCATGAAACAAATTACAAAATACTGCTTCTAGTGGGTTTTATTGGTGATTATTAAGATGCGCTCCACATCAGACTTTAGATAAAAAACAAGTAAAGTAAAATGCACATTATTGCCAACAGCTTCGGTGAAAGCTCAGGAATGTTAGATTGGGTCGTTCGAAATGAATTGGGCCATCAAGATGCGATTTCTCTATTTCAAAATACAGGTTGGGAACATCCTGCTTCTATCCAGTTTGGAAAAGATCAACAGAAATATTTCAAAACAGAGATATTATTCCTGGAATATGAATTACCTGTGAGTTTTGAGAAACAGGTATTGAAACATGCCCCCGCTTACGAAAACCTTGAAAAGTATGGTTTTGAAGGCATGTTCAATAAAGATGTCCTGGACCCCATTCGATGGGATCGAGCCGAAGTTTCCTGTAAAATCAATAAGCAAAACAATGATCTCTTTTCTAACCTGGACTTACAGGAGGTAAAAGCTGATTATCGACGATGTGTCAGGGAATTTCATGCTTTGTTTGATCAGGAGGCTGGTTTGCATCAATTCAACCTGGTCACAGCTGACACTTGCAATATGGAGGGATTACCCATGCTGAAGGTCATTTTGTACTATAATGCCATTCGCTATATCAAGCGACTTGACTGGTCCGTTCCCAATGTCGTTCATCGCTATTGTACAGGACGATTGAAAGTAAGCACTATGAGTGATTTCTTGAAACGTAATTACGGACTGGAGCAATACACCAAGTATTTAGGAATCAGAAAGGATGAACCCAAGAGATACTTTGGAAACCTTGCTTCCAAAACTGCCAAGGTACAGGTCAAAATGCCACTTTATGACCTGGGTTTTGAGGAAGAGAATGTGAAGGATTTTTGGGATAAACAAGCTTTTCAATTAGAGATCAGGGACAAGAAATACCTGGGGAACTGTGTCAATTGTCACCTGAAAACGAAAGCCAAGAAAGTAATGGCCAGTCGTGAATATGAACTTCCATTTCTTCAACAGGCAATTCTTGAAAATGCCGCTGGAGATACCATGAGAAGAGTCAAAGGACATTCGGCAGAAGAAATCCTTTTTCAGACTATAAGAAGAGATGCTGGTATCCAATTGGAGGAAGATGAGCAGCTATTCTGTTTTTGTTAGGGCAGCAGAACATCAATAGGCCTATCTAAGCCATCAACAAATCCCAAATCGAAGAATTTTGATAAATATGATCGGATTTAAATTGTCAATCAACAGAATTCAGATTGTAAAAATCCTTTAAGTCTAAAATCGGCAGCGTTCAGAGGAAGTAAATCAGATAGACGATGAGCTGGTACACTAGCTAAGACTTTACGTTGATCAAGTTGAGTTTGATCATAAATCCAATAATCCGTACCCAAGGCCAAAGGTCCGAGAATCACAAAGTTTTCGTCCTTGATTGTGTACAATGCCCCTCGTATCAATGTTTTATTGTCCGTTTCCAAATCCTTAATTAAAGAGGCATTACTATGAAGTAAATCAAAGGCTTTCGCTGAAATGGTGTCTCTGCCTTTATGCTTGAACATTATAGCTGACACAAGGTATTGAGCATCTTGATAAAGCATTTCAGAACTGTGAGCCAGTGGCATAATCATACTTACTAAATCGGTAAGTATGTCATTCAAACTTCGAGGGCTATCCTCATGAAGATTATTCAATATACCTACGAATTGAGAAACAATCGTGGTATAGCTAAATAAGCGCTCATCCATTGTTGTCTCCATTTTTCGGATATAATCGATCAGGGTAATCATTTGATTACTCAAGATGCTACTTGTGAGTTTCAATTCGTCCATTGCCTTCCAGTTGATTTAAAAAGATAGGTGGCCAAAAGACCACCTATCCATAACCAATAAAGTTAACTTCTGCGCTATGCAGAATTCTTAAATGCTCCAGATACCTCGATCACAGATTGACCTGTGAGTAGGACTCGTTTTATTGGCTCTTCATTTGGTATAAATTCCTTTTTTTCTGATTATTAAAGAAAGTCGGGACAAGTCCCGACTTTGCCATAGAACCAGCATCGGTAATGCTCCGCTATGAGAGAGCATACATCTTCAATTCTTAGGATGTAATGGAGGTGAGAAATAACTGCTTTTACAGAGTCATCTCCAACCAGTTTCCCAGCAAGCCGGAAAACAATTGCCTACTTCTAAAAATCGAATCAAATATAGAAAAATTATGTTTATATATAAATATTAATTACTCAAATAATTGATATATCTGAATATGTAGTGATTTATAGTACATAAATATTCATCATTTACGGAAATATCACTCAACCTGTTGCTGAATACACAATTCATCGATTCTATGTCGGATAAATACAGAAACCGCTTCATTTTCATAAAACCCATATTCCTGATTTACTGAGTCAATCTTACTTCGAGTGATGCTTTGAGGGTAGTTCTTAAAGTTTTCATGCAGAGTAAACAGGGCTTTTTTTCTTGCAAAGACTCGTCGTTCAATGCTCCCTTTTAGGCTATCGAAGAATACTAAGCGCTGATCAGGATCTAAACCCATTTCATCCCATTTCTGCGTGAGATAAACATATAGGGTATATTCCACGTCTTTTGAGTTATCTCCTGCTTTCAATTCCAAATTAATAAAATTGTGTGGCTTTTCCTTATTCCTTTTTAAGGAACTACCGAATTCGGAGGTGCAGCATCCTCCGAAATAAATAATGATCATCAGAAAGAGAATTGATTTTTTACTCATTTGAAAGCTCTTGAGCTTGATAAACAAAAAATGCCAGAAATCAATAGGTAGGTAATCGGAGAAACTGATTCTTCCACTTTTTGAAATTGATTTTCTTAGATGAATTTATTGGTGCTTCTTGTATATTGTTAGAATGGGATTTCTCTATCCTGCTAATCATTAGAAGACGACCGTCCTCCTGTTTTATGGCGACAATTAATCCAGGTAAACCACTGTAATGTTTCGGGCCATCTGCAATAGGTATATCAACTGTATACCATGCCATTACATGCTTTGCTTTCTTGTACTTCGCTGCCTTGCATGAAAATCCACTGATCACGCTATCCATTGGCAAGAGTTCCCATTGATTTATTTCATTCAAGTCATCTTCAACCACGTAATGCTTTGGCAAAGAACCACCATAGATTCTTAAACTGTGATTGTTCAAGTCCTTGAAGTATGAGGGATAACCTTTCTTATTATTCCCATGCTCGTAATGATCCTTTACAAACTCACTACTGGAATTTTTCAGCCATGGAACTTCTTTTGACTCAAATTTGAATAAAGAGTTATCCCCATCAAATTGAAGGGAGTAAATAGTCTTTTCCGATCTTTTTTCTCTATTAATCCTTTCCACAGATGCGTAGCTGAGCGGCATACTTTCTAAGTTTTCGTAATTCCTTAGATCAAAGACTCTATCGGTTTCTTCATAGATCACCATAATATTTCCTTGCCCAACCACCAGTAGCTGAAAGTTCAGTGCTAGAATGGAAACAATTATTTTGTTGACTTTCATATGTCTGTTGGATTATTAATGCAATTACAAATGCTGTAATCAACTAATGAAGAGTTCTAGGCTTTGGAATCAATGTCCAGTTGAAGCCGGGATTACCCACAAATGATCATACGTTAAAAAAGAAAAAGGCACCCTATATGAAATAGAGCACCTTCTCTTCCTCAGTGGGAATCAATCTAAATTGGTATATCCACGTCACATGATTAAACCAATCACCATTGCTCTTGTTTGGTTGCTGTCAGCCCTCTCAGAAATCTTCTGTAGCTTTAACACTATGTGTCAAATTAAGGAAATAAATTTTACATATACAAAAATAATTTCCTTATACGACGATCTTTTTTCTATAAAGCTCATATTCTTTTGAATTATCTAAACAAGAACCTTAAAACACTTAGGAAGAAATACCAGCTTACTCAAGAACGCTTTGGAAGTCTATTTGGACTCAATCAACCTCAAGTAAGAAGTTACGAAGCTGGTTCAGATCCTGGTACTGCCAAGGTCATTGAGATCACTGAGCATTTTGGACTCAATGCGGTAAAGTTCGTGCAGTTCGACATGGAAAAAATGGATGTTTCCAAGGCCCAGGGTGACGAGGAAACCTCCGATCAGGTTTCATCACCTGATAGGCTCATGGATATTCCAGGTATTCAAACTATCCATAAATACAGCTTCGTTGATGAACTATCACCTGACAAAATACGAAAACTATGCAAGGACTTGTTAATTGAAAAGGATAATATGGTTAAGGAGCGTATTGAGATGCAAACCAGAATCATCCAGCTACAGGAGGAACTGCTGAATAAGAAATGATTTTAAGTAAATTCTGGTGTAGGGCTGGCATAAAATAGCAAGGTACCTATTCGGTGAACCTAATTTTTTTCAGTACCTTCTTTTAATGCCAAGAAATGCCCTTATCCGGTCTACTTTGATAGGATTCGTTTACTTTATTCAACATTGACTATCACTGAACTTAAGGAAATTTTGTTTTACTTGGGTCTTGAAATTAAGATAAAGCTTACTCTCACTTGAACTATCTCAATAAAAATTTGAAGACGCTACGTAAGCGATATACGCTTACTCAAGAGCGCTTTGGTAATCTTTTCGGACTCAATCAACCGCAAATAAGGAGTTATGAAGCTGGCTCAGATCCTGGTACTGCCAAAGTGATCGAAATCACTGAGCATTTCGGAATAGATCCGGTAAAGTTTGTTCAGTTTGATATGGAATTAGTTGATGTCACCAAAGCAAAACAAGACCCGACATCTGATGAGGCAGCACTTAAGAAAATCGTAGATATTCCAGGCATTCAGACCATCAGTAAATACAGCTTTGTAGATGAACTACCTGCGGAGAAAGTAAACAAGCTATGCAAAGACTTGCTCCTTGAAAAAGATGAACTCGCTAAAGAACGGCTGCTAATTCAGAATAGAATCATTAATCTTCAGGAAAAACTGTTACAGACTGATAAAACTTAATCGGTTTCAAATGTCTTAAAACCTCTACGATACTCTTTATTGAGACGTCTCGCAATCTTCGCAGTATCAATATTGTACGTCTTTGTTATATAGATGAGCATCGCATCTTTCTCTTTCAAATACTCAATGGTGTCTTGCTTACTCTGCTTTCCTCTGTACAGCCATCGAATTATGAGGTAACAAATTATCGCTGTTATCAAGAGGCCGATAATTAGATATAACAATCTCACCTCTAATTGATCATTCCTTCGTTCAAGCAATTGCTTATCTCTTTGATGCTTGATCATTCGCATTTTGTAGGCTAAATGCATTTTTTCTTGTTCCAAAGCTTGTTTTGCAAGTGGAGAAGCCACTTTTCCCAATTTACTTTCGGTAATCAGTGCTAATTCTTCATTACCCAATTTCCGATACAATTCAATTAACTGGTCAAAACAATCTAATAATACAGCCTGATCAGTCGAACTTGGTGTTAGATTAATTGACTTTTCCAAATAATCTATTGAAGCAATGTTATCTTTATCAATGATGAGGTAATACTTAACTAAGTCGCGGTATAATCTAATTAGTTGAACTGGATTGTTTTCCAACGACTTTGAGCTTTCAGCGACATTCAAATAAAATTTTGCACTATCCAACTGAGAAACATCTAAATAAAGAGAGCCTAAATTACTATAGACTAGACCCTGAAAATAGTTACCAACTGAGTTTTCAGTATTCAAGCCTCTCAATAATTGGAAGGACTTTTCTGTTTGTCCATCATGAAAATAGCTTATGGCCAAGTTCAGGTTCGCATCATTTACCATTTTTTGTTCCCCAATCGTTTTAAAAATTTCTATTGAATTCTCGAAATAAGAAATTGCTTCTGAATGCTGAGACAATTGATAGCTTGTCAAGGCAATATTGAAATGAACATCACCTAAAAATGCTGCTTCACTAAGCTCACGTCTATAACCCAACTCTTCGTGGAAATAAGTGGCCGCATATTCATAATTTGAGGAACGGTAGTAGCATAGTCCTATTTTTTTCAAGGTTTTGGCAATTCCTTTATCATAGTCAGCGAGGAGAAAATTATCTAGAGCCGAATAGAAACTAACAAGAGCACTTGAATTATCAGTTCCAGTACTATTTAAGATCTTACCCTGTAAAAAATATGCTTCTCCTAACGTTAGTTTATTAGCACTTGTTTCTAACACCACCTCTACTATTGATCGAGCTGAATCTGGTGAATCCCGATATAGTTGATTCCCTTTTTTTATCATATCGTCCAAGAGTTCGTTTGGACTTCCAATAAGAAAAACGGGGAAAATCATGCATAACAAATAACAATAGCATGTTTTGCCGATAGCTTTATCCATCTTTAATAGCATTTGCGGTTCTCTTACATGACACAAGTCATGCTACACAAACAAATCTATCGTTATTTATCAAAATAAAAAACCGGGCTAAAAGCCCAGTTTTTATCAGAACTGAAGGAGATGTCTACTCATCTCTATCCGCAGGATCAGTAGGGTTACCAGCTTTATCAGATTCCATAGTGATTTCGTCCACTACAATTTCGGTAAACTCGTCACCACAACTAATGGTAAAAACACCCAATACAAACAACAATGCAATAATTTTTAGCTTTTTCATCTTTTTAATTAATTAAATGTGATGTGCTAAAATTAGGCAGTTGCCATAAGGTCCACGAACGTTTACGGTGAGCTTTAATAGTAGAAGTAACTAATTATGTCAATCCGTAGAAAAATTTTTATAGATTAAAAAAAATCCTTTACGTAGTAATTTTTTTTATCAAAAATGTTTCATCATTGCCTATTACCTGATTTACGCTATGTATCATGAGTAAACTTGAGACTATGGATGTAGAAAGATGCTATTCTTTAAATGATCTATTTATTCTTCCAATAATGTAAAAGCAATTGCGGTTCAATTAGATGACTAGGATGGTCACCAAATATTTGTACCGTGAATTATCAAAAAGGAAAAGGAGCTTTTCAGGGCGGTTTACATGGTCAATTCCGGCTTGCCATCAGGATCTAGTAAATCAAGTCGTTTGTTTTGGAATTCAATCAATTATTTCCACTAGATCAAAATAGATTCTGGAATGATCAATGTTCTCATATTCTAATCTTACAAATCCATAAGTTTCATTAAACCAAGCCTGGAGATGGCTTTTACCAAGGTTATTTTTAGCGGAACCATAAATAAGAAAACAAGAGATTTTGTGACCATCAGTTTCGAAAAGTACTTCATACTATTCAGGATTTAGAAATCATTAAAGATCAATTAAATAACTAACAGGCTAAAGCCGGTAGATTTGGTTCCGCCTAAAGGCGGCTAAAGTTCGTGGTTAATTTGAAAGTTATCATCCTCGGATTCAAGGTCTTGGTTTTCGATATATTTCATAATCACTTCGTCGGTCACGTTTCCACTACTCACGGCAAAATAGCCCCTAGCCCAGATGTGCTTACCCCAAAACTGTCTCTGTAAATGCTTAAATTCGAATAGCATCTTATGAGATGTTTTCCCTTTCAGATACTGCATCAACTTGCTTACCGACAGTTTGGGAGGAACCGATACAAAAAGATGGATATGGTCCTTAGAAACATGACCCTTTAATATTTCCACTTCGTTCGACTTGCAGATTTCCCGTATCAATTCCCTAGTACGTTCAGCAACACCTCCAACAAGAACTTGCTTTCGATATTTCGTCACCCATACCAAATGATATTTCAAGTCAAATAAAGTATGCGACCCTTTCCGATAATTCTGCATAATCGAAATATCGCAAATACTTAAGTCTTCGCATAAAGGCGAGGGATTTTCTCCCATTCCCAGATATGGATATTAATTTTTTATGGAGAAAGGGTAAATCGGGCGTAACATCAAAGCCTGAAAGGAACCGTTTATTACCCATGGATGGAATTATAGGAATGAAAATTTTCGTGATTGGGATTTTTCTATCTGTATTATGAATCTAGCAGTATACAGTTTTGATAAATAGGGTTACATTGAATTTTCTGTGATCTTGAGTAATTTGAATTATGAGCGATCGGAAAAACATTTCAATCTGGTTTCTGTTATTGTTGTTTTTAATTCATACCATATTTGATGAAGTTGTTCATAGTCTTAGAAATTCCTTGGATATTTTTCCACTGGAATCACTGATCAGCCTAGCAATCAATTACTTACTATTATTCTTAGTCATATTTTTCATTAAAAAGCGGACACTAAGATTGTCGAAACCATCTTTAGATTTCAGTATTGGCACCTACTCACTAGTACTTGTCTGTAGTATAGCCATTAGTTTCATTATCAATTTTTTAGGCCATAATTTGATTTCTGGGAGAGTACTTCATTTGAAATTGAGGCCTTTAATCTCTAGTGATGAAATCTTTCATCTTATATTAGGAGCTGCACTTGAGGAACTGTATTATCGATATTACCTATTGGAAAATATGGTAATTAGATGGGGTAAAAACTATTCTCTGTTTCTTTCTACTTTATATTTCATGGGTACTCATCTCTATTGGGCACAAAACAGTCAGGAATTCGCTCTTGTAGCAATGAGTACCTGTATTGGTGGTTTATACTTGGGTTTGATTTATATCAAAACGAGGAACATAGGTTTATGCTTCTTTGCTCATTTAACTTACAACTTGATATCTACCGTTTTTACCACAGGTTGAGATAAGTTTCCTTGATTGATTTAGGGTCTACCTTATTGATGTGCTATGTATTCAATACGATTTATTTCTAAGTCCTACAACCGTAATCAGTCGATGACCAACAATAGGAATAGCATCATTCACTTGCTCCTAAGACACATTCGAGCTAAGGTTTATTTTTAGTATTATCCATGATCACTGTTTTTTCACCCTTCCAATTGGTTTTCTGATGAAAGCTTAGTTCTCCAGATTCGTTCCATTTCTTTATTTCGGAATAAAATTCTCCAGTTTCAAAGTAAGTCCAAGTAGCTTCAACCTGTCCATTGGGATGGTATTGTGTTGTATTTCCATCTAAATATTCCCCAACTTGATTAGTAGTTTCATGTCGTTTTATACCGGAACCGTAATAGACTGTACGGACGTACATATCTGTCAAAGTATCTACCTCATAGGTATGATCTAAAATACCATCTTCAGAATAAGAAGATTCATACAGAGCTTGCCCATCTCTAGAATAAAAATTTCTATTTGCAATATTTCCGTTTCTATGGAAATTCCAGCAGCTATCTATAGGTTGATTATTGTGATATGAATATTTACGTTTTAGTGAACCGTTCTTGAAGAACCAATTCAATTGCCCTTCTCTCTTTCCATTGACATATTGATCCTCAGCCATTAATTGACCACTGGTATAGTACGCAATACGTCTTCCGTTAAGGAGTCCGTTTTTATATTCTGCGATTACTTCAATTGATCCATCCGGATACTTTTCGTTGACTTGTCCATTCAAGGTTTGGTTAGGAAGTTCCTGAATGTTCAGAATTTGCTTGACTTTCTCTATTTCTTTAAATCCACGACGATAATGCCAATCTCTTTGCCCGTTTTCTGATCGGTATAACTGAGAGTATGTACAGTAGTGTGTTCTTAGAACTGAGTCCGAAGCCATGTATGCGAATAGTATCCATTCTTCGCCGGGATTCAATCCTAAATCACAAGAAGTCCACATGGTTCTACTTAGATGGTAATTACTACCACTTACATTTATTTCGGAAATTGAGTCACCTCGATATAATTCGATAATTGAGAAACTGGCGTGGTGAGAAATATTGTGGTCAAGTGTGTCGTCTGGCAGGAAGAAAAGTGAATCAATTTTAACCAAGCCGATAAAGACATACTCTTCAATGTCCTCAAGTGATCTAATCTCATAACTGGTAGAACAATCACAAGCGTAGGATATGATTGAAAGTAGTAGGATGAAAAAAATGAGTAAAGGCCGCATTCTGGTAGGTCTGCTAAGATTATGATGAGTTAGGTTTTTTAAACCTATTCAATCTAATCCTTTTTTGATTCAGTAGATGACGAAAATTCCGATGTGATTGTAGTCAAATATTCTTGAAATACTCCCAACGACTCTACAGGGGCTAATGCCTCTATCAATCTGTTTTCAAAGTCTATCTGGCAGATCGGATTGAGCATCGGATGAAACTCTACTTTCGATTGTCCCGCTTTAAGGAAAACCTGATATCCTCTAAACTCAACATTGATCAGAGGGTTAATTTCAAATACAGCACATCCCTGATTAACTGATTCAATTTCTTCTTTTGCTTTTGGAAGGAGTTCTTTTAATAACTCATCGGTAATCAATTGATCAAGGAATTCTTTTTTTAGGTCCCTATCCATGGTTTATGCTAGTCAAATGCAGGTTCAAGATAAATAAGGGGAAAAGGTATGAGTAAATCGTCTTTCCCTCTCTCAATAAAACAATATTATTTGGTTAAATCCTTAAGAGGATTGAGGAAATTTATCACGTCTTCCCTTAAGTATTAAACTACTACAATACTGATTATTTATTCCAAAGATCGACAAGATTAATGAATAAAAATACATAGCTAATTAACAGACGGTCTTTGGCTTGTAAAAAGGGGAAGAATTGACTGTAATTGGCTAAAAACAAAGAAGTTGCCCTTATAAAAAGCAACTTCTTTTCTCATTAAAACCAGCTTGGAATAGTTGTTTACTATATCCAAGTTGCTAATCTAGTCATACCGTTCAATTCAGAAAATGGTACAGGTAAAAAAGCCTGTTACCTCCTCTTCACTTTGAACTAAGAATTGGTAACCAGGACTCTATTGATCATCCGATAAGATATGCGTTTTCTTACCTCTTTTTTAAAATCCGGGATGTTTCCACGGTACGAAATCTCACCTTGCCTACTCGGGTTTGAAGTCTGAATTTGCCGGTCGAAAGGTTTAAAGACCCATCACAATCTGTGCAGCTCGGCCCACGTGGCCAAGATTGCACAGCCCGACCTGGATTAGGTCGCCATCGAAAATTTCAAAAAAGAATAACAAAGCAAGAAAAAATGGCAGCAGAAGGAAAAGACATTGCCTGGACACAGTGGGCTTATTGCGGAGGAGCATTATTAGCCGGATTAGCGCTAGGCACATTTGTAGTTGCCCCAATGTGGGAAAAGGCCAAGGCAAAAAAAGCCGCTAAAGGAACTACAACTCCAGGTCGAGGGGGTAAAAAGTAAAGTCCGGAGATCACGGGTCAACAACTACCTGTGGTCCTGGGCGACCCCCAGACTTATGAAAAAACAACAGTAATTGGATTTAATCAATTAAAAATGAACTACGAAGACGAACTAGAGCGATACGAGGACGAAGCCGAAGATCGATATGACGACTATGACGAGGACTATGAAGATGAGTTCTTTGATGACGAAGAAGATGATTTTGATACCGGTTTCGGAGGGTATGAAGATGAAGACGGATTCTATGATGACGATGAGGAAGACGGCTTCTATGATGAGGAAGAGGAAATAGAATATTTGCCAGTGATGGATGAGGAAGAGGACTATGACGGCTATGATGATGCATATGACAGCTATAAGAGCACCTCAATTGGAAAAATTGATCCGAATGATCGTACCCTGACTGTAGTGGTTAAAAACACCAGCGGAGCCGATGCTGAAGCTGTGTTGTTTGGCGGTAATGAAGGTGCGTCTCAACCTGCTGGAGTCAGTGTGATCGTTGAGGAATCGAGCCATAGAGAAGTAAGGGAAGAGTCGAAAGCTAACCCTTTCAAGATTGCTGGCATGAAGATGTCTGTTTCTGACCCTCTTCAGTTCGACAATGTATTGAAAGTGACTCGCAGAACGGCCACAGGTTCAAACACGGTACGTGTGTACCAGCCTCGTAATGCGACCAGTCCTCAGAACTTCACTCAACAGCTCATTGACGATTCAGCTTTCGAGATGGATGTAACCGGTCAGGACTCTTTGCGCATGCTGATCAAGGATGGAACGACAGTTGTATTCACCTTCACGATCAAGGCTCGGGCCAATATGGGTAACCTGTTGAAGGGAAACAACGTGGCTGAGCTATCCAAGGCACCTCGTACAACAGGGCTTCCACAATTGGACTTGCTTCAACGCAAAAAAAAGAGCAAAAGGCGTAAACCACGACGAACCGTAAGGCGAGTGGTACGAAGGGCTCGGCCTAGAAGAGTCGTCCGTGGCAGGTCAAGGTCTCAAAACCGCTACGCCATGAGAAGAAGAGGCCGAGGGAGGAGAAGATAGAAGCGAAGAGCGAGCCCTCCTTAAGAAGAAAAGCCTACTTCACCTGGAAAACTTGTTCGACCAGGGGTTTCCTGGTCGAAGTAGGCTGTTTCTTATAGAAATTCGGCATCTGAATACAATTTAAGAAGTGGCCACCCTGTAACTAAAAAAGACTAAGGCTTCATGAAGCAACGCACAAAGCGATCCAGACGAGCACAAAACCGGATTGCCTACATTGTTTACGGCCACCCTGATGGAGTGCGCAATCTGATCGAAAAGTATGATTTTGAAGTTCCTGATAATATCCAACATTTGCTAAGCGCAACCAAGCAATTGGTGCGGAGAAAAGGGCGACGATTTGTAAAGGAATTAATCAAGCTGCACCCTGACAGAAAAGCTATCTTGCAGGTTGAAAAAATAAGGGAAGATAGCTATTGCAGTGCCTGTAGCAACTATTCTTTTGATGCTGAATCCAACTATTGTGGTACTTGTGGGCATTCGGCTTACACCGGATCTAATGATCGTCCAGTCTTTCTAAAGCAGCTGGTCGGTTTGAGTGTAAAAGAACTCGAAGAACTCTACGAAAATGTAGTTCACAAGTCAAACAAGAACCCTCAGAATCAACCGCTTGCCGAAGAAGTGCGGTTGGTATGGAATGAATTGCGCTTGCGCAAAAAAGAGAGCATCCCTTCTACTGATCAAGTATCAAAACCAAACACAACTGAGTCTTCCAAAGAAGGGATTGTGGTCCAGCCTACCGAAGCTCTGTTGATTCTTGGCTTGACATTAGTTGCTGGAGGACTGATCGGTTCAGCCTGGAAGTTTAACAAAAGTGTAGTTTAATATGGTCCGGGTAATCAAAAACGAGCTTGCGGATAAACACACGAATCAAACCAGATCCTTGCTGGACTTATTGGCACTTTATATAGCTGATGAGTCGGATCGTGTTGCCAGATTACTTGCTGAGTTTGGTTTTTCCAGTTCCAGAAATCTTACAGGCAAGGAACTCACCAATAAGGTATTTCTCGCCATCGAAAAGCAAGGAAGGCCTTTCCACCTTGCTTTAGCCAGGTTGTTGAGTACGAAAGTCAAACCGGCTTCAACAAATGAAGCAGATCAGGAAGATGGTTTTGATTTGGGACCCCTTTTAAGTGGTGCAGCCGGTGCGGGAACGACATCTGGTGCAAGTGGAAGTGGAATTACCGTAGGAGCTGATCCGGTTTCGGCCATAGCAGGGGCAGTCGGATCTATTGCCAATTTATTCGGCAATAAGCAACGGCAAAAAATACTGAAAGATCAGGCCCGCTCACAAACGCTTCAGACCATGCTGGCCTACAAAGCTCAAAAAGAAGCAGAAATAGCTTCAAAAGAGGCGGCCAGGGTAAAGAAGGTTAAGCAGGAACAATTAATCAAGCTCGGAGGAGCAATCATCATCGTGGGTGTAGTTGGATGGATCATTGTAAAGCAAGCCTCCCAACAAAAAACCCGGAAAGCTCCAGTTCCAACTCATTCAGGAAAAGCAATAAAAACTAAAGCGCAATAATTAAGCACATGCAACAAAAAGGCACAGGCATCAATGATACATCTTTTGGTCTCACAGGACTTTCAACAGTTGATATCGATGCCTTAAATCGAGACTATGACGACTTCATAGGGAAGAAAGCGCGAAGGCGAAGAAAAGAACGTCGAGCCAGGAAAAAAGAACGCAGGTCTATTCGCTTCGAACGCAGAAGATTAAAGAATGACGATCGTCGGGCGGATACTGAAGCCAAAAGGACACAAACGGCCATCATGAAAGCCACGATGTTATCAAACCCGGCTGGTGCTACTAAAACAACTTCTGCGCAACAACCCACTCAGGGAAGCGGGCAAAATGTAGCACCAAAATCTGCAGCAGCTGAACTAAGGCAGCATCAAGCAAGCGTGCCATTAACACAAAAAGCAGGATTTGGAGGGAACACGATGGTTATTGTGATTGCCCTATTGATCGTAGGAGGCTATTTGTTCATGAACAAACAGCAGGAAGCAAGCGAAGAGGTGACCGACTTACAGCCCTCTTAGGCGCTGGAATTGGAAAAGTCGAAGGGATTTCAAGTAGCTAATATAAAAAGACAATTAAAAAGGAATGTTCGATGTTGAATATGATAATGACCAGGCTGTAGATCATGAGTACATGGCTTATGATTTATTTGATGATGAGCCAGATACTAGCTGGGAAGATGACGAAGCTGAAGACGAGGAAGAAGACGATGATTTTTTTCGAAAAAGAAGAGGTAAGAGACGCTCTCGAAGAAGCAAAAGGAGAAGAATCAGCCGTCGGCGGAGGCCAGTAAGCAAACGGCACAGCAGTGTTGTCAAAAGCAAAAGAAGAAACGTTAGAAGTTCCGCTAGATCCACCCGACCTTCTTCTTCCTCCAGACGAATCCCTTCACGTAAGAGAAGCACCTCATCCAGAAGAGCCGCTTCAAAAAGGGCCACTACCAGAAGAAGACACGGGCTACGTGGGACATCTACCAGGACTTCTATTAGAAGAAGACCAGCAAAAAGAATAATGAGGAGAGTATCGAGTAAAAGGAAGCGCCCAACAAGAAGAGTGGTGATCAGTCGAAGACGTAACCCTCAGCTCAGAACCAAAACAAGACCAAAGACAAGATCCATGAGAAGATACACAGCCGTAAGACGGAAACCTTCTTCGCCGAGGGTATATAGCCGTCGAAGAATCCCGTCGAGAAGGGTTTATTCAAGACCTTCTTCAAGGTCATCTTCTAGAACAGTAAGAAGATATAGGCCGAGAAGAAGATCAATTAGCGTTAGATCATCAAGAAAATATACGCCGATTAGACGATCCCCCATAAAGAGCTATTCCCCTCGAAGAAGGAGGTCGGTAAGAAATACCCGAGTTAAACGCTATACTCCTATCCAGACTATACCCAGTCGGGTTATGCCTGTCCGGGTTAGACGGAGAAGAAGTACTCCGGTAAGAACTACGCCATTAAGAATCGTAGCTCCACGACCAAGCCGGACTAAACGGTCGATCCCATTCAAACCGGTATTAAGAGGCCCAATACCGAGCAAAAAGGCTCCTGTGGTTCATCGGAAACCTCCGGTCATCATCAAGCCCAAGCCAGTACGCTCCAGCAGTTCATCTGGTGGCGGTAGACCAAAAAGTAGTTCAACTGTACGGCCAACATCAATTAAACTGAACAATCTTGGTGCCTCTATCAAGCGCCGTGATTTAAAAGAGCATCAGATTGTCAATAATGCGGTACAGAAAGAACTCAAAACCAAACAGGAATTAGCCAAGGCTCAGGGTCTGAAAGAAAAAGTCAAGCAGGAAGCCTTGAAAAATGAAGGCATCGCCGAAAAAGTGGATCAGGAAAAGTACAAAACTGAAAAGCTCAAGGCCCAAACCCAGATGATCAGTACCGGCAAAGGTCTTATCTGGCTAGGCGTATTGGTCGGAGGTTATTTCTTCATCACCAAGGTGCTGATGAAAGACAAGCTTTTAGCAAAGAACAAAAAGCTGTCGGCTAAAGGAGCGAAAAAACTCAGTGCAGCTAGTGCTTAAGCTTAAAAGCAAGGAAGGATTTAAGTAAAGTCAGAATTGAAAAAAAGAATAACTAAAAAATGGACTTACTAGCATCAATCACCGAACAGGATTTTACCGATACGAACAGTGAAGTACCAGCAGGCTTTTTGTTCGCATCACTAAAGAATACGGGAACACAGGACGTGACTGTCAATGGCGTGGTATTGACTCCAGGAGAGGCCAAAAGCTATCCATTTGTCGGTAAGGGCTATCAGGCGGTACCCTTTGTGGTCAGTGATCAAACTACACTGAAGGTCATGTACATCATTTAAGCTTTAGAAAAGGAATAGAAGGACTAGTAAAAAGTAAGTGGTGAGTAAAAGGAAGAAATGATCGCAGGAGAATTAGAAAATATCATGGGTCTGGAAAGTGAATATGAGGTTTATGCCTATGATGAATTTCTTGGTTCTGGCAAGGGCAAGAAGTCATCGAAAAGGCAGAGTAATCATAAACCTGGTAGAAAAGCTGGCCTTACTCCCGAGGAAATTGCGAGGCGCAAACAACGCAACAAGAACTTCTGGTCAGGCCTTAACAATACCCTCAAAGACAATGGCGGCATCGAGGGTGTGACAGGTTCGATTGGTAACCTGTTCAGTGTTTTTAAAAAGAACCCTACTGCAAGTAATTCAGCCCCCAGGGACTTCCAGTTTGGATTAGCAGGGCCAACTCCGCCCACCGACAATGGAAGATCGATGATAGGAATCTATGTTGTCGGTGGTGCGGTAGTAGTCGGCTTGGCGGTGTATGGTTTCACTTATTTCCAAAAAGGAAAAGGCAAAACTAAACAATTGATTAACGAACCCAACCTGGTGAAGTAAAATGGTAATTCCGATTCCATCCAGACACAAGCGATTTACCATTACCCTGGAGATCAGGGCGTCCTACCCAGTTTCGGTGGGTATCATCGTCTATGATCCAACAGTGAGATATGCGGATTACTTTCGGCGTAAAGTCACTTTTAGAGCCGGGTCATTCAGGAATAATAAAAGTGCCTTCCGTCAAATCCACATACCCCTTCCGGTAAGTCCTGATAATCTCATATTGGAAGTCTATAACAAGCAGACTTTGGATGAGTCCGGGTTTAGAGTGGTCAATTTCGATTTAAAAGAAATGGGTCCGGCAGAAGTATGGGCGAGTCAACAAAGGCATCGTTTCATGGATTTTGCCATTCGCTTTGCTCAAAAAGCCGGATATGTTAAACCGGGGTTTTACCATTCTCCGGATCATGAATTCCTGGTCCAGTATCTACCCACGATCACCGATGAATTAGGGAATGAACTGGTGACTCCTGCCAGGATCCACCGACAAATGCCCAGGGTGCAATTATCACAGAAACTGTTTCAGCAGTTTACAGTTCCCGTGCGTGTGGCCATACTCTCCCATGAAGGATGTCACTTTTTCATGAATACCAGAAGTGAGCGCAACGCTGACCTGTGTGGTCTTCAGTATTACCTGGACTATGGTTTTCCAACCATTGAGGCCATTTATGCGGCAACCAAGGTATTCAAAAGACACCCTGAATCCATTGGCAAGCCTCATGTTGATCGGACAGCTGATATCATGAACTTCATCGATCAGTACAAGACCAAAAATCTAAAGGACGCAGGATGAATCAGGGTTGGAAAATAGGGCTATTGACGGCAATGGGATTAGGACTCGGCACCTGTGCTAAACTCTTTTATCCCAAAAAGAAAGCAGGTTGTGGTTGTAAACAGACCAATGAAGTTAAAAAGACGATAGGCGGTGCGAGTGAAGACGGCTATGATGATAAAGCATTAAACCAGTTAAAGTCTCACATTGCCCCATCACTTTTAGCCAGGCAAGAACAGTTCCTAAAAGATCTTGCCCGATGGGGTACTAAAGAGGGAATCATTGATGTGGCTGATCTGCTATATCCGCAGCGGTTGTACAATAAACTACAAGCCATAAAAACAGGGCGAATCGCTTCATTTCAAACCCCTTCGAACCTGAAATTACTGGATAGATATATCACAGACCTGGAGAGATGGGGTACTGAGCAGGGCGTCATTGATGTATCTAATGATGAAGGGGCCAGAAAAAAGGAAAAGCAACGCTTGAAAAAGATGGCCCGACAAGGCCAATCGGTCACAAGGCGTTACCTGAAGGCTAAAAAACAGGAATTTAAAAAGCAAGGCAAACCTGTTGCTAATAGAGAGCAACTTTTAGCTGCACTCCAAAAGGATTATGAGGTTACGCAAGTAACCATACAGAACCTTTCCAATGAGGAGCGGCCCGTGGCTTTATGGGAAGCAAATAAGGCGGTGGCAGTCAGCCCTCCGAAATTGGATGATGTGGAAGATCATGAACTCAATGAGTCGATCACATTGGAAAACGCGTTGCACCCTCAAGGCATGGCTTTTAATCCAGCTAATGGATTCATTTATGTGGCCAATCAGCTTTCCAATAATGTATCTGTCCTGGACCATGAAGGTAAATTGGTAAAACTGATCCAACTTGAACCTTCAAACTTTCCTGGACTGAACAGTCCGGCAGATATAGCGGTCAATACCAGAAAAGAGAGTGAACACTACGGCAAGGTCTATGTCATCGGTTCTGTTTCCAATACCCTGAGCATCATTGATCAGAGCTTCGCAGTAGAGCAGGTAATTAACGTCGGTATTCGACCTTTAGCAGTTGCCTTTAACCCGCAAAATGAAAAAGTTTATATAAGCAATTATGTAGATAACACCCTTTCGGTCATTGATGCCACTTCCTTCAACCAGGAAGTAATTAATGTCGGACAATATCCACTTGGTGTGGGAGTTCATCCCCAATCTGGTGAGGTATGGATTGCCAATAGTGGTGATCATACCATTCAAGTTTTTGATCAGGATAATAATATGCTTACTCAAATCAATGAGGTCGGACAGCAGCCTTCGCAAATGGCCTATCACCCAGGAATACAACAAATGCTTGTGGTGGCCACAGAAAGCAATGAGGTCATTCCGATTCAGGTGGGTACTTATGAAAAGGAACCTGCTATTGCTGTTGGATATAGCCCTTCAAGGGTCTTGTTCAATCCTAATAATGACTTCATATATGTGGCCAGTAAGGGGGATAATCAAATAACAGTCATCCATGCTGATCATAGCGTGAGAGCTATCCTTGATTTAGGACCCATCAACAATGGGTTCACCCTTGACCCAACCAACAATGTGTTATTCACTTCGTCTGCATCGAGCAACTCCATCGGGGTGATTGGTTATAAGGCGCAGAGCAGTCTGGTAGTCGTTGATGAAGACCTGGACGAGAAGCGAAGGGATTTTCAGCAAAATCCGGTAGTAGTCAAACATGCCCGATTCATACTTTCAGGCAATGATCGATTCAATGTCCTTCGACTAAGAGAAGGAAACGCAACAGGAAACAGTACAGTGCGCACCCTTTCTTTCAATGATTTCTATAGTCCTCAAATGCGACAGAATGTATCGGAGGTCAATGGACTGGAAGGTGCCGTCATTGATGGGGCCAATGGTTGGGAATTCATGGTAGCCCCTCAACAGACGGTAACCATGATGGTCTACTATCGCCAATTTGATCTCTATAACCTGCTACCCGAAAAAGCCCGAGAATCGATAGGTGCTGAGATGAGCAAAGGCATTTCAAGGCAATTATCTGATCCAAATAGTAACTACAATCCAATTAAATAGTCGCTAGTGCGACCCTGAAACAATAACTACAATAAAAACTATCATGGCAAAATTGAAATACCTTGTAGCACATTGCTTACTCACCCGTGAAGGGCGAAACTATACCACTGAAGACGTTCTGGCATGGCATACCGATCCTGTTAACAGAGGGGGTTTTGGCTGGAAAAAGCCTGGCTATTCTGATATGATCTATCTGGATGGAAGCCTTCACAACCTTCTTCCTTTTGATCAGGATGATGAAGTTGACTCCTGGGAAATTTCAAATGGAGCAAGAGGCATCAACGGAGTTTCCAGACACTATGCCTATGTGGGAGGCCTGGACCGATTAGGGAACAACAAGGATACGCGTACCAAAGCCCAAAAAGTAGCGGAGGAAACCTACATCAAATACATGATTCTAAGGCATCCCGATATCAAGGTGATGGGGCATTATCAGGCACCTAATACCAATAAGACTTGTCCCAATTACGATGTTCCTTCTTGGCTTCGATCCATTGGCGTTGATGAGAAGAACATTTTTCTATTCAAGCACAAATAGACCTCTGGTCCTCTAAGGCTCCTGATCAATCGAAATCGAATAAAAAAGAATTCAAAGCAAAAAATAAAGCAATGCAAAACCCGGATTATTTAATCATCACCAGTACGCAAACCGGAGCCGGAAAACCGGTAACCAAAGCCGTAATCATTGAACAACATACACAATCCGTGGCCCTTGGTGGCCATGGGTTTAACCGTCCAGGTTATGACTATTTAGTCCAGCCTGATGGTACATTGGAAACGATTATCCAGGAAGAGAATCCCAATGAAGTAGATCTGTGGGGTTTTTCCGATGGAGTCAATGGCCTTAATGGGAAAACGAAGATCCTGGCCTTCGTCGGTGGGATGGATAAAAAGGGAACCAAACCCAAAGATACTCGAAGCGAAGAACAAAAAGAGACGTTGGCTTCAGTGGTCCAATTCTATGTGAAGCGCTTCCCCAAAATTCAGGTATTGGGATGGGATCAGGTTCCGGCCAAGAAAGACCAGCATAACCCGGCCTTTGATGTGCCTGCATGGCTTCAGGAGCTTGGTATTCCTTCAGAGAACTTATTCAAGGCAAGTGAAAACAATTAAGAAGGTTTAGGCTTATGAGAACCATTATGTCTTTAGCAGTCGGGTTCTTCTTGGGGAGGCAACTCTACCTGCAATATGATAAGGAAGAGGCTTTAAAAAAGGAGCAAGCTTTTAAGGACCGCATTAAAAAGCTTCTTGAAGAAAATAGACTGAAGTCTGGCAATTAAAGAAACATGAGACAATTAAATGTAGGCAACAGCACTTATTTCATCCCTGGAAAAGGAAGTCCCTGTGAGCTTTGGAAATCCTATTACGAGGACTTGAGAAAATCTGTCGGGAGGGATAATGCCAGAACCATTTGGTTGGTTACCTGGGCAGAGGTAGGTGCTGTTTCCTGTACCACCAATGCTGACTTTAACAAGTGGCTCAAGCGACATGATATGGATGTTTCCAATGCTTCCACCAGGGCCATTGCGGACTTGTCAGGTATTGGAGGAAACCTTTTAGGACTTGGTAAGAACATGACCAAAATTGTCTCTGTTGGCGCTCCAATATTACTTGGAGGTACGACTCTTTTAATACTGATCTTACTGATCAATACCTTCAGGAACAAGGACATCAGTGATCTGGCGATGCTAACTCCGGCGGGAAGGGCAACCAAACTAAGTACTCAACTGCTAAAGGGATGAAGAAAAGAAATCAGCAGCATGTATTGATCGCCGGAGGGGTAGTCACGGCCATGGGTTGCCTTGCGATGATTTATGTATCACATCGCACCAAGCAGCGTGACAGGCTGGCTGCAGAGATCATCAAAGAGATCAACAGGCAATTGAAACCTGCCACTTCAGGCTTGCTTTCAGAAAAGGCTTTTGACCTTCACTACAAGGATGAAGTCCTTTCCAGCACACCAAAGCAGATCTTAACACTGAAGAATGAAGTGATCAATGAATACGCGAATCAAATCCATAACGCCTGGGGAAGTTGGTGGACTGGCGGTGATGATGAAAAGCAGGTCTATGCCGCATTCAGGAAGCTCAAGGACAAGGTACAGGTCTCGCAATTGGCTTCCGCTTACTTCAATCGGTATGGTATCAATTTGATCGATCAATTGAGTGAGCGATTGGACAGCAAGGAAATCGATACTATCCTTCGTATTGTCAGACCACTTCCAGCATACAGAACAGCCTAGAAAAGCAATGAAGATGAACAAGGTCAAAGCATTAAACGGGAGCACACCACAAAAAGATAACACCCTCTGGTGGGTTATCGGAGGAGCATCCGCAGCACTTGGTACCGGAGCACTGATCTATTTCTTATTCTTTACGGAGAAGAATCATTCTTATCGGGCAAAAGGACCAACAAACCGAATTAAGACTAAAAAGGAGAATAAAAGCGGATCAACAGGGACAGGCACCGGAACAGCTATAGGTTCCACGCTTTCAGAACCCAACTGGAATAATCCATTTGACATGAACTACGAACAGGATGTTGTTCGATGGGTAAAGCCAAAAAGGATCCAGTTGCTCCATCCATCCGAGGCCAGTCAACTGGCTCAGACCTTGTATGAGGCCAAAGGTTCTTCCTGGTGGGCCAATGATGATGAGCAAGCCGTAAAAACGATATTCCAGAAGCGATTGAAGGATAAAGTGCAGGTAGCTACGCTCTCCAGAGCTTTTTGGGTGAAATACAAAAAAGACCTGTGGGAATACCTCAATGGTTTTTTGAGCAAAAGTGAATTGAACAACTATGTTCATCAGCCGGTGAAGCGCTTACCTAACTACCGGTTTGCATAAAAAGCAGTTGGAAAAAACGACTAAGGATTAAAAGAACACGCACGAAAAAAAGCATGACTTCATCAAAGACTAAAACAGCATCAAAGCAATCAAAAGCCACTCGATCAAATGGTGAACACTTCAAACTGGATAGTAAAGTCTTCTGGATTGGTGGGACGCTCATCTTGTTGGCAGGCAGTGGAGTTGCCTACTGGTATTTAGAGAAGAAAAAGAAATCGAGGAAAGAAGCTCATATCAAAACTCCATCCTCCAATCCCGCTGAGACAGCCAATAACAAAGGGTTTAAATGTATCAATCAGCAATATCCATTGACTTATGGTACCTGTCATCCTGATGTAAGTATTCTTCAACGCTACCTGAAGGCACTTAAAATGGATATTGGGAAAAGTGGGCGAAATCGGGATGGTATTGATGGTCAATTCGGAGCATTGACTCAGGCGGCGGCTAAAAAGAAATTGGGAAAAGAAAGGTTCAGCACTACGGACTTAATAGGAATTAAAAACGCACTAAAATTCATAGGATCATGACAAATAAAGATTTAATCAAAGCCGGTTGCCTTCTTGGTGGAATTCTGGGGTTAGGATTTATTACCTACCTGGTCTTTAAAGAAGAGGATGACGAAAACAAACAGGATGAGGAAAATACAAAGGACACGGTTAATGAGTCAGGTCCAGTTATTAAAGAGAAAGTAATTAAGGGGCCAACAATTAGTAAACTAAATACTAACTCCAGGGCCAACTCAGGAGCCAATTTGAGCGGGAAAAAGAAGTCAACTCCAGCAAGCTCAAAAGAAAGTCTCAAGGTAAGTGATGAACTGGTTTATGCTGATCAGCTAATAGAAGATGAAGCTTTAAGCGAGAGCAGTTTCATTGAAGAACCGGACAAAGTTGGAGCAGTTGATTTAGGTGAAGTTGAAGGAGATTTGATCTATGAGGAGCTGGAGGTTAGCGAGCAGTATGATGATCTTGAACTCTCTGTTCCTGAAGCGGATGAGTTTCCATTAAGAGCTGGTAGTACCGGTCCACGGGTTGAACGTCTTCAAGTCTGGTTGATGCGCAACTACGGTTATTTCGGAAAGATATCAGGCGCTTTTGATGATAAGACACTCGCTAAGGTTCAAAAACACCTTGGATCAGATACAGTGGATGAAAATACCTTCAACCGCTACAGAATGAGTAACCATGTTACAGAACAGGTAATTGTTCGGACCTAATTAGCAAGTCAAAGTATGAGGTCAACAAAGAAAACAAGTTTTAAAAACATCCTGGATTCATTAGTTGATGATGACGGGTTAAAAACAGAGGTCACTGTTACCCTGACAGACAAAACATTGATCAGAACCTCGATGTACTTGTTAGGGACCATCATTGCTGGATCAGTGGCCTTTTTTGTCATCAGAGGAGTGATGGGGCAACAATGATCGATGACAAATCCTTTCTCATCGGAGTAATCTAGAAGTGTATATGTCTACATGTAAATAAATCTATAAATAACTAAACGAGTAAAAAATGGAATTACAACAATCAATGATCAGTCAACTAGTGGAGTTTGTAATGCAGTACATGATCAGCCTTGACTGGTCATACATCATTACCTTCATCTTATTGACCTATGGGGCAAACCAGCCCAAATCGAAAGCCTTCTTTTTCAAGATCTTCAAGGTCAAATTAAAGACCCGTTACCGGACGCTGATCATCGGAGTTCTTTACGGAGTGGCACTCTTTTTCATTCGAGGAAAAGATCCGGAGTTGATAGAACAGCTATTCAAGGCTTTGCTCTTTGCCATGATCTTTCATAAGCTGCTTATCGATCAGACGGTCCAGTTTCTGGACAAAAGACTAAAAAAGGTTCAAACATCTGGAAGTGACTCAACTGACCAAAGCGATGAAGAGAAGTAAGTACCTCCTGATCCTTGGAATCCTTTTCAACCTTTGGGTAGGCTGGGAATTCCTTATTGATGTAGATGGTTCGAACCAGGTTGCTTTGCCTAATTACGAAGAAGAGTTATTGCTCATGAAGCAAACAAATGATTCGCTTCAGCAATTAAGTCAAGCCCTGGATTCGATGAATCTTCATTTGGTCATTCAGGCTGATTGCCTCGTCCATCTTCTGGTCACAGAGAAGCAAATTATTCATGAATTAAAACAACAGAGAAATGAGAAAATTGAAGTTATTGATCATTACGATGGTGATGAGCTTTTGCAGTTTTTCGCAAACCTTGAAACCCATCGTCGAAATACTGGAGAGTGACACGCTTTTTTGCTTTAATCTCCCGCAATCCCGAGAGTTGGCAAAAATCATTACCGAAGGAATTTATAGCGATTCTATAGCAATAAGTCTATCAACTGAGAATCAACGGCTGTATTCCTTAATGGAAGTCAAGGATAAACAGATCAGCAATTTGAATGCGACCATTGATTTAAAAGATCAGGTTACTAAAAACCTTGATCAAAGTGTGCTTTCTCTTACTGAGCATATTGAGGAGCGAGATCGTCAATTAAAAAAGTCAAAGCGGCAGAAGAAATGGTTACTCATAGGACTTTCCGGCCTGCTAATCGTCGCCGCAATCAACTAAAAAGGAAGGTAACGCAAGAAAAATTAAGTGAATGAGCGGATATCAAAGCGACATAGATTTAAAGGATGTTAACCTGGTGGGTGACATTCCAGTAGAGAATACAGCTGGAGGATTTGGGCAGACAGTTGGGTTAGGCAATGATTACATATTGAACCTTGATCCTCCATTAACTGCATACAAAGCAGGTCTATCCTTACAGGTGAAGTTTCATCAAACCAATACCGATACGGCTTCCCTGAACGTGAATGGATTAGGCAATATAGCGATCAAAAAGATTGTCAATAATACACTGCGAGACCTGGTTGCAGGTGACTTGAGTTTGGACCCAATCTATGACCTTAAATACGATGGTGTTCAATTTCAGATGGTTACACTTATTAGCTCTGGTGCTTCCCTTGAAATTGCAGGAGGAGTTACGCTAAAAGGGACCATCGATGCCTCAACTTCCCCTCCGTTTCCCGCAGCAAAAAAAGGAGATCTCTACACCGTAAGCGGTGCTGGCTTTATTGGAGACAGTGACGGTGGTGATGGATTGGCCGTAAGTATCGGTGATATCATACTTGCTACCGAAGACAATGAGGGTGGTGATTATGTGACGATCAGCGAACAATGGAATGGAATCACGGGCAAAGAACCACCGGAAGATGAGGGTGGTGGATTCTTATTACCAGACACCTAAGCAATGGACTACATCAAGATTACCGGAATCATCCTTGGAGCAAAAGGGCTTTGGATGTTGATCGATTCTATCATCAAATGGAGAAGTGACAAGAAGCTGAAGCATGCTGAGGCCAGTAACTTTTTTGCCCAGGCCAACAAGGAAGTGGTCTCCAGCTTCTTGCAGCTTTCTCAAGAACTGAAAGAGCAAATGCAGCGGCAGAAAGAGCGGATTGATGAGTTGGAAAAGTCGGTTGAAGATGAAAAGAAAAGGAACGATGAACTCGAAGAACTCATCTCGAAGCTGGAGCAGCGAAATCAGGAACTGGAAAGTGAACTTAACAAACTAAAAAATGGCCAATCAACAGAGTAACAGCACACCGATGAACTTCCTCATCGGTGCTTCTCTTATCCTTAACATCACCTACATGAGCATCAAATTCTATAAGATGTACCAGGAAGGCAAGAAGGGCAAGTGTAAATGTCAGAGTAAGAGAGAACACCAATAAGAGTATTCTCCAATGTTGGTCAAGAAGAATCATATTTATGGTGGTGTGTCATTCCTGGTCGTAGGGGTCGCTGTTACGCTCTATCTGTCCAGGAAAGCCTTATACAGGTCTTTTGATTATAAGACCAACCTTTTACTCTTGACCCTGGAGGCTGACTTCAGAGCCAAAGTACGGAAACTCCTAATCAAGGCAAGAAATGAGGGAATAGAGCTTCGAGTGATTTCAGCGCATCGAGATTGTGAGGAGCAAAACGAACTGTATGCTAAGGGTCGAACCCTGCCTGGTAAAATCGTAACCAATGCCAAATGTGGTCAAAGTGCGCATAACTACCGAAGAGCGGTTGATGTTGTTGAGTTTCGAAATGGAGTGCCAATCTGGGAGAATCCCAATTGGGAAATTATCGGTCGATTAGGAGAAAGCCTTGGACTCCAATGGGGTGGCAGATGGAAGTCAATAAAGGATAAGCCTCATTTCCAGGATTTGCAAGGTTATTCGATTGCTCAACGCTATGACCAATTCTTAGCGACTGGAAATTTCACAACTTAAATTATTATTCAATACAGACAATGGCACAACAAAAAGCAAACCCTTATCCCAATGGTAATTTTGCTCTAATGCTTGACTTCATGGAAGAGTTGATTACCATCGTTGGAAAGGAAAAAGGGACGGTGGCCATCTCCGAGGAAAATGGAGGATACGAGGATATCTCCTTCGATGAGATCAGTACAAAATCTCTAAACCCACCATCCGAGGCAGTTTCAGCGACTTTGATGGTAGAAAATACTTCTCTTACCCTGACAACTTCCATTCTTCTTCGTTTTAAAGAAAATGGAACTCCACCTTCAGAAAACTCTGGCTTTGGACTAGGTCATCAGGATATCTACGAACTGGTAGGCAAATCCAATTTGCAGGCTTTTCAGGCAATTAACCTGGTTACCGGTGTGGCCCTAAGAGTACAGTATTATCAGACTGCTCAGCAACTACCAGAATAAACTTTCATGCGAAATCTCAAATCCACCAGATTCATTCGTGGCCATTCTCCTCAAGAAGATAATTCGGACTCATCTGCAGCCGTAGTAAGGAAATTCACCGAAATCATCACCCTGTCTGAGTCGTTTGAGATCCTCTCTGTGATTGACCGACAGCTTGTTATTGGGGGGAATATCACCGGTATGGTTAACAGACATGACACAATTCTCATCAATGGCTCTACTGACGCAATTAACGATCAAAACAATACAGTTTGGGAAGCAACCTTAGAAGCATCAAACACCAGGCTTACCCTCAGCAATAGCAATCTTCAAGATAACCTGGTAGATAACGGGTATCTATATTTAGCCAAAGAAGTAATTATTCAACATGATCTTGATGCACAAGGTGTAGTCATTTCACTCCATAGTATCGATACCGGGGTTTCAATCCCGATCTCATATCAGATAATTGATATTAACAACCTAAAATTGGTCCCTGACTTACCTTTGATCAAGGAGTTTTTGGCAGTCGTTGTTGGGTGAGATAGCTTTCAGTTAAGTTTTTTAATGGAGATATTGATCTTTTTGATCCATTTTTTACGCTGTGAGATTTTCGAAGGTAGTGAAATGAAAAGTCTTACGATGCCAATTCACTATTCTGCAGTTTGAAGTAAAAAAGCGTCCATAGGTAACTATCGGACTGTCCGGCAATGAAGCACTAAGACTTATTACCTGCTAAAACGTTTAGGTCAAACTCTCCATTGCCTACTCTAAGAGTGTAGAGCTTACCTAAATCGTCATTTTCCCCAATTTTCACAAATTCCTTTCGTTTGATTGCGAGAAAATATTCTCCACTATCTTGATTCTCTCTTTTCTCGCCTAAATCTTTACTGATAGCCTTCAATGCACTGATCCAGTACCAGTTTTCATCCTTTTCATCGTAGTAAGCATACCAAACGGGAATTCTGAAAAGACGCTCGAAGTTGAGTGCAGGCAAAACCTCTGTCTCTAATTTCAAGGTATAGCACTTGTCCTTTGAGAGCTTATAATTCTTTACATCTACGGCAATCATGCCAATGCTATCGATTAGTACCAGGAAGTCGGGCCTTTTAGCAACATTGTTCTGAAATAGTGTTGGGAATTCATCTTTATCTTGTTTCACCCATAAGTAGCCGAGGCCTTGGCCATCCAGCCATACCTTAAAGGCTTGTTCTCCTTCTTTACCTTTATCACTTATTGATTTTTTGATGATTCTTTATGAGTTAGTTATCATTTAATTTCCGTGATGTTAACTAAAATATTTGACATCTGGAATGAGATTGGCTCGTGATAGTGATGCGATGGAAGTCAATGAAGAATAAGCTTCATCTTCAGGATTTACAATATAGAAGGCAATAAGTAGTTTCTAATTAAATCGAGAAGATCATTTCTCCAAAAATCAATAACTACAAACAATTAATGCTATGAATAACTTAGAGCTACTTTCCAAAATAACTGATTCTTTTGAAGCCCCTATATTCTCTTTGATATTAAGTTCATTCCGAGGAGTAGACTTCCAATTAATTGGCCAAAACGATGAACCGATATTTCTTCCAGAAGGATCAAATGTAGCATTCCGCATAAGTGGGATCAGTAATTCAACATTTCCGCCAAGAGAAATAATTAATGATACATTTGAAGCTAGTATAATACGCCCTGGAAGCGTGACTCATAGTGTAATTCGGAATGGAGTGTTTAATACGCTGAATCTGCCAAACTCAGACGGGTCAATAGATGTGTACCTTATGGATTTGGGTGAACATTTTTACCGGATAAAAGGCAAAAATTGTGTACGTGACGCTAATAATGAATTTCTAGCTTATGCTACTTATACCTGTGCGATAGAGTTTCCCTTACATTTTGACCCAAGACAACATCTCAAAAAGATTGAAATAAGAAATGGGTTGTGCACAGAACAATTATTGATGAACCCTCTAGTTGTCATTTCAAAGTATGAAAGTGGCTTCCAAGATGAAAAAATATTTCACCATAAATTTCCAGTAACAACAGAAGTGCTGAGTATAGATGTGAATTTGTAATAATCGAATACGTTTAAGGCTAGGCTCTGATTTTTGAGTAATGATGCTTTATACTTTTCAGAGCTATGCTTCAATCACATAATTTATTTGATAAAATGGAATAATAGGTGATTAAGAAGTGACAGTTCAATTTGAAAAATTGGTCATGAGCATTTTTCGCAATGTCTTCCTTCAATAGTGATTTGGGATTTGATATGTTCAATGCTGGTTTAAGCTAAACATCCTATCAAAGGCTGTATTTTATTATTGTGTTGTTGTGATTCAAGAACTATAATTCTTACTTATTTCTCTAAACCATTTTTGTAAAGTAATGCCATTCATTAATTCTAATCTATATGGAACGAATGGAGCAATGAAAGGGTCATTCAGTAAATTACTTGGGAAATCAGTTGTGGTTGTAATTATTCCTTTTGAGGCTTTTTGGTCTCCATTCAAAACCCCAAGTAAAGCGCGAACATCATCATACCTTACAAGATGACCAGGCTGATAAGCTTTTACAGAACTAACAATCCTTATTGAACCTATACCTCTTTTCGAGGCTATGACATCTCGCCCATGATCACCAGACCTAGGAGTTAAAATGACTTCATCATAACCGGATTGATCAAAAGCTCCGGCAATGAGTTCTTCCCATTTTTCGGGTGGAATTTTAAAGGCGTATTCCCAATGACTTGAAAGGATATCTACAATCATTTTCCAAGGAATACTCATCGCTTTAATGATTTTCCCTTCCATTGTTTTTGAATCTGGGGTAATAATGCCTTGTACTAGTAATGAAGAAAAACACTGATTAAAAACATCATCCCAATTAGTAGTTATCTCTGGGACAAAGATTTTCTTACCTTCTTTTAATATTGATATTTTCTCATCAATGGATAGTAAATCTTCAAAATCTGTCAATAACCTGTCAAATGCATGATAACTGTGTATTCCATTAATGTAGCTCTTTAGTCGCTCACAGTTTATGGGATTCACCTCCAGTTTGAAAATCAAGTCCTCTACGATATTAAAAGCGACGTTCATGGCGTTGATTGGAATTTCATCAAAGTCAATATTGGGATTTCGTTTTTCTTCATTTTCGATGATGAAGTCAAAGACTAAATCCTTCAATCCATCTAAGTCATGATTTTGCTCATTATTTAACCATTTACTTAACCTTGGTGTGAGCAAATTCCCGTTAGGAATCTCATCAAATTGAAACATACATTCTATTCAAAAAATCAACCAACAATTAAATCATTCATTACTTTTCACATAACATAAACCATTTATTTCCTCGGTAAAATACAGGTCAAATATGCCGTTTTCTGGTTCTATACAAATTTCAGTATCCTTATCGTACGTGGAACATTCGATCCCATCTTTATCATACACATTGCTTTCAACATCGAGGTATTGTGACATACAATCAAATAACACCGTGATCATTCACAATTTCATAGCTTGCCTTCCATTGATTTGAATTGCTGTTTTATCAAATATATGAAATTAAATAAACCACTATGGACTTGAAGTCCATAGTTTCCGCGAGACTGAAAGTCTCTAATTCTACTCTATTATGAAATTTGACTGATCATCTTCATCTGACCTGCGATGATGCTCCAAATACTCATCAAGCATTTCATCGGTAATATTTCCAGTGCTCCAACATCCATACCCTATCGCCCAGAAATGTCGACCCCAATATCGCTTCTTTAGATCTGGAAATTCTTGTTGTAGCATTAGTGAACTCCTTCCCTTCAATCGTTTAACAAGATTGCTAATTGATTTTGATGGTGGGTACTCAATATGCATATGGACGTGATCCTGTGACACTACTCCTTTCAATATCCGAACATCCTCAGAATCACATATTTGAGTCAACAACTTTCGACATCTTACTTGAATATCACCCTTCAATATAGAATAACGATACTTCGTCGACCAAACTAGATGAGCGCTCAATCTGGATACGCTATGAGAATTGCTTCGTTGATACTCGGCCACTCTCAAAGGTAAGATTTTTAGAAGCTAAAGCGAGATGCACTGAAAGTGCATAGTTTTAACTCCTTCTGGGACCAATAAAAACAACGGTCCGCTGAGAATTAACAGTTAGACGGTCTACTGTCGAATCACAAATTCTCACCTTGAGTAGATATTGATGACTATAATTATTACTTTGTATGCTATTTATAAAAGGGAATGGAGAGAAAAGTATTTATCGAAAATTTGATCTGGGACACCTGTATTGCTATTTTGGTTATAGGTTCGACCTTCGCCGTAAAATTCAGCTTACAATGGATTACAGCCAAATCTGGAATAGTTCTTTCTGACTCTGATCAAGCGTTCCTGTTTCTAATTGACTTCATTTTAAAAGGTGCTACGATTTTAAGCATTTTGATATTGTACATTAAAGATATTATCAAGTATGTTAAATCGTAAATCGTTAAATGTTTGGAAGTTCTTTTCAAGTATTTCAGAATTTAACTGGGCGACTTTGACTTGCTTCTATGGCACACTTCTAATCTTATTTGGTCTTTCAATTCTAAAACTTTTTATGTATTTGAGTTTCTTAACTCTCGTTATAGGAATAGTATATATTCTGAGCTGTTTTTTGATTCTATACTGGTCCGAGAAGATTAAGAATGAAGTCAACCAAATTCTTTACGAAGACAAGGTTAAATCATATACGCGTTCTGTTTTCAAGTTGAGGTGGCTAATGTCAAACCTGAATTGGATTACGATCATATTTCTATCAGCATTAATCTATCTATATTCGATTTATTTTGGAATTCTTTTATTGATTATTGTGATAATCGAAATTCCAAACACTAAATATTGGAATGACCAAATAAATAGTTATTTCAATACCAAGTTCAATGTAAATATGGACGTTTTTAGGGATATTGATCGCTTCAGGGATAGTGTTGGGTAGAATTCAATTCAACCAAGAAAGCATCGTTCAAAAACAAAGAACATTGTTCCTTGTTTTCTGATATCACCCCACTACATGACAAAATGAAAAAGAGAAATACTATTCTAACAAAAGCTAACTCGTACAGCAATTTCTATTTCATTTAACCTGCTTGACTTTTTCGTATTCAACAATAGTTTGCTTCTGAGGACCCTATTAGGTACTATCTTTCGCGATCTTGTGGTCCTTGCACTTTCGTTGATGTCCGAATTTCTGACTCAGAGTATCAAATCTTTGCCCGCAAATACAGGTTAGTTCCTGTTCAATTGCCAATCTGTAGTTATTTAGTTCTTCGTTTTTAGCTGAGAGATTCTTGACTTGCTGACGCAAATTCTCTAGCTGCTGTAGCTTTTCTTTTTCGTTCTGTTGGTACTCATCATTCTTCTTAGCAAGTTCAGCTAATGCCTCCAAACTTTCAGCTTGTCTTCTACTCAGGTCATCACTTGTAGCTGATGCTTCAGCTAATCGATTTCGAAGGTCAGCTAGCAGTCTGTTAAGTTTTGTATGCTTGGATATTTGCTGCTTAAACAACAAACTGAAGTGATGCACTGTGAAAGCAAAGGTGCTTCCGTAAATTAACATTGTAACTCCTCTCTCGATTAATGTGAGGTAAACTTTTGTAGGTTCATCGATACTATATTCAATATCACTTGCTTTTCTGACGATCTGATAGAATATATTCACACCATCCCATGCAAGTTCATTGATTAGGAAAATACTGATTGCGAACAAAAAAGCTTTAGAATCTCCAACAGCTATCAATGCGATCACAATCAAATCGAAGATAATCACAACAGCGTATGCCTGAAGTTCAGTGACCTTGGTACTAATCTTCATATAAAGATCAGCACTATGCTCCAAGTTATTGACCATCGCACCAATTATTATGATCAATAAAAAGGATCTGTATGTCCAAATATGATTTATTAAAAAATTGAATATAAAATTCCAGAGTGTTTCTTTATCACTATCCATCGCCCTTACCCTCTAATAATTGTTTGAATATCTGAGCCAGAAGTTGAATTACTTCCAAGCAATGACTTTGAAAAGCTAGAATTAAGGTCGAGAAACCCCGAGAAGAGTCTTAAATCATTCGCGAAAAAGTTCGAGATTTCATACTTTCCCGCTACTAAGACAAAAGCCTCAGAGAAATCTGGGGCTTTTTTGTTAGATTTTGGTGAAGGCGAGAAGTTGAATCGAGCGGAAGTTTAGGAAGATATATGATCAATTAACAATGCTTTATCCCAATTTAGAGCAGGCTCCAAGTGGCTTAAAAAAACTAAACCCACACCCGCTATACCATTGAGAAGCCCATACATTTTTCGCCATCTATTATAATATACTCCGTTGTTTTCGGCGGCATTATGAAACTTATAGCCAGCTGGACCTTTTTCGTGTTTGGCCGCTTGAAGGCTTTGTGTCATCCAAAAATCGGCTTTTTCTTTAAACTCTGTATTTCTGGTTCTTTCATGGTATTTGGAGAAGATATGTGCAACACCTGCTGTTCCGTGGCAAACGCCTGCATCATAAAAATCTTGTTCAATTAAATCAGTTCGTTTTAAGTTTCTTCTCATTAAGTCTTCTCCATCTTGTATCCAGTCACCTTCATTTAAGATGTTACCCGAATCCCAATACATCAGGGCAATACCCATGTCTCCATAACACCACCTCATTAATGAAGGTCCATCAATTGTGCCTACCGAGTCATATACGCAATTCGGATATTCGGAAATTGAATTAACGTTTTCTATTTTATTTGCTTTGATCCAGTTTAGACCTCCGGTTATTAAATCTTTAGTCAGTTCATTGTTGATCCCAAGTTTATGAATTCGCAGTAAGACCATGATGATACTTGGCACTCCATGAGATAATCCCAATGTATAAGCCCTAGCATGCAGATGGTCTTTTCCCTTTGGGAAGGTGTAATCCTCCCATGCATAACCATATTTATTCTCTTCTTTTATTTCATCAATATATTTTAGATAGGTCTCTAGAAAAACCACGGCTTCGTCATTCTCCCTTTCCATCGCATAGACTGCAGCTCCCGTACCACCATGGAGAAAGTCGTAGTATTTGCCCCTTAGCTTATTTATTGACGCGTCATAGATATATGCATCTAAATCTTGTAAAAGATCAGTTGATTCCAGGTAATTGTTGTTCATCAAATATTGGAGAGACCATCCAATGCCCGTAAATCCAGTCACAAAAGATGGGTTGAGCTCCATTCGAGCCACTTTGTCAATCGAGCTGTCTACAAGTTCATGACATGTATTTAAGTATTTTTGCTCCTTTGTAACTCGATATAGAGCAGCATAAAATATGGCTATGCCCATATCTCCGTTGAGAAGTGAGATATCATTTTTCTTTTGATTTCTTGCTTTTATCGCTCTTTCGATTTCAAAAATTTTATTCGATAACACGTCATTCATTCCCTATATAACATTCTTAAGCTGTGGATAATATTCAAGAGATTTTTGAGTTAAGATCTAATAAAAACTATTCGCCATTAATAGGTGGAATAGTTGCTCAACTTACACTAAGTAAGCTATTAATTATTAAACAAATATTGAATCTTAAAATTGATCAATTAGACTTTACCGTTGAGAATCATTCGAACACTATTGGAACTTTAATTAAGCATATGATTGCAGTTGAAAAGATGCATCAAAACATTATTTTTTTTAATAGACGCTTAGATGAGCGTGAAATGAGTCTTTGGGGGGATGCTTTGCCTGGAACAATAGATGCTACCTCTATAAGAGGCAATGATTCCAGGTACTACTTTGAGTTATGGGAAGGGGTGAGAAATATTACACTAAATGAACTGCAAAATAAGGATGATCAGTGGTTGTATGAACACCCAAAAAAGCCCTTCAACACGATGGGAAACAATTATTTTCTATTGTATCATACGTTCGAAGATCATATTGCACATCACGGCCAAATAAAATCAATTTTGAAATTAATTCATTGATTGTTTTTAATTTATTTGGGATACATGGATATTTAGGAAAATTATTTTCAAACATTATTATTATGAAAAAGAAGCAGTTAAAGAGTTTATCTCTAAGTAAAAAGACGATCTCATCATTGGAATCCAATGCTATATCGGGTGGTGATCAAGCTATAGCGGGTCCAGATGGCGGAACAGTTACTTTGTTTTGGACACCTAATCTCTGTAAGAGAGTTCAAACAGGCACTACGTGCTATTCTAACAATGCAACTTCTTGCCCTACGGGTTGTGCCACTTGCTAAAAATTGAAGCTGATAAAGAGCATGTAATTAATTACGGCTCTTTTTTTGTTTTTCTCTCCCTATAATAGATTTATAATATTTATACATAAAGGTATAAATAACCCATTCTTGTTTCCTTTGATCTGACTTTAGAAATCTATTGATGATCATATGAACATGGCTTCCTACAACCATTTGGAATTTAAATGGATTGGCGAGATATTGATTTTTTATCTCGTTTATAATGGGAATAATACGATTTGATCGTTCGGCCAGTACATTTGATATCTCTACCATCGTAGCGTTTAAGTGATCATCATCCTGATTAAGGAAGCCGAAAATTGTCTGACTTTCTTCTCGGTATTTTTTGTTCAGATTCTTCATGATTGACTTATTGGATATGAACTCATCAGACATGCTCTTTTCGAGGTTAGAAAAAAACTGAAGCTTGTTGTTATTATCATAACCACAATCATTAAGAAATGAGTTTACATTCCTCATGCAAAGCAGCCACCTGTAATATTCTGGGTTATCAATAGAATCTAATATCTTAAGGATTTTAACAGTTGCGATACTGTCAAAACTAAATATCCTCTCACTGAGGTCTATTGATTTTCCATATCTATCGATTTCTCTTACATAGGTATCTACTTGAACCTTCTTTGTAATCATGGAATTTATCTTGATCTGTTCTTGGATATCTTTCACCAGGTAAATCCCCGATCCGTCTGATTTAGCCCATCTTAATCTGAGGTGGTGATCTGGATCCTGGTATCGAATAAAAAACCATGATTCAATTTTTTTATCCTTAATTAAGGATTCGAAATATGGTTCGATTACATGGATCAGAAGTTCGTCTGCAGTATTATGCCCAGTATATATCTTTATAAATGTCCATTCATCACCTGGGTAGAACACTTTTTTCACATCAGATGATTCGGCACTTATATTACTGCTTACATTGTTTTCATTGTGAAGAATATTAAACGGAATTACTAATTCATTTGCGTATTGAGAATTTCCTTTTTGTATTGGTGAGGTCTTACTGGTAATCAGGTTCTCGTATAGTATTAAACTCTTTTTTCTTTTTAATTCGGCATTTAGAACCTTTAATAAGTTCTCGTTTTCCAGATCCACGAGTATTTCGTTATCTCCTTCAGCAATGGTGACGAGCCTTGGTATTTCCCATTCCTTTCTAATCTCTTTTACATAAGATTCGATGTTAAATGCAGATTCCTGACCTTTTTTAGTTTTTGGCAGATCTATGATCCATCGTGCCCTTTCTAATATTATATTTTTATATACTACCCTTGGTAAGTATTTGTAAGATGCCAAGGACCCCCAATCCCAATAGAAACCAGTAGAATAACCATGGCGTTGAAAATCTGCTAAAAATTTATAGACAGGTATTTTACTTCCTCTTGTATTATGGGCATTACTTAGTCTTGGTATTACTTTTTTGTTTAAGCGTTTACTTCTTAATTCAAGACCTCCATTTCGAATTTGTATGAATAAATCTGAGAGAAGTATTTGGTCCTCAGTAGAAACAGAACCAGGAGTAATAATCGGTATTTCGTATTTTCTTAATTTCGGTCTCGCTACTACGTTTCCCATCTTTGGAGTAGGAAGGTGAACTATTTCAGAAAAAGCATGCTCTTCTGATGTTATATTCTCTTCACAATACTTTTTTACAGTCTCCGTAAGGCTTTGATCCCCACAGCAAAACCGCCCTAGGAATATAGAAGCGGATGGACCGATAAAATTTCTTAAAACAAAGACGTATTCATAGCGATTATCAATATCTAAGTCGACATTTTTCAATAAGGTACCAACGAGAAACATACTGGCATAATCACCAGGTTTAGTCTGATCATTTGCCATTTTTTTTATCTCATCTTCATCAAGATTTATTGTTTTCTGGCTTTTATAAGTTGAATCAATGAATTTCTTTAGCTGGAATCGTTGAAAATGATTTAGTGTCGTTTCTTCTGATGCAGGTTTTGAAATGACATTTAGTTCATTCAAAAGATTTGGCTGCTCTCTTGAGGCTGAATCATCCGACTCATATCCAACTCCAATTTCCGGATCCAGGGCTTCTACCAGGGAGACTTCACTTCCTTCATATTGATCTTGCAATTTTCTTGCAAAATCTTCCATTAATGGATTACTGTTGAAGGCAGAAATGTTATTTAACATGGAAACATTGTTTACAATATTCTGTACAAGCTCCTTCTCTAATTTTAAATGATTCTTTGATAGATAAAGATCCGAATGAATCAGGTCGGTTAATTTTTGTTCTGGGTCAAAAAAATGAACAAGATTCAATAACTCATTCATTTTTACCTCGTCTAGCTGAGTTTTGGTATTAAGGATTGCCTGTGCATTTTCAAGATGATCTATTATTTGTTTCTCAACATTAGTCCTTTTCAAAATATCGATAAGAACTGGAAGAAAATCTGTCTCAGTAACCCGTGGTTCTAATTCACTGATCAAAATTCCACTATTGATGAGTTCATCAATAAACTCAATTAACTCGTGTTTTGAATATTCCTCGGAGGTAAAATGGTCTAGAATTTCGGAGAGTTTTACTGGAACAGTTTTATCCAGTTTGAGAATCTCGTCTAAAACGTTCCCGCTAATTTCTGATAGTTGAAAAGAGAAATTATCTTGATCGAGTATTGGTTCAAAATACCTGTATTTTTCTCCTACTTTATAGATGGTGTTATTAAGGTAATACTTTACCGAGAATTTTATTTGGTCATCTCTCATAAGAGACCGTATAATTCGATATAAACACTTGTAATCGAGCCTGTGAAAAAAAGTATTTTCGTTTTGTTCACCTAGTTCGATTTTGTTCTCGTTTCCCACCTCCCCTTGAACTAAACCGGCGAAGGCCCCAAACGGAGTACACCTTGTTGACATTCGGATGTAGTATTTCATCAACGAGATATGAAGTTTTTCAACCTCTACTGGGCCCAATTGACCCTTTTCTAATTTATCAATTTCATGATGTAAACTAGGGGATGCATGTAAAATTGAATTTATGAAATATTGATCCTTAACCAATTCGGATATAAAAATGTCTAATGATCCATTATTTGGTATTTTATTTATACTATCCAAGGGATAGACGCAAGACCTAAGGATTAAATCTTCTATTTGCGTTTGCATGAAATTACCGTTTATAGAGTAAAACTATTTTCTTGAGGTTGAAAAAGGAGTTTGAAAAATGAAAGAAAGTCCAGCAGATTCATTAATGATTACTTTAGCATTGAAAGCCTTTTCTAAACAAGAAAGACTGTTGGTCATCTTGGTTTAAGTCATTTAGGAATAAATCGGTTCAAGGTAATTAATGTCCTCGAGAAAATGATTCATCTCACGTTTGAGCGGCACTAATTTATTTATAACTGATACAACTGTTCTATAGATATACGCTTATTGATGATACCAACTATTCCAAATTCTTTCAAGCATACTATGCTAATGGATTATTCTAGAAAACGTAATTATTGTAAAATCAAATAACGAATTCAACATGAATTTTACCTTATAAAACAAATAAGGACTGACGTTTAGTTAGCATAGCACATAATTGATGGAAGGCTTTGGCCTGTAATTTGTATTTCGGATCTCTTATTGGGTATTACAGTCAATTAATAACGTTAATAGAAATAATTAAAAACTCCGAGAATTCTTCCAGGAATCCTTTTTCAAAACCTGGTTTTGATTCTTCTGGTGCAGCAATTGTGACTCCCATTAACATTATAAGAAGAGATGTTGCTGTTTTCTTGTTCATTATTATGAATAAAGTTAATATAGCCAACTTTCAAGATGACACCTACAGATGAGTTTGTTAGATAGAATCAGTGAAACAACACTCGGGAAACCCAAAAACTGGCTGCTGAGATCCGGCTCATTTTCATTATTGGCTTTCGTTGCAATAACTCTTATTCTAAGTTTTTTTATTAAATATCCTGATTCAATAGAGGCTCAGGTAAACATAATTTCGATAACAGAACCTGTACTGGTTGTTGCAAAATCTGAGGGCTTGTTGAAATTGGATAAAGAAATTGAAGGACTTAAGGTCTTAAATGATACCAAATTAGGCTTCATTCAAAATGATATTGATTATGATCGATTTATAGAAATTAAAGACCTTCTTAAGACCCTCAACGTCGATGATGTCAATTTAAATACTGATAGCCTAAAGTTTAGAGATTTCAGTAAATATGGTTCGTTTGAGCATTTATTAAAGAAAATGTTCCTGGTAATCGAAAATTACAGTTTTCAGCAAGCCAATAGTTTTAGTCTTGTCAAAATTGTATCGCTTCAAGAAGATATAAAGATGCTGTACAAACTAATTGACAGCAAAAAGTACCTTCTTTCAAATGATAATTCACGTCTGGAGTTAATCCGAGAAGACTATACGATAGATTCTATTTTTTACATCAAGAATACTGTTTCCAAGGTCGAGTTCAATCAATCAAAACAGGAATTAATTTCGGCATTAAAATCCAAAGCATTGGCGGAAGAGCAGATCCTTAGACTTGAATATGATCTCCAAAACAAAAAAAACGAAATCAACGAGTTGAATGCTCAATATATCCTTGAACTTAAAGAGGCTAAAAATAGAATAGTTGATATCTATTCGGAGATTGAAAATAAATTGAATGAATGGGAATACAATCAAGTTATTAGATCTCCTACTAAGGGAATTATTTCATTCCATAAATCTTATGAGAGCGATAAGTATACTCAACGAGGTGATGAGCTACTCTACATTTTGCCCGAACAAGATCAGATTTATGCCACTACCTATGTCAACTCAGTTGGTTTTGGTTCTGTTGTTGAAAATCAGGAGGTTATCATTAAACTAAATGATTTTCCTTATGAAGAATATGGTTATTTAACAGGGAAAACCAGCAAGATAGCTCCGCTACTAACGGAGAAAGGGTACTTTGTGAGAATTGAGCTAACAGATGGATTAGTTTCTTCTTCAAATTACAATTTTGATTTCAAGCATAATATGTCAGGGAATTGCGAAATAATTACAAAAGACAAAAGACTGATATCCAGGCTTATACAGCCGTTGAACTACTATTTTTCAAACAACAAATAAGTGATTCGAAAATTCCCATTTATACAGCAATCCGATCAAAAAAACTGCGGCCCCACATGTATTATGATGGTTGCCAAGTATTACAACTTGGAGTTAAATAGGAGTTACATCGAGGAAATTTCTGATTTAAAGCAATGGGGTACAACATTAGGTGATTTAACTACAGCCCTGGAAAAATTAGGATTTAAGACGTTAACAGTAAAAATCACTTATGACGATCTTTTGAATGAAGCTCCCCTACCCGCTATCATTCCATGGAAGGGAAATCACTTCGTAGTAGTATATAAAGTCACAAAACAAAAAGTATATATAAGTGATCCGAGTGTTGGAAGAGTCGTCTATAAAAGAAAAGATTTTTTGGATAATTGGGGGGATGAATCAGAAGGGGCAGTTCTTTTGATTGAATCGACCTCTGAATTATTCAAAGTCAAGGAACCAAAAGATGTTAATCAAGTATCGTTGAAATACTTTTTTCAATTCTTGACACCTCAGAAAAAACTCATCTATCAACTCTTTTTGGGGCTATTGACATCAAGTATTTTAAGCCTGATTTCACCATTCCTAACACAATCAATAGTTGACGTTGGCATTCAAAAGAAAGACATTGGATTAATAAACCTCATACTTATTGGTCAGGTAATGTTTTTTGCGGGTAATTTATTGATCAACGTTATTAGAAGCTGGATCCTATTACACATTACAACGAGTTTGAGTATTGCAGTCATTTCTGACTTTTTTAGAAAGTTAATGTTGCTACCCATATCATACTTTGAGAAAAAGAACCTGGGCGACATCCTTCAAAAAATTGAAGATCATAGCAGGATCAATCAGTTTTTGACCTCTTCATCGCTTCAAACGCTATTTTCATTCATTAATATTATCGTTTTCGGACTCGTTCTGGCCTATTATGATTTCGGTATACTTACGATCTATTTCTTGGGATCTGCCCTGTACATCACGTGGGTGCTTTTGTTCTGGAAAAAAAGAAAAATAGTTGATAATGAGCGATTTAAACAGGCCTCCAAGATTCAAAATAACGAAGTAGAGATGGTGCTTGGAGTTTCCGAAGTGAAACTGAATCAGGCAGAAAAGAAAATCATTTCCGATTGGGAGTCAAAACAGTTAGGTTTATTTAAAGTAAGAACCAAAACTTTAACTTTAGAACAATTACAATTAGTTGGAGGATCGATTTTTAATGAGTCGAAAAATATATTTATTACTTATACAGCTGCAAAAAAAGTAATTGAAGGAGAAATGACGCTTGGAATGATGATGGCTACTATTCAAATATTAGGCCTATTAAATGGTCCTCTGCAGCAACTAATTGGTTTTATACAACAGGCCCAAGACGCTAAAATTAGTTTAGAAAGGTTGAGAGACATACATAGTGATGAAAAAGAGGAAACATCAGAAGATTCTTTTAATCAGGAAATTTTTGCTGCTGATATTGTCCTGAAAGGTGTTGATTTTCAATATGATCGCTCTAGTAGTTTTGCTTTGAAAAATTTAAACCTAACAATTCCTCATGGAAAAACAACAGCTATTGTTGGGTTAAGTGGCAGTGGGAAAACAACACTTTTGAAACTTTTATTAAAATTTTATGAGCCAAATACGGGAACCATCTCTTTTGGCCTCCATGATTATAGAGAAATTCCTACTGCTGAAATCCGAAAGAATTTTGGTGTCGTACTTCAAGAGGGTTATATCTTTTCAGACTCTATTCTCAACAATATCTGTATTTCAGGAGAGCAGCCGAATTTAGAAAAATTTCGAAAAGTTACTCAGTTGGCCAATATCGATGAATTCATTAATTCATTACCTGAAAAGGCCAATACCAAGATTGGTTTAGAAGGTGTGAACTTAAGTGCTGGTCAAAAACAAAGAATTATGATTGCCAGGGCGCTATATAAATCACCCAAATTTTTATTGATGGACGAAGCGACTAGTTCTTTAGACTCTAAGAACGAAAGAGAAATTTCCGAAAACATTCAAAAATTCATAAAAGGTAATACCAATGTCATCATTGCACATAGATTAAGTACGGTTAGGAATGCCGATAACATTGTTGTCATTGATCAGGGAAGCATTATTGAACAAGGTAATCATCAGGAATTGATAAATATGAAAGGACAGTACTATACGTTAGTTTCTAATCAATTGGAGCTAACATGAGATAAATTCCAAGTATAGGCTAAGACATTATAATTATGATAGACTATGGAGTTCTTGAACTTGGTTTTTACAAAGTATTTAAAACTGATCCAATTGAAGTAATTCAAGAAACAATAAATAGAGCAGAGTACTTTGAACAATTAGGATTTAAGCGGGTTTGGGTGTCTGAACACTATGGAGCTGGTTGTGCCTGGCAAGCTCCGGAAATTATATTAACACTCCTGGCAGGAACAACCAAGAAGATAAGAATTGGTGTGGCCGGCGTAATGCTCACAATTAGTATACCTCTACAAGTATCACATAATTACAAACTTTTAAATAGCCTCTTTTATGATAGAATTGATTTAGGATTTTCCAAAGGAAGGCCACCTGAAAAAAACATTTATGAATCATTGCTGGATGGTAGAAGTGAAGTAACTGACTTCCATAAGACGATTACGGACTTAGGAAGGATTATTCGTAACAGCGGTGCGAAATCAACAATACCTATTCCACCTCTAGATGGCCCACCGCCAAAATTATGGATGCTGGCCATGAACCCTGGCAACCTGGAATACGCCTACAAAAATCACTTAAATTGCTGCTTTTCATTATGTCATAGATTGTTGTCGAAAGATGAAGAAACTACTCTTTCTGAGGCTATTAGGACATGGAAAAGTAGGTTTGAAGAGAAAAATCTCAAAATTTCAATTCTTATCGCAGTGATTTGTTCTGAGGATCAATCGAATACTACTGACATAGAAGAGAATCGGATTTTTGATTTTCTGAAATTGAATTTTACAGGTAACATACTAGAATACAGAGGTTTTGAGAGGGAATTGCTTACTAAGTATCGTGTGGATGAAATTGTATTGGCTAATATTTTTGAGGAATCATCAGAGTTTTTAGATACGGTTTCATGTTGTATGAAAAGTGCACAAAGTGTGCTGTAACGCCTAAGATTAAGACGATTCACCGAAATCTAGCGCATATACGAAACTTAAAATCATGCCGTGATGAGTGTGTTTTAATCATATAATTTGCTTGTATTTGCTAAAATGCCAGATATTTAGATCTAAACAAGTACATTAATTTTATTGACGAAACTAAACGACTACTTTTTTACCCCATTTCATTTTTGAACTCAGATTATTACTTCTTTTAAAGCTCATGGAAGATTTATTACTGGATCTTAAAAAGCACAATATTTCCATCAAATTAGTCGGCGACGATTTAAAGCTCACTGTTCCAAATGATTTTCATAATAAGGAAATTTTCGAGAAGATAAGACGCAATAAGAAAGACATTATAGCTAATCTCAAATCCAACTCAAACGAACCTACGAGTGACTGCATCACCCCTTGCGGAAGCAAGCCTTATTATGTCTTATCTTCAGCTCAGAAGAGAATGTATTTCTTACAGTCTCTCAACAAGCATTCAGTGTCCTACAACATTCCCGTAATCCTTCAGGTCAAAGGCAGATTAAGTTTGGAAAAATTCAAGACCACAAGCTTGAAACTCATAGATAGACACGAAAGCTTAAGAACAAGCTTTCAAGTGATCGATGGTGAAGTGCATCAAGAAATAGCTCAAAAAATACCCTTTACCGTTGACTATCTTGAAGCTGAGCCATCAGCAGTTGACTCAATCATCGATCAGTTTATTCGTCCCTTTGATTTAAGTAAATCGGGACTCATCAGGATTACTTTGGTTCGGCTATCGCAGGAAGATCATTTGTTGCTGTTAGACATGCATCACATTATTACTGATGGACTTTCCAAGGACATCCTAATTAAAGATTTTATGGCGCTCTATCTTGGGGAAGAGCTTGAGCCTCTGTCCATACAATACAAAGATTACGCAGAGTGGCTATCCCAAAATGGACAGCATAACAAAATGTCCCAGCGTAAGTCTTTCTGGTTAAATGAGTTTGCTGATAATTTAAATATCCTTCAACTGCCCATTGATCATCCCAGAACACAAACAAGGAGTTATACTGGAAGTTTCAGGGAGTTTTCTTTTGATGAGAAAACAACGTCCCATTTATGGTCTCTTTGCAAGAGAGAGAGGACAACCATGTCCATGCTTATGTTAACGTTTCTCAACGTGTTATTGAGTAAGCTAAGCAATCAGGAGGATGTAATTGTCGGAATACCTGTATCTGGCAGAGAACAACCCGAGCTAGGAGGAATTTTAGGGATGTTTGTCAATACACTCGCAATGCGGAATTATCCTAAAGGAACGAATAGTTTTGTCGATTTTTTAAATGACGTAAAACGCAGATCGTTAAATTGTTATAAAAATCAATCTTATCCATATGAGGAGTTAATTGAACAACTAGATTTAGTTCGTGACATCAACCGTAATCCTTTATTTGATGTCATGCTTTCCTATCAAAATTTTGAAGAGGCCGAGCTTGTACTCCCTGGATTAACGCTAAGCAGGTATTCCTATGGCGCTGAGCCTGCTAAGTTCGATTTGTCTTTGATTGTGACGGAATCCAAAGAATCATTGTCCTTGAATTTTCAATATTCGACGGAGTTGTTCAAAGAGGCGACTATAGAAAGGTTCATTAACTATTTCAAGCGTATTGTGAACGCAGTAATTGAAGATCCTGATCAGAAACTGTATAGCATAGACGTCCTCTCTAAAGCGGAGAAACACCATTTGCTGCATACCTTCAACGATACAACTGTAGCCTACCCGAAGGATAAAACAATTGTTGACTTTTTTGAAGCTCAGGTAGAAAAAACACCGGATCGGGTTGCACTTGTATTTAAAAACAAAGCATTTACCTACAGAGAACTTAACCAGCGCGCTAATCAGTTGGCTAATTATTTGCTGGAAATGTGCGCAATAGTACCCAATGATTTAATTGGCGTGCAATTGGATAGAAGTGATCGAATGATCATTTCGATTTTAGGTGCGTTGAAATCCGGAGGAGCTTATTTACCTATAGATCCTACCTACCCGAAGGAGCGCATTGATTTCATTAAAAGGGACAGCAAGGCCAAAGTTATAGTTGACCAGGAGGTGCTAGCATTATTCGAGGCGCAATGTTCAAACTACCAAACACACAACCTAAAAACGTCGACCAGCTCCTCTGACCTCTTGTACGTAATTTATACTTCAGGCAGTACGGGTAATCCAAAAGGGTGTATGCTCACACACCAAAGTATAATCAATCGAATCGATTGGATGTGGCATAAGTATGGATTTGAATCTTCAGATGTCATCCTTCAAAAAACAACCAATACATTTGATGTTTCAGTCTGGGAAATTTTTATGCCTCTCTGTTGGGGTACAAAAATGGTTCTCTGTGAAAAGGAAGACACGCATACGCCGACACTGATCACAAATTTGATTAGAAAGCATGGGGTATCATGTTTACATTTTGTGCCAAGCATGCTTTCTGCTTATATCAGAGAGGAGTTCGGAAAAGAAGATTTACAAGAGCAACTCAAAAGCTTACGACGGGTAATAACGAGTGGGGAAGCATTGCCCATAGAGACCGTTCAGACCTGGTACAAAACACTGAATATACCTATCCAAAACCTTTATGGTCCAACTGAAGCTTCTATAGATGTAACCTCCTTTGAAGTCTCAAAATCCAATGAAATAATACCTATTGGTAAACCTATCAATAACACCACGACGTACATTCTTGATCAGTATCATAGGCTGCAACCCATTGGTGTTCCGGGAGAGATTTGCCTTGGTGGGGATGGGTTGGCAAAAGGGTATTTGAATCGTCCCGACTTAACTGCGGAGAAATTTATTGCTCACCCTTTTCAATCTGGGAAACGGATTTATAAAACAGGGGACCTTGGCAGGTGGCTACCGGATGGTAACATAGAATTTCTGGGCCGTATCGATGATCAGGTAAAGATCAGAGGTTTCAGAATTGAGTTGGGGGAAATCGAAAATCAGTTATTGACTCATGATCAGATCGCGGAGTCTGTAGTTGTGGTGAAACAACAGGATGAAGATAAGTATTTGGTTGCTTACTATGTATCACCTGAGGAAATTGATAGTTCCAGTCTGAGAGGTCATCAATCTGAACAATTGCCAGATTACATGCTCCCCTCATTTTATGTTCACTTATCGGAATTTCCACTTACCCCAAATGGAAAAATAGACAAAAAGGCATTACCCGATCCTGAGGTTAGCGCATCGGAAGATTACTTAGCTCCTTCTACACATACGGAAAGCCAACTAGTGGATATTTGGTCAGACGTTTTAAAGATAGAGCCGAATGCCCTCAGTGTAACCCGTAGTTTCTTCGAACTAGGTGGACATTCTTTAAAAGCAATAAACCTGATCAATCAAATCTCCCAATCGCTCAATAGTCAACTCAAGCTTAGAGATTTATTTGATCATCAATCTATTCAGAAACTGGGGTCATTTATTGATCAATTGGATTCATCACAACACATTTCCATAGCCCCGGCAATAAAAAAATCTCATTACCCCTTATCTCCTGCGCAACGGAGAATGTACTTTTTGTATGAGCTCGATAAACACACTCAGGCCTATAACATGCCTCAGATCGTTCGGTTAGTTGGTGCTTTAGATAAAGAAAGACTAGAAGGAGCTTTTAATCAATTGATCTCCAGACATGAGAGCCTTCGAACCAGTTTTGAAGTGATCGATGGTGAAGTATATCAAAAGATAACGGAAGCATCGGAGTTAAAGGTTGAATATTTAGAAGCGAAGGAATCGGAAATTGAGGCGATCGCTGAACAATTTATTCAACCCTTTGACTTGAGTAAGCCAGGTCAGATAAGGGTTACTTTAGCTCGTATCTCTTCAGAAGAACACGTGCTGATGGTAGACACACATCACATTATCACTGATGGTGTGTCGAATGAGATCCTGCTCAAGGATTTCATGAACTTTTATAAAAAAGAAGCATGCTTATCGCTGCCTTTGCAATACAAAGATTATGCGAAGTGGCTCCAAGGTAAGGAGCAACAAGAGATCATGTCAATTCATCAGACTTTTTGGAATGATCAATACAAAAACGAGCTAAACGCACTTGAGCTACCCACTGACTACCCAAGGCCTCAGATAAAAAATCATACCGGCGATTTCATAGGCTTTACATTCAGTAATGCAACCACTAACGCGTTGAAATCGCTCTGCCAAAAAGAAGAGAAAACCATGTTTATGGTCTTGCTCTCTGTGTTCAATGTACTATTAAGTAAGTTGAGCAATCAGGAAGATATCGTAGTGGGCACACCAACAGCGGGCAGATCTCATGTAGCGACTGAATGTATCATCGGAATGTTTGTCAACACACTCCCACTACGAAACTATCCTAAAGGAGAAATGAGCTTTGTGCAGTTTCTCGACGATGTTAAACAGAGGGTTCTGGCCTGCTTCGAGCACGAGTCATACCCATATGAACAATTGGTCGAAGACCTGGCTATCCCTCGCGAAACCAGTAGAAACCCACTGTTTGACGTCATGTTCTCATTCCAGAACTTTGAAGAGGTCAATTTAGCGCTCCCAGGCCTTAAGCTGAGTCAATTTAGCCTCCCGAGCTATATGTCCAAATTTGACCTTTCATGGACAGCAAGAGAAGTCGATGACGAATTGGAAATAGGTGTGACATATTCCACTGAGTTGTTCAAAAAGGCGACTATTGAAAGGTTTATCGACTATTTCAAGTGTATTGTAGATGCAGTAATTGAAGATCCTGATCAGCAACTATTTGAAATAGACATCCTCTCAAAGTCAGAGAAACACCATTTGTTGCATACCTTTAATAATACAACTGTAGACTACCCAAAGGATAGGACAATTGTTGACTTGTTTGAAGCTCAGTCAGAAAAAACTCCAGATCAGGTAGCGGTGGTTTACCAGCAGCAACGACTTACCTACAGGGAGCTCAATCATAATGCAAACCAACTAGTCAGCGTATTACTTCAGCATACCTTTCAGCAAAAAGATCGTGTAGCAATTTTAGCTGATAAATCTATTGAAGTCATCACAGCTATGCTTGCAGTATTAAAAGCAGGCATGGCTTATGTACCTATTGATCCTCAATACCCAGAAAAGAGGATAAAACATGTATTGAATGACGCCAGGGTCAATATTATACTAACGAATATTCCTGTTTCACTGAGCATCTCAGAAAATCGCAAGATTATAAACCTGAAAGATGTCGCTAAAAGTGAATCACCAAAACTTGAAAAGTTTGATTTGCCCTCTAGCAACATAGCCTATATTATGTACACATCTGGCACTTCAGGAAACCCCAAAGGTGTCATGATTACCCACAAGAATGTAGTCAGACTTGTCCAAAACCAGAGTTATACTATTTTAAATTCAACCAGGAGGATTATACTCGCCGGAGCTTTATCATTCGACTCTTCTACTTTCGAAATTTGGGGGAGTTTGCTCAATGGAGGCACACTTTACATAGCAGATAAATTCACTTTACTTGATCCTGAGTTGTTTAAGAAAGCAATGGTTAATTGGGAAATTAACTCACTATTTTTAACGGCTTCACTTTTTAACCAATATGTAAACAGGCAATCGGACATTTTTGAAAAAGTAAATCATGTATTAATCGGAGGAGATGTAATCTCGATGAATCATGTGGAAAGATTAAGGCATAAGTTCCCTGAGATTCAAATATCAAATGTGTATGGGCCCACTGAGAATACAACTTTTTCAACACATTATAATGTGACTGATCATGATAAGTTGAATTTACCTATTGGTAAACCTATTAATAACACCACGACGTACATTCTTGATCAGTATCATAGGTTGCAACCCATTGGTGTTCCGGGAGAGATTTGCCTTGGTGGGGATGGGTTGGCAAAAGGGTATTTGAATCGTCCCGACTTAACTGCGGAGAAATTTATTGCTCACCCTTTTCAATCTGGAAAACGGATTTATAAAACAGGGGACCTTGGCAGGTGGCTACCAGATGGTAACATAGAATTTCTGGGCCGTATCGATGATCAGGTAAAGATCAGAGGTTTCAGAATTGAGTTAGGGGAAATCGAAAATCAGTTATTGACTCATGATCAGATCGCCGAGTCGGTAGTTGTGGTTAAACATCAGGAGGAAGATAAGCATTTGATTGCTTACTATCTATCACCTGAGGAAATTGATAGTTCCAGCCTGAGAAATCATCAGTCCGAACAATTGCCAGATTACATGCTCCCCTCATTTTATGTTCACTTATCAGAATTTCCACTCACCCCCAATGGGAAAATAGACAAAAAGGCATTACCTGATCCGGAGGTTAGCGCATCGGAAGAATACTTAGCTCCTTCTACTCATACGGAAAGCCAACTAGTGGGTATTTGGTCAGACGTTTTAAAGATAGAACCGAATGCCATCAGTGTAAGCCGTAGTTTCTTCGAATTAGGTGGGCATTCTTTAAAAGCAATAAACCTGATCAATCAAATCTCCCAATCGCTCAATAGTCAACTCAAGCTTAAAGATTTATTTGATCATCAATCTATTCAGAAACTGGGGTCATTTATTGATCAATTGGATTCATCACAACACAATTCAATAGCCCCGGCAACAAAAAAACCTCATTACCCCTTGTCTCCTGCGCAACGGAGAATGTACTTTTTGTATGAGTTCGATAAACAATCTCTGGCCTATAACATGCCTCAGATGGTTCGGTTAGTTGGTGTTTTGGATAAAGAAAGACTAGAAGGAGCTTTTAATCAATTGATCTCCAGACATGAAAGCCTTCGAACCAGTTTTGAAGTGATCGATGGTGAAGTATATCAAAAGATAACGGAAGCATTGGAGTTAAAGCTTGAATATCTAGAAGCGAAGGAATCGGAAATTGAGGCGATCGCTGAACAATTTATTCAACCCTTTGACTTGAGTAATCCAGGTCAGATAAGGGTTACTTTAGCTCGTATCTCTTCGGAAGAACACGCGCTGATGGTAGACACACATCACATTATCACTGATGGTGTGTCGAATGAGATCCTGCTCAAGGACTTCATGAACTTTTATAAAAAAGAAGCATGCTTATCACTGCCTTTGCAATACAAAGATTATGCTGAGTGGCTCCAAGGTATGGAGCAACAAGAGATCATGTCAATTCATCAGACTTTTTGGAATGATCAATACATAAACGAACTAAACGCACTTGAGCTACCCACTGACTACCCAAGGCCTCAGATTAAAAATCATACCGGCGATTTCATAGGCTTTACATTCAGTAATGCAACCACTAACGCGTTGAAATCGCTCTGCCAAAAAGAAGAGAAAACCATGTTTATGGTCTTGCTCTCTGTGTTCAATGTACTATTAAGTAAGTTGAGCAATCAGGAAGATATCGTAGTGGGCACACCAACGGCGGGCAGATCTCATGTAGCGACTGAAGGTATCATCGGAATGTTTGTCAACACGCTTCCACTACGAAACTATCCTAAAGGAGAAATGAGCTTTGTGCAGTTTCTAGACGATGTTAAACAGAGGGTTCTGGCCTGCTTCGAGCACGAGTCATACCCATATGAACAATTGGTAGAAGACCTGGCTATCCCTCGCGAAACCAGTAGAAATCCACTGTTTGACGTCATGTTCTCATTCCAGAACTTTGAAGAGGTCAAATTCGCGCTTCCAGGATTAAAGTTGAACCAATTTAGCCACCAGAGCTACACGTCGAAATTTGACCTATCATGGACGGCAAGAGAAGTCGATGACGAATTGGAAATAGGAGTGGCATATGCCACGGACTTGTTCAAAGAGGCGACTATCGAAAGATTTATCGACTATTTCAAGCGTATTGTGGACGCAGTAATTGAAGATCCTGATCAGCAGCTATTTGAAATAGACATTCTCTCAAAGGCAGAGAAACACCATTTGTTGCATACCTTCAATAATACAACTGTAGACTACCCAAAAGATAAGACAATTGTTGACTTGTTTGAAGCTCAGGTAGAAAAAACGCCGGATCACATAGCGGTGGTTTACCAGCAGCAACGACTTACCTACAGGGAGCTCAATCAAAAAGCAAATCAGTTCGCTTCGTACTTAATTAAACAAGGCGTTTCGGCAACAAATATTGTAGCCGTGAAAATTGATAGATCTGCGGAACTCATTGTCGGAATATTAGCCATCATGAAAGCCAGTGGCACTTATTTGCCGATAGACGCTTCCAATCCTGAAAAGAGAACGCGACAGATATTACAGGATAGTGGAGCAAAGTTACTCGTCACAACAACCAATCATGAATTCACTTACGACAAGGATTTTAGCGCAATTGGTATCGAACAAGAAGAGGTCCAGTTCGAAAGCAATGATAATGTTCACCTTAACATTGATCCTTCGAATTCAGCTTACATCATATATACGTCTGGGTCGACTGGAAAACCGAAGGGTGTAATCATTTCACACCGATCTGTAGTAAACTTGATTTACTCTCAGCAGCATGAGTTCAATCTTGAAGCAGATGAACGAATCTTACAATTTTCCAATATCGCCTTTGATGCTTCAGTAGAACAAATCTGGCTGGCGCTGTTGAATGGATCATCATTGATCATGATAGATCAACAGACCATCAATGATGAGCAAGCCATTAATACTTTTATCGCGCAACATCACATCACACACCTCCACACAACGCCTTCTTACCTGGAGAGCATTCGATTGGAGCGACATGAAAGCCTCAAAAGAATCATAGCGGGAGGTGATATTTGCAATCTACGATTAGCAGCTAAATTCAAGAACCATTGTGCGTTTTACAACGAATATGGGCCAACCGAAGCTACTGTTACTACTACTGAATACAAGTACGAAAAAACCTGGTCCAAACGCACACTATCCATTGGAAAACCTATCCATAACACGACAATATACCTACTTGATCCGTATCATAGGCTGCAACCCATAGGTGTTCCGGGAGAGATCTGCATTGGTGGAGACGGGTTGGCAAAAGGGTATTTGAATCGTCCTGAATTAACTGCGGAGAAGTTTATTTCCCACCCATATCAATCAGGAAAACGGATTTATAAGACCGGAGACCTTGGCAGGTGGCTACCTGATGGTAACATAGAATTTCTGGGTCGTATTGACGATCAGGTAAAGATCAGAGGTTTTAGAATCGAGTTAGGGGAAATCGAAAATCAGTTATTGACCCATGATCAGATATCCGAATC